>NZ_JASHDO010000001.1:0-334482 GCF_047463615.1 Streptococcus infantis | reverse complement strand
TATCTTGAAACTGGTGAAAGTGTCTATGCTTATGAATTCAATGGATACTGGAAGGACGTTGGTACTATCGAATCACTTTGGGAAGCAAATATGGAATACATCTCTCCAGAAAATGCTCTAGATAGCCGTAACCGTCAATGGAAAATTTATTCTCGTAACCTTATCGCTCCACCAAACTTCCTTGGAGAATTTGCTCAAGTAGAAGACTCTCTTGTAGTGGACGGCTGTTACGTAAATGGTACAGTGAAACACTCTATTCTTTCTACAACTGCTCAAGTTCGTAAGGGAGCAGAAGTTGTTGATTCTGTCATCATGAGTGGAGCAGTTATCGGTAGAGGTGCTAAAATTACACGTGCAATCATCGGTGAAGGTGCAATTATTGCCGATGGTGTTGAAATTGATGGTACAGAAGAAGTACAAGTTGTCGGATATAACGAAGTAGTGGGGGTAGCAACAGATGAAGATTGATAAATATTCAGCGATTTTAGGAAATACCGTTGGTTTCCATGATATGTCAACCTTGACAAGTAACCGTCCAGTGGCAAGTTTGCCATTTGGAGGAAAGTATCGTTTGATTGACTTCCCACTTTCAAGTTTAGCAAATGCTGGGGTTCGTAGTATCTTTGGAATCTTCCAACAAGATAACATCAGCTCTGTATTTGACCATATTCGTTCAGGTCGTGAGTGGGGCTTAAATACCCTTCTTAGCCACTACTATCTTGGAATCTACAATACTCGTGTAGAAAGTAGCACTGTTGGTAAAGAGTACTATCAACAACTTTTGACTTACCTAAAACGTTCAGGTTCAGACCAAACCGTTTCCTTGAACTGTGATGTTTTAGTGAATATCGATCTCAATCAAGTTTTCCATTTGCATAATACAACAAAATCACCGATTACAGTAGTTTATAAGAAATTACCTAAGAAAGATATTTCAGAAGTAAATGCTATCCTTGATATTGATGAAACTGACCACGTGCTTTCTCACAAACTCTTTGATAAAAAATCTGACCAAGATTTCTACAATATGTCAACAGATATCTTTGTTGTAGACACTCAATGGTTGATTAAGCGTTTGGAAGAAGAAGCTCAAAAAGAGCATCCAGAAAAATTACGTTATGTTCTTCGTGATTTGGCAGCAAAAGAAGGTGCCTTTGCCTATGAATATACAGGTTACCTAGCAAATATTCATTCAGTAGAAACATACTATCAAGCTAATTTAGATATGCTGAATCAGCAAAAATTCTACTCTTTGTTCTCACCAAATCAAAAAATTCATACTAAAGTTAAAAACGAAGAACCTACCTACTATGCATCAGGTTCAAAAGTGAACACATCTCAATTTGCTTCTGGTAGTATCATTGAAGGTGAAGTGGATAAATCTATTATTTCGCGTAATGTTCGAATCAATAAAGATAGCTTGGTTAAAGAGTCTCTTATTTTCCCTCGCGTTATCGTTGGTAAAGGTGCACAAGTTGAGTATGCAATTGTAGATAAGGGTGCTGAAATAGCTGAGGGAGTTGTTATTCGAGGTACAGCAGAAAATCCTGTTATCATCAAAAAAGGCGAAAAAGTAACAGAGGATGTCCTTTCATGAAAATTTTATTTGTAGCAGCAGAGGGCGCTCCCTTTTCAAAAACAGGTGGATTGGGAGACGTTATCGGAGCACTTCCTAAATCATTAGTAAAAGCTGGGCATGAAGTTGCTGTTATCTTACCCTACTATGACATGGTTGAAGCCAAGTTTGGTGATCAGATCGAAGATGTCCTTCAATTCGAAGTATATGTTGGTTGGCGCAGACAATTTTGTGGAATTAAGAAAACTGTTTTAAATGGTGTTACTTTCTACTTTATTGACAATCAATATTATTTCTTCCGCGGACATGTGTATGGAGATTTTGATGATGGTGAACGCTTTGCCTTCTTCCAACTTGCAGCCCTTGAAGCGATGGAGCGTATTGGATTTATCCCTGATGTCCTCCACGCTCATGACTACCATACAGCAATGATTCCTTTCTTATTGAAGGAAAAGTACAGATGGATTCAAGCCTACCAAGGAATCAAGACTGTTTTGACCATTCATAACTTGGAATTTCAAGGTCAATTCTCTGAAAGCATGCTTTGGGACTTGTTCAGGGTTGGATTTGAGCGCTACGCTGATGGAACAGTTCGTTGGAATGATTGTCTTAACTGGATGAAGGCTGGTATTCTCTATGCAGACCGTGTATCAACCGTGTCACCGAGCTATGCTTATGAGATCATGACTACAGAGTTTGGTTGCGGTATTGATCAGATTCTTCGTATGGAATCTGGTAAGGTTTCTGGTATTGTAAACGGAATTGATACTGATCTATACAACCCAGAGACGGATGCTTTACTAGAGTATCATTTTAATAAAACTGATCTGTCAGGAAAAGCTCAAAATAAAGCGAAACTTCAAGAAAGAGTTGGTCTTCCAGTACGTCCTGATGTTCCAATGATTGGTATCGTGTCACGTTTGACTCGTCAGAAGGGCTTTGATGTGGTGGTTGAAAGCCTGCATCGTATGCTTCAAGAGGATATTCAAATTGTTCTCTTAGGAACTGGAGATCCAGGATTTGAACAAGCTTTCTCTTGGTTTAGTCAAGTATTCCCAGAAAAACTTTCTGCCAATATTACTTTCGATGTGAAATTAGCTCAAGAGATTTATGCAGCATGTGATATTTTCCTCATGCCAAGTCGCTTTGAACCGTGTGGACTTTCACAAATGATGGCCATGAGATATGGTACGCTTCCTTTAGTAAACGAGGTGGGTGGACTTAGAGATACTGTTCAAGCCTTTAATCCAATTGAAGGAACAGGTACAGGCTTTAGCTTTAACAACCTAACTCCATACTGGCTCATCTGGGCATTGCAAACAGCTTTGGATGTTTATCACAACCATCCTGATGTTTGGAAAAATATGCAAGTTCAAGCCATGGAATGTGATTTCTCTTGGGATACAGCCTGCAAGTCATATCTTGATTTGTATCACAGTTTAGCAAACTAAATAGTTAAAATCGTATGATACCTTCATACGATTTTTTGAGATTCTGAAAGTAAGGCAATTATATGAAAAAAATTAAAGGACTCTGTGTACTGGATGTAGATGGGACACTGATAGAAGAGGAAGTTATTGATTTGTTGGGGAAAGAAGCAGAATGTGAAGAAGAAGTAGCTCTACTGACTGCCCAAGCTATGAGAGGAGAACTTGATTTTGAAGAAAGCCTGAGAAAACGTGTTTCTTTATTACAAGGACTATCTGTAGATACTTTTGATAAGATTTATCATGAACTACACCTTAGTAAAAATGCTGCGCAATTTATTAACACTCTGCAAAAAAATCAGATAGAAGTGGGTTTAGTTTCGGGTGGATTTACACCTGTGGTTGAAAGAATAGCAAAAGATTTAGGAATTTCATTATTTGCTGCTAATCAACTGGAAATCAGAGATGGTCATTTAACTGGAAATCTTGTTGGTCCTATTATCAGCAGAGAAGTTAAAAAAGAAACCCTAGTAAGATGGGCTGATGAATTAGAGGTACCAATTGATAGAACAATTGCTATTGGAGATGGAGCTAATGATTTAGCAATGTTGAAGAGAGCTGGCATTGGAGTTGCCTTCTGTGCCAAGGATTTTCTAAAAAATGAAATCCCGCATCATATTGATGAGAGAGATTTCGCAAAAGTAATGAAACTGATAGATTTTCTTTGACTAGAAAGAGGAGAGTATGAAAATTGTAATCGCACCAGATTCCTTTAAGGAGAGTCTCCCCGCAAATGAAGTAGCTGAAGCGATTAAAGGAGGCTTGAAAAGATCCTTACCCGATTCAGAGTTTCTACTTTTACCTGTTGGCGATGGAGGGGAAGGAACAGTGGATGCCATTAAAAATTCACTTGGTCTTGTAGAAAAAACTGCTTTAGTGACAGGCCCCTATGGAGATGAGGTGAAAATGCCTTATGTTTATAAAGAAAATCTTGCTTTATTTGAAGTTGCAGATTTGATAGGTCTTGCTAAAATTCCTGTTGAAAAAAGAAAGCCCCTGAAGATTCAAACAAAGGGGATTGGTCAACTGATCCTATATTTAATCAAACAAGGAATGAAAGAGATCTATATAGGAGTTGGTGGGACATCCAGTAACGATGGTGGTATTGGAATTGCCTCAGGACTTGGTTACCAGTTCTATGACAAAAATGGAGATGAACTTCTAGCTATTGGTCAGTCTTTGTTTGAAATTACTGATATCTCAAAGGAGAAAGTTATATCTATTCCTTCTGATGTGCATATCAAAATCTTAGCAGATGTTACCAATCCACTCTGTGGAATTCGCGGTGCCACCTATACATTTGGGAAGCAAAAAGGGTTAAACCCAGCTCAATTTCAAAAAGTTGATGATGCTATTGAAAACTTCTATCGTGATGTGGCCCCTGAAATCTTAAAGCTGGAAGGAGCTGGAGCAGGCGGCGGTATTGCAGCTGGCTTATGTGCTTTTGCTGGAGCAACAATTGTGTCTGGTATTCAAACTTGTTTAGATCTAATCGGTTTTGATCAGAAGGTTACGGATGCAGATCTTGTCATCGTTGGTGAAGGTAGGTTAGACGCTCAAAGTCTTGCTGGCAAGGCTCCAATTGGAGTAGCAAAAAGAACACCAGATGGTGTTCCAGTTATTGCTATTTGTGGGAGTTTGTCAGAGGATTTACCATCCTTACCATTTGAAAATCTCGTTGCAGCCTTTTCTATCTTAGAAAAAAGTGAACCACTAGAAGAGAGTCTGAAAAAGGCAACAGTCTATTTAGAAAATACAGCGGCAAACATTGGTCAGATCTTAGCTTTGAAGAAGAATTAACCAAACCATTTTTTCCAAAGAGAAGTAGGAGCTTTGGTCTCTTTTTCTTGCCACAAGTATGGAAAGGCCTTTTTAAGGTCTTTTTCATTTATTTGAACAGGTGCATCACTATGAATAATCAAGCCAAAAGGGGATGAATTGTGATCTTCTGAAACGATAGTCGCTTGGCAGTCAGCATCTTTGGCTTGTTTTAAATAATAGACCTGTTTTTCAAATACTACTTGAGGAGAAATCTTGACAAACAGAGGTTCAGATTCTTTTTTTAGACTCTCTAAAATAGATACATAACCCTTATAAAAATTATCATCATTAGCTGTTTCTAGGTCTGCATAGCCAAGGACACGTTCCTCAAAAGTGCCGAGAAAACGTCTCTGTTCATCTGGATTTAGTTTAAGCCCACCATGAGCTTTTTCTAGGATTTGTTTTGATACATCAGTCATAAAAATAGTATATCATAAAATAAAGGAGAAAACAGACAAAAGAAAGCGATTACTTTATAAAGTTAAGGAAAATTTGCACAAAGATAACGTTTTTCCTTGAAAAACGATGATTTTTAAGGTATCATAGAGGTGTAAAAAATATAACTCATAAGGAGAGTATAAAATGTCAATTATTACTGATGTTTACGCTCGCGAAGTCCTAGACTCACGCGGTAACCCAACACTTGAAGTAGAAGTTTACACTGAATCAGGTGCTTTCGGACGTGGTATGGTTCCATCAGGAGCTTCTACTGGTGAACACGAAGCAGTTGAACTTCGTGATGGTGACAAATCTCGTTACGGTGGTCTTGGTACACAAAAAGCTGTTGACAACGTAAACAACATCATTGCTGAAGCAATCATCGGCTACGATGTACGTGACCAACAAGCTATCGACCGTGCTATGATCGCACTTGACGGTACTCCTAACAAAGGTAAATTAGGTGCTAACGCAATCCTTGGTGTGTCTATCGCTGTAGCTCGCGCTGCTGCTGACTACCTTGAAATCCCACTTTACAGCTACCTTGGTGGATTTAACACTAAAGTTCTTCCAACTCCAATGATGAACATCATCAACGGTGGTTCTCACTCAGACGCTCCAATCGCTTTCCAAGAATTCATGATCGTACCTGCTGGTGCACCAACATTCAAAGAAGCTCTTCGTTGGGGTGCTGAAATCTTCCACGCACTTAAGAAAATCCTTAAAGGCCGTGGTCTTGAAACAGCTGTAGGTGACGAAGGTGGATTCGCTCCTCGTTTCGAAGGAACTGAAGACGGAGTTGAAACTATCCTTGCTGCTATCGAAGCTGCTGGTTATGTTCCAGGTAAAGACGTATTTATCGGATTTGACTGTGCATCATCAGAGTTCTACGATAAAGAACGTAAAGTATACGACTATACTAAATTCGAAGGTGAAGGCGCTGCTGTTCGTACTTCTGCAGAACAAATCGACTACCTTGAAGAATTGGTAAACAAATACCCAATCATCACTATCGAAGATGGTATGGACGAAAACGACTGGGATGGATGGAAAGCTCTTACTGAACGTCTTGGTGGTAAAGTTCAATTGGTTGGTGACGACTTCTTCGTAACAAACACTGCTTACCTTGAAAGAGGTATCGCTGAAGGCGCTGCTAACTCAATCCTTATCAAAGTTAACCAAATCGGTACTCTTACTGAAACATTCGACGCTATCGAAATGGCTAAAGAAGCTGGTTACACTGCCGTTGTATCACATCGTTCAGGTGAAACAGAAGATTCAACAATCGCTGACATCGCAGTTGCAACAAACGCAGGACAAATCAAGACTGGTTCACTTTCACGTACAGACCGTATCGCTAAATACAACCAATTGCTTCGTATCGAAGACCAACTTGGTGAAGTAGCTGAATACCGTGGATTGAAATCATTCTACAACTTGAAAAAATAAAATAGTTCAGTGAACTAATAAAAGCCCTTGGTTTTTTCCAGGGGCTTTTGTATATTATAAAAAAAGATCAAAGAAATTCAGTCTTGTTTTCGTTTTCTAGTGATGAAAAAAGAGATTTTTAAGCATATTTTTGGTATAATAATACCCAAGGTAAACTAGAGAAAAGAAGGAGGTAGAGATGGAAAAGTATTTATCGGTCACAACTTTGACCAAGTATTTAAAAATGAAATTCGATAGAGACCCCTATTTGGAACGGGTCTATTTAACTGGTCAAGTCTCTAACTTCCGTAAGCGTCCAACGCATCAGTATTTTTCTCTAAAAGATGACCGAGCAGTTATTCAGGCAACCATTTGGTCGGGGATATATCAAAAACTAGGTTTTGACTTAGAAGAAGGCATGAAGATCAATGTAGTTGGTCGCGTCCAAGTCTATGAGCCAAGTGGAAGCTATTCGATTATTATTGAAAAAGTTGAACCAGACGGTGTCGGTGCACTTGCTATTCAGTTTGAACAGCTAAAAAAGAAATTATCAGAAGAAGGTCTTTTTCAAGAACGCTTTAAACAAGCAATTCCTCAGTTTGCAAAACGAATTGGTGTGGTGACCAGTCGAAGTGGTGCTGTCATTCAGGATATCATTACTACTGTTAGCAGACGTTTCCCAGGAGTAGAGATTGTCCTATACCCTACTAAAGTTCAAGGTGAAGGGGCATCAGAGGAGATTGCTCGTAATATTGCGAGAGCTAATGAACGAGAGGATTTAGATGTTCTGATTATTGGACGTGGTGGTGGATCCATTGAAGATCTTTGGGCCTTTAACGAAGAGATTGTAGTTCGCTCTATCTTTGAATCACGGTTACCCATCATTTCAAGTGTGGGTCACGAAACAGATGTCACTTTGGCTGATTTTGTTGCGGATAAGAGGGCTGCGACACCGACAGCTGCTGCTGAATTCGCTACACCAGTAACTAAGTTAGACCTTTTGACCTACCTTCAGAATCAAGAGAAGCGGATGACTACAGCTGTTAAACATACTTTATCAAAGAAAAAAGAAGCTTTGAGAAACCTCAGTCAATCCGTCATTTTTAGACAACCAGAACGTTTGTATGATGGATATTTGCAACGATTGGATCAGTTAGAGTTGCGACTGAAGCAAGGATTAAATGCCGAATTGGTTCGAAATCAACAAAAGGTTCAAGAACAAATCCACCGATTGGAACAATCATCGCCAATCATCAAGATTCAGCGTTATCAGGATCGTATTCAACAATTAAGGAAACTGCTGCGTAGCCAGATGGCTGTGACCTATGATGCAAAAGTAGCTGAAGTAAAGCGTCTATCAGAAGCTCTCCTTATGCTAGATACTAGTCGAATTGTAGCCAGAGGTTATGCTATCGTCAAGAAAGGCGAAGTAGTCGTCGCTTCGGCGAGAGATTTGAAAGAAAATGACCAAGTATCACTGTTGATGAGGGACGGTCAAGTAGAATTAGAGGTAAGAGATGTCAAAACAAAAGAAATTTGAGGAAAATTTAGCAGAGCTTGAGACTATTGTTCAAAGTTTGGAAAATGGGGAAATTGCACTAGAAGATGCCATTGCTGCTTTTCAAAAAGGAATGATCCTATCAAAAGAATTGCAGGCAACTCTGGACAAGGCTGAAAAGACCTTGGTCAAGGTTATGCAAGAAGATGGAACAGAAAGTGAACTACTATGAACAAGCAGGAAAAATTAGCTTTGGTTGAGTTAGCTCTTGAAGACTTTTATGGTGACCAACAATTTGCATCCAGTTTAAGAGAAGCTGTTCTTTATTCCATACATGCAGGTGGTAAAAGGATTCGCCCATATCTACTTCTAGAAGTTTTGGAGTCCTTGCAGCTGTCTATCGCGCCAGCTCATGCTCAGGTTGCAGCGGCGCTTGAGATGATTCACACTGGAAGTTTGATCCATGATGATCTTCCTGCTATGGATAATGATGATTTTCGTCGGGGGCGTTTGACCAACCATAAGGTGTATGGTGAAGCTCTAGCTATTTTAGCAGGGGATGCGCTTTTTTTGGACCCCTATGCTCTAATTGCCCAAGCAGATTTACCAAGCCAAACTAAGGTAGATTTAATAGCAAATCTATCACTTGCTTCTGGTAGTATGGGAATGGTAGCTGGTCAAGTATTGGATATGGAAGGTGAAGGAAAACACTTGAATTTAGAGGAACTTCAGACTATCCATGCTAATAAGACCGGTAAACTTTTAGCCTTTCCTTTTCAAGCAGCTGGAATCATTGCTGGATTGGATAAAAATCTTCAAAATCAACTTAAAACAGTTGGAGAACTGATTGGACTTGCTTTTCAAGTGAGAGATGATATCCTTGATGTTACGGCAAGTTTTGAGGAAATTGGCAAGACACCTCAGAAAGATTTGCAGGTCGAGAAGTCAACCTATCCTGCTTTGTTGGGATTAGACCAGGCGATAGCGTTTTGCAATCAAACTTTGGATCAAGCTAATGCGAAACTTGAAGAGATTAGCCAAGTTGTGAGCTTTGACAAGGAACCAATTGTAAAAATAGTAGAAAGTTTGAGAATCGATGGCTAAGGAAAGAGTAGATGTACTAGCATATAAACAAGGTTTATTTGAAACTAGAGAACAAGCCAAGCGAGGAGTTATGGCAGGTTTAGTAGTCGCTGTACTTAATGGGGACCGGTTCGATAAGCCTGGAGAAAAAATCCCTGATGATACAGAGTTGAAACTCAAGGGTGAGAAGCTCAAGTATGTTAGTCGTGGTGGTTTGAAGTTAGAGAAGGCTTTAGAAAAATTTGATTTAACTGTTGAAGATAAAACGACCATTGATATCGGAGCTTCTACAGGAGGATTTACTGATGTCATGCTTCAAAGCGGTGCAAAACTGGTTTATGCCGTTGATGTAGGGACCAATCAGCTAGCCTGGAAATTAAGACAAGACTCACGTGTTATCAGTATGGAACAGTTTAACTTCCGTTATGCTGAAAAGACTGACTTTGAACAAGAACCGAGTTTTGCCAGTATCGATGTTAGTTTTATCTCCCTAGGCCTCATTATACCAGCCTTGCACCGAGTTTTAGCTGATCAAGGGCAGGTTGTTGCTCTAGTTAAGCCTCAGTTTGAGGCTGGACGTGAGCAGATTGGTAAGAATGGGATTATCAGAGATGCCAAGGTTCACCAACATGTCTTGGAATCAGTAACGGAAATGGCAGTCAGAGAAGGTTTTTCTGTCCTAGGATTGGATTTTTCTCCGATACAAGGAGGACACGGAAATATAGAGTTTCTTGCTTATTTGCGTAAAGAGGAACAAGCAAGCAATCAGGTTGTTACTGAAATAGAAAAAGTTGTAGAGAGAGCACATAGAGAGTTTAAAGATGAATAAAAAAGAGAGACTTGAAAAGATTAGAAGATTTGTAACAGATTATCAAATCGGTACCCAGGAAGAAATCGTCGAGCATTTGAAAGAGGCCGGTATTTCTGCAACACAAGCAACTGTATCACGAGATATAAAGGAACTTGGAATTGTCAAAATTCCATTAAAAGATAATACTTACATTTATGAACTACCTAAATCAATCGTTAGAAGTTTGCAATTGGCAGAAAATAACATTATCGATTGTGAACGCATGGGGAATATGATTAATTTGAAGGTTATCCCAGGAAATACTGCGTTCGTCAAGAGTCAGTTGGCAGATTCATTTGCTGATCAAATTTTTGGCTGTATTGCCGATGATAACTCCATCTTGATGGTATTTAGAAGTGAAGAAATAGCCAAAGAAATTTTTGAGCAAGTTAAAAATTGGTAGGTTTATATGTTACTGGAAATTTCGATTAAAAATTTTGCCATCATTCAATCAATCTCTCTGAATTTTGAAGAAGGGATGACTGTTTTGACTGGTGAAACAGGCGCTGGAAAGTCAATCATCATCGATGCTATGAATATGATGTTGGGAGCGAGAGCTACGACCGATGTGATTCGTCACGGTGCTCCTAAAGCTGAAATTGAAGGTCTTTTCTCACTTGAAAATAGTCGGGTTTTACAAGAAATTTTTGACGAACAAGGCTTGGAATTGAGTGATGAAATCATTATTCGTCGCGAGATTTTGCAGAATGGTCGAAGCATCAGTCGTGTTAACGGGCAAATGGTTAATCTTTCCGTTTTAAAGGCTATTGGTCAACAGTTGGTTGATATTCATGGTCAGCATGATCAGGAAGAACTAATGAGACCACACCGACATATTCAGATGCTGGATGAGTTTGGTGATGCTGATTTCTTCGAATTAAAAGAATCCTATCAGACTAGCTTTGATGATTATCGTCAAATGCGCAAACAAGTTCTTGATATCAAGAAAAATCAGCTAGAACATAAGGCACGAATTGAGATGTTGGAATTTCAAATGGCTGAAATTGAAGCAGCTAATTTGAAAGCAGGTGAAGATGTGACTCTCAATCAAGAACGGGATAAACTTCTTAACCATAAAAACATTGCGGATACCTTGACAAATGCTTATAGTATGCTCGATAACGAGGAGTTCTCAAGTCTAGCAAATGTCCGTTCAGCTATGAATGATATGGAAAGTCTTGAAGAGTATGATCCAGACTACCGTGAGATTTCTAGCTCCCTTTCTGAGACTTATTATGTCTTAGAAGATATCACCAAACGCTTGGAATCCATCATCGATGATTTGGATTTCGATGGGAATCGCCTCATGCAGGTTGAGAGTCGTTTGGATTTAATTCACACCATTACACGTAAATACGGTGGTAGTGTGGACGATGTCTTACTCTATTTTGAAAAAATTACAGATGAGTATAATCTTTTAACGGGGAACAATCTCTCATCTGAGGATATGGAAGTAGAACTCAAGAAACTTGAAAAGAATCTTGTGGACCTAGCGGGTCAAGTTGCTCAAGCTCGGCATCATTTGGCACAGGACTTAGAAGCTGAAATTAAGCAAGAATTGCAAGACCTATACATGGAAAAAGCCCAATTTCAAGTCCGTTTCACCAGTGGAAAATTTAGCCGAGAAGGAAATGAAAGTGTTGAATTTTATATATCAACCAACCCTGGTGAGGACTTTAAACCCTTGGTAAAAGTAGCATCTGGTGGTGAGTTGTCTCGTCTCATGTTGGCTATTAAGTCTGCTTTTTCCCGCAAGGAAGGCAAGACCAGCATTGTATTTGATGAAGTAGACACAGGAGTTTCAGGTCGTGTGGCTCAAGCAATCGCACAAAAAATTCATAAAATTGGACAACATGGTCAAGTCTTAGCTATCTCACACCTCCCGCAAGTGATTGCTATCGCGGACAATCAGTTCTTTATCGAGAAGGTGAGTGATGAGAATTCTACAGTTTCAACGGTTCGTTTGTTGAGTTTAGAAGAACGTGTAGAAGAAGTTGCTAAAATGTTGGCAGGAGAAGATGTGACCGAAGCAGCTCTGACACAAGCAAGAGAACTGTTAAAAGGTAAGGAGAAATAGATGACAGACTATTATGTAATTGGAGATGTTCACGGAAAAGTTGGAATGCTTGAGGACCTACTAAAGACATGGGATGGGAAGACTCAACTTATTTTTCTTGGAGATTTGATTGACCGAGGTGAAGATAGTCGCCGTGTTCTAGAGATAGTCAAGGACTTGGTAGATAAGCAGGGCGCAATTTGTTTGTCTGGGAATCATGAGTATATGTTTTTAACCTGGTTAGACAATCCAGCAGAGAGTTACGATCACTACCATCGAAATGGTGGTGATACGACCATCAACTCTATTTTAGGTCGACCTTTGGATGCTCCAGTTGATGCTATTGCAGATGCTAAACGAGTTGAGACCGAAGCAGCAGACCTAGTTGCTTTTATTCGTCAAATGCCTTTTGTTATTGAAACAGAACATTATATATTTGTTCATGCTGGTATTGATTTGACCTTGGAAGATTGGCACGAAACTACAGATTATAAGAAAGTCTGGCTCAGAAAGCCCTTCCATGAAGCAGAAAATCATACTGGGAAAACAATTGTCTTTGGACATACTCCTGTTTATGGTTTGTTGGATCAAAAACCTGGCACATCTGAACTCTGGATAACAGAAGATGGTAAAGTTGGTATGGATGGGGGAGCTGTCTATGGTGGTGTTCTTCATGGTATTATCTTTACAGATCAAGGCATGACTGAACGTCATTATATTGAAAATGACGGTTTTATTGCTGAAGATTAGTACTCCTAACAGGGTATGGTCTTGTCAAAATGTTAAAAACAATTTATAATTAATAGATACCCTGAAAGGAAGAGAATGATGAACTTAGAAGAATTGAAAAAACGACAGGAGAAGATTCGTAACTTCTCTATCATTGCCCATATTGACCATGGGAAGTCAACACTAGCAGACCGTATTTTAGAAGCGACTGAGACAGTTTCTAGTCGCGAAATGCAGGCTCAACTACTTGATAGTATGGATTTGGAGCGTGAGCGTGGAATTACGATCAAACTCAATGCTATCGAGCTGAATTATACGGCTAAAGATGGTGAGACCTATATCTTCCACTTGATTGACACACCAGGACACGTGGACTTCACTTATGAGGTATCACGTTCTCTAGCTGCTTGTGAGGGTGCTATCTTAGTAGTCGATGCTGCTCAAGGGATTGAAGCTCAAACCCTTGCCAACGTGTACCTTGCTTTGGATAATGATTTGGAAATCATGCCAGTCATCAATAAAATTGACCTGCCAGCAGCGGATCCTGAGCGCGTGCGTACAGAAATCGAAGATGTCATTGGTCTAGACGCTAGCGAAGCAGTATTGGCTTCTGCCAAGGCGGGTATCGGTATCGAAGAAATTCTAGAGCAAATCGTTGAAAAAGTACCAGCACCAACTGGTGATGTATCAGCACCATTAAAGGCTTTGATTTTTGACTCAGTTTACGATGCTTATCGTGGCGTTATCCTCCAAGTTCGTGTCATGGATGGAGTTGTTAAGCCAGGTGATAAGATTCAGCTCATGAGCAATGGCAAAACCTTTGATGTTACTGAAGTCGGAATATTTACACCCAAAGCAGTAGGACGAGACTTCCTTGCGACAGGTGACGTTGGTTATATTGCAGCATCTATCAAGACTGTTCAAGACACTCGTGTCGGTGATACAGTTACCTTGGCGGCAAACCCTGCTTCAGAACCCCTATCTGGATACAAGCAGATGAACCCTATGGTTTTTGCAGGTCTTTATCCAATCGAGTCAAATAAATACAATGACCTTCGTGAAGCTCTTGAAAAATTGCAGTTGAACGATGCTAGTCTTCAGTTTGAACCCGAAACATCGCAAGCTCTTGGATTCGGTTTCCGTTGTGGCTTCCTCGGCCTTCTTCATATGGATGTTATTCAGGAACGTTTGGAACGTGAGTTCAACATTGACTTGATCATGACTGCTCCATCTGTTATCTACAAGGTCAATCAGACTGATGGTGAGTCTATGGATGTATCGAATCCATCCGAGTTTCCTGATCCTACTAAAATTGCTACCATTGAAGAACCTTATGTTAAGGCCCAGATCATGGTTCCACAGGAGTTTGTTGGTGCAGTTATGGAGTTGGCACAACGCAAGCGTGGAGACTTCGTGACTATGGATTATATTGATGAAAATCGTGTTAACGTTATTTATCAAATTCCATTGGCTGAGATTGTCTTTGATTTCTTTGATAAACTGAAATCATCTACTCGTGGTTATGCAAGCTTTGACTACGAATTGTCAGAGTATCGTCCATCTAAGCTGGTGAAAATGGATATTTTGCTCAATGGTGATAAGGTGGATGCTCTCAGCTTTATCGTTCACAAGGACTTTGCATACGAACGAGGAAAACTCATTGTTGATAAACTCAAGAAAATCATTCCTCGTCAGCAATTTGAAGTTCCAATTCAAGCAGCTATTGGACATAAGATTGTGGCTCGTACAGATATCAAGGCCCTTCGTAAGAACGTACTTGCCAAGTGTTACGGTGGTGACGTTTCTCGTAAACGTAAACTCCTAGAAAAACAAAAAGCTGGCAAGAAACGCATGAAAGCCATCGGTTCTGTAGAAGTGCCTCAGGAAGCCTTCCTTAGCGTCTTGAGTATGGATGAAGAATAGTTTTTTCTCAAGAATAGTAGAGATTTCAAGAAAATAATAAGCTAAATATAAAATAATGATTTTTTAAGTGTCAAAATACAGGTTATATTTTGACACTTTTCTTATTATCGAAGGACACTTAATGCAGATCATCTACATATGTTAGTAAGTATTCTGCCAAGGATAAGTGTTTCGAGTATCATGGGTTATTTAAAAGGTAAAAGCGCTCTAATGATGTTCGATAAACATGCAAATCTGAAATATAAGTTTGGAAATCGACATTTTTGGGCAGAGGGATATTATGTGAGTACAGTTGGCCTCAATGAAGCCACAATTAGGAAATATATTCAATTATCCAGTGGATGATTTCTTCACGAGTATGAAAATTTGAGAACTAGTAAAGTATGATATAGCACTAGATAAATTAAGTGTAAAAGAATTTGAATATCCCTTTAGGGATAGTGGCAAGTAGTAAATATGCCTCTTTGAGAGGCTTGTGACGAGTCAAGAACGAAGCCAGCGTCTTTAGGCGCTGACCGGTAATTTGGGCTTATAGCCCTAGTAAAAACCACCCGTTAGACAGGTGGTTAAGATTTTTTGATTTTTGTAAATTTTTATTATACAATAAAATTACATATACAGAAAGCGGTAACAATATGCTTAATGCGAAAATTTTTTATATATTTTTATTTTTGATCGTTGTCGAAACTACAGGCTTGTTGTTGTTGAAAAGAGGTCTCGAAATGGGTTATTTAGACACAGAAGCTATTATCCTCGCAGTTTTTTCATTTGCTTTTTACAACCTATGTTCATTCGGTTGGGTCTACTTTACAATAAAAAACAATAAAAATAAATAGACGTATTTTTAGTCAGAACCTCTCAAAAAACGCCTTTTCTTGCACCTGCTCCGTAAATCTGTTATACGGATTCTGCGAAAAAGTGATAGTTTTCTAAGTCAGGAGTAACGGAAAAGCCCCAGCAGTGCAAGTGCTGAGGCTTTATTTGCGTGGTTGCGAATCACGTCTGGCCCAGTGGCACTTAATCATCGTCTATCTTATCTAGCCAAACGGAGGAAACTAAAATAGTTGGTTCCGATAATTATGGTTATGTAAAAATACCAAAATCATGGATACAGGTCAAAGAGATTGAAGCTGGAAATGATTCCCAGTACTGTGATGGAACAAATATTAATATCGCAACTCTCAATACCTTCAAATCAGATCACTTCGGAATTTCAGAGAGCGAATATGCTTCACTAGTAACAGTTCAAATCTCGAAAAGTATCTATGATTCAAAACTATATAAAAAAGACTTTACAAAACTTTGGGGAGCTAAGTCTACTATTGGAGGATAGGAATCTTATGTCATTAACTGTATTGAAAAAGATGGCAAATATTTGAATACAAATATCTTTAAATCAGACAACAGTAAGTTTCGATATGTATCCCTTGAAGGAGAAGTGGAAACATTAAAAACAATGCTTCCAATGGTTGAAGAAAGTTGGGCAACAAAAAAATAATAAATAATAGGAGCAGGTTCAAGTTTTAAAAGCCTGCTATTTTCATGGATAGGAGCTAAAATAGAGGATTAAAAATAACTGTCAATATTTCTGTTTGAAAGTGATTGTCGGGGCTTTATCAAACAAAAAAATAAAAAATCAAACAAAATACAACAAAAAAATATTGACAACGGTTTCATATAGTGTTATACTTAGACCATAAAAGTTAAAGAAAGAAGGGAGAATGTTATGGGATTAGGTCATTTCTTTGACAAAGACTTAGTGTTTTGCTTAGAAGCGGATAATCAAGAACAACTCTTTGATCAGGTTGCAACTTTATTAGAAGAACGTAAAATTGTTACGGATACTTATCGATCGGCTTTGATCGAACGTGAAAAGTCATTTCCAACAGGTTTAGATATGGAATTTTTAGGGAAAGACTTGCCAAACGTAGCGATTCCTCACACTGATACCATTCATAACCTTACTGAAAATGTAGTTGTAGTACGTTTAGAGAAGCCAGTTACATTTCACAATATGATTGCTCCTGACAAGGAAGTGGACGTTTCACTACTCTTCTTTATCATCAACAACTCAAGTTCAAGCCAAACAAATATCCTAGCTCAGTTGATGGACTTCTTTACTGGTAATGGACATCTGGCAGATTTAGCTAAGATTACAGAACCAGAAGCTTTATTCCAATATATCTCAGAAGCAACAGCTTAATTTGTAAATTAAAAAAATAACAAAACGGAGGAAATCCAAATGATTAAAATTCTTGCTGCGTGTGGTGCAGGTGTTAACTCAAGCCACCAAATTAAAAGTGCTCTAGAAGAAGAGCTTTCTAGCCGTGGATATGATGTTCACTGTGATGCAGTTATGGTAAAAGACGTCAACGAAGACTTGATTAAAGGTTATGACATCTTCACACCTATCGCTGCTACAGATCTAGGCTTCGATCCTGGTATTCCAGTTGTTGAAGCTGGACCAATCTTGTTCCGTATTCCAGCTATGAGCGCTCCAGTCTATGACAACATTGAAGCAGCAATCAAAGAACACGGACTAAGCTAATTATTACTTTGTTAATATTCCATAAAAAATAAAGGGAGGAAAATTATGGATTTCATTATCAATCTGGCCAACGATTTCTTTAAACCTATCTTGGCTATGGGTGGCCCAATCATCATGCTGATCATTTTGACAGTATTGGCCTTGCTTTTCGGAGTGAAATTCTCCAAAGCACTTGAAGGTGGTATCAAACTTGCCATCGCTCTTACAGGTATCGGTGCGATCATCGGAATGCTTAACGGAGCTTTCTCAGCTTCTCTTGCAAAATTCGTTGAAAATACTGGTATTCAATTGAACATCACCGACGTTGGTTGGGCACCACTTGCTACAATCACTTGGGGTTCTGCCTGGACACTTTACTTCTTGCTTGTGATGTTGATTGTCAACATTGTGATGCTTGCAATGAAGAAAACTGATACACTTGACGTTGATATCTTCGATATCTGGCACTTGTCTATCACAGGTCTTTTGATCAAATGGTACGCTGACAACAATGGAGTTAGTCAAGGAGTTTCACTCTTCATCGCGACTGCAGCAGTTGTCCTAGTAGGGGTTCTTAAAATCATCAACTCTGACTTGATGAAACCAACATTTGATGACCTTCTTAACGCACCAAGTTCATCACCAATGACTTCAACTCACATGAACTACATGATGAACCCAGTTATCATGGTTTTGGATAAGATTTTTGATAAATTCTTCCCTGGTCTTGATAAATTCGACTTTGATGCTGCGAAATTGAACAAGAAAATCGGTTTCTGGGGTTCTAAATTCTTTATCGGTTTCATCCTTGGTATCGTTATCGGTTTGATGGGAACTCCACATCCAGTTGCTGGAGTAGAAGATGCATCTTCATGGGAACTTGTTATTAAAGGTTGGTTGTCACTTGGTTTGACTGCCGGTGTCTGCTTGGAGCTCTTCTCATTGATCGGTTCATGGTTCATCGCTGCAGTAGAACCACTTTCACAAGGTATTACTAACGTTGCTACTAAACGTCTTCAAGGACGTAAATTTAACATCGGTCTTGACTGGCCATTCGTAGCTGGTCGTGCTGAAATCTGGGCTTGTGCTAACGTACTTGCACCAATCATGTTGATCGAAGCTGTGCTTCTTTCTAAAGTCGGAAATGGTATCTTGCCACTTGCTGGTATCATCGCTATGGGTGTAACTCCAGCCCTCTTGGTAGTTACTCGCGGTAAATTGCTCCGTATGATTATCTTCGGAACACTTTTGTTGCCACTCTTCCTTCTTTCAGGAACACTTATTGCACCATTTGCAACAGAACTTGCTAAAGGTGTAGGTGCCTTCCCAGAAGGTGTAAGCCAAACTCAGCTTATTACTCACTCAACACTTGAAGGACCAATCGAAAAACTTCTTGGTTGGACAATTGGTAACACTACAACAGGTGATATCAAAGCAATCCTTGGTGCTGTAGTATTCCTTGCTTTCTATATTGGTATCTTTGCTTGGTACAGAAAACAAATGATCAAACGTAATGAAGAATATGCAGCTAATGCAAAATAATTCGCTCCTAAAAATGTAAATTGTAAAAACTAGGTTGTCAGTTTCCAAGTATGGAGTCGGCAATCTAGTTTTTTTAAGGAAAAAAATTAATGGAGGTAACCCTAGTGATTGAATTAAAATCAGATCAGTTAAATGTACAATTTCAGACCTTTGGAGGTGCACTTACTTCGATAAAAGACAAGGATGGAATTGAGTATTTGTGGCAAGGAGATCCAACTTACTGGAGCGGTCAAGCACCTGTTCTATTTCCAATTTGTGGATCTGTTAGAAATGATACTGTCCTATATGATCAAGAAGATGGTAGTCAAGTAAAAGGTAAAATCCCACGTCATGGTCTTGTACGGAAAAAAGATTTTGAATTAGTGGATCAAACAGAGAATTCTGTCACATTTGCGATCGAAGATGACCAAGAAATGTATGAGAATTATCCCTATCATTTTCGTCTAGAAATAACTTATACAGTTACTGGAAAGACTATTCGAACACAGTATCAAGTTACCAATAAGGAAACAGATAAGAAAATGCCTTACTTTATTGGTGGACATCCTGGCTTTAACTGTCCTTTATTTGATAACGAAGCTTATGAAGACTACTATCTTGAATTTGAAAAGCCAGAAACTTGTACAGTTCCTAAGCCATTCCCAGAAACAGGGATGTTGGATTTTCAAGATAGAAGTGACTGGCTAAAAGATCAAAAGGAATTAGATCTAAATTATGATTTATTTAGCTATGATGCTGTGACATTAGATGAATTAGCATCTCGCTCTGTTTCCTTACGCTCACGTAAGCATGATAAGGGATTAAAACTAGACTTTAAAGAGTTTCCAAACCTCATCGTTTGGTCAACTCTCAATAAAGGTCCCTTCCTTGCTCTTGAACCTTGGTCAGGTTTGTCAACATCACTCGAAGAGGGTGATCATCTAGAAGATAAGAAAAATGTTCGAATCTTAAATCCAGATCAAATTGATCAAATTGGTTTTGATATTGAAATTTTATAAAAATAAACAAAAACAAACATAGACTGTTGACTTTTTTAAACAATCGTAGTATATTATGTTTAGAAAGAACAATTTGTGTTTGTTTTAACAAGTTATTCTTCCAATTTCTCCAAGGAGAAGTTACAAAGAGTGATTAGATGAATCATTCTTAAACTAAAATAGTCAACAAAAACTACTAGTAACTGTTTGGTGATGGTCATTTTCTTTCCAGAACCAAAAAATTTTTACTGGTCTATTATAAAAAAGGAGTATACAATATGTCTATTGTTATTGGTGCAGATGCTGCAGGTTTGAGATTGAAAGAAGTCGTTAAAGATTTCTTGGAAAAAGAAAACTTCCACGTTGTGGATGTTACAGCTGAAGGTCAAGACTTCGTTGATGTAACTCTTGCAGTTGCTGAAGAAGTTAAAAAAGAAGAACAAAACCTTGGTATTGTCATTGATGCTTATGGTGCAGGTCCATTTATGGTTGCAACTAAAATCAAAGGAATGGTTGCTGCAGAAGTATCTGACGAACGTTCAGCCTATATGACTCGTGGTCACAACAACTCACGTATGATTACTATGGGTGCTCAACTCGTTGGTGACGAATTGGCTAAAAACATTGCTAAAGGCTTTGTAAACGGTAAGTATGACGGCGGTCGTCACCAAATCAGGGTCGACATGTTGAACAAAATGTGCTAATACTCTTCAAAAATCAAGATAATCTGTCGTCAGCTCACTTTAGCTAACCTCAGTTATGCTCGCAGCTCGCTTTCTAAGCTAATCTTGATTTTTCTTGAGTAAGGATATATGATATTAGATTTATATAATTAATCGGAGGGAATAACTAATGAGAATTGCAATTGGATGTGACCACATCGTAACTAATGAAAAAATGGCGGTTTCAGAATTTTTGAAATCAAAAGGACATGAAGTCATCGACTTTGGTACTTATGACCACGCTCGTACACACTATCCAATCTTTGGTAAAAAAGTTGGTGAAGCAGTAGTTAGTGGCCAAGCTGATCTTGGTGTATGTATCTGTGGTACTGGTGTAGGTATCAATAACGCTGTTAACAAAGTTCCAGGTGTTCGTTCTGCTTTGGTTCGTGATATGACAACAGCTCTTTATGCAAAAGAACAATTGAATGCCAATGTTATCGGATTTGGTGGTAAAATCACTGGTGAGTTGCTCATGTGTGATATCATTGAAGCTTTCATCAATGCTGAATACAAACCATCTGAAGAAAATAAAAAATTGATTGCTAAAATCCAACACGTTGAAACTCATAACGATCATCAAACGGATGCAAACTTCTTTACAGAATTCCTTGAAAAATGGGATCGCGGTGAATACCACGACTAAGAGGTGACTTATGATTTTAACAGTCACAATGAACCCATCCATTGATATTTCCTATCCTTTGGATGAATTGAAAATTGACACTGTCAACCGTGTTGTAGATGTTACGAAAACAGCAGGTGGTAAAGGCCTTAACGTTACTCGTGTCCTTTCAGAATTTGGTGACTCCGTAGTCGCAACAGGACTTGTCGGTGGTAAACTTGGTGATTTTTTAGTAGAAAATATTGATGATAAAGTAAGCAAACGTTTCTTCTCTATTCAAGGTGAAACCCGTAACTGTATCGCAATTCTACATGGAGAAAATCAAACAGAAATCCTAGAAAAAGGTCCTGAAGTTCAAGAACAAGAAGGTCAAGATTTCTTGGCTCATTTCAAGGAACTTTTAGAGACTGTAGAGGTAGTAGCCATTTCAGGTAGTCTACCAGCAGGACTTCCAGTGGATTATTATGCTAGTCTGGTTGAACTTGCTAACCTAGTTGGGAAACCTGTTGTATTGGACTGTTCAGGCGCTGCACTTCAGGCAGTTCTTGAGTCTCCACATAAACCAACAGTCATCAAGCCAAATAATGAAGAATTATCTCAACTTTTAGGAAGAGAAATTTCTAAAGATTTGGATGAGCTAAAAGCTGTTCTTCAAGAACCACTATTTGATGGAATCGAGTGGATTATCGTTTCCTTAGGTGCTAATGGAGCATTCGCTAAACACGGTAACACTTTCTACAAAGTAGATATTCCAAGAATTCAAGTAGTAAATCCAGTCGGTTCTGGCGATTCTACAGTGGCAGGTATTGCTTCAGGTCTTTTCCATAAAGAAACGGATCAAGAACTGTTGATCAAGGCAAATGTCCTTGGTATGCTTAATGCTCAAGAAAAAATGACCGGTCATGTCAATATGGCTAACTATCAAGGTCTATATGACCAATTAATTGTAAAAGAGGTATAAAATGGTTTTAACAGAAAATAAACGCGCTTGTATGCAAAAACTCTCTGATGAGAATGGTATCATCTCAGCTCTTGCTTTTGACCAACGTGGTGCTTTGAAACGCCTTATGGCTCAATACCAAACAGAAGAGCCAACAGTTGCTCAAATGGAAGAACTTAAAGTCTTGGTAGCGGATGAATTGACAAAATACGCTTCATCTATGCTTCTTGATCCTGAATATGGACTTCCAGCTACAAAAGCTCTTGATCCAAAAGCTGGTCTTCTCCTTGCTTATGAGAAAACTGGATACGACACAACAAGCACAAAACGTTTGCCAGACTGCTTAGATGTTTGGTCTGCAAAACGTATCAAAGAACAAGGGGCAGATGCTGTTAAGTTCTTGCTTTACTATGATGTAGACAGCTCTGACGAACTCAACCAACAAAAACAAGCCTACATCGAACGTATTGGTTCTGAGTGTGTGGCTGAAGACATTCCATTCTTCCTTGAAATTCTTGCTTACGATGAAAAGATTGCTGACGCTGGTTCTGCAGAATACGCTAAAGTAAAACCACGTAAGGTTATCGGTGCTATGAAAGTCTTCTCAGACCCACGCTTCAACATCGATGTCTTGAAAGTAGAAGTTCCAGTTAACGTGAAATACGTTGAAGGCTTTGGCGATGGCGAAATCGTTCATACACGTGAAGAAGCAGCAGCATTCTTCAAAGCCCAAGACGAAGCTACTAACCTTCCATACATCTACTTGAGTGCAGGTGTATCAGCTAAGCTCTTCCAAGAAACTCTTGTATTTGCTCACGAATCAGGTGCAAACTTCAATGGTGTTCTTTGTGGACGTGCAACATGGGCTGGCTCCGTTGAAGCTTACATCAAAGATGGAGAAGCAGCAGCTCGCGAATGGCTTCGTACAACTGGATTTGAAAACATTGATGAACTCAATAAAGTACTTCAAACAACAGCTACTTCATGGACCGAACGTGTCTAAATTTCCCCCCTTTTATGTCCTAAAACCTAGCTAAAAAACTTTTAAAAAAAGTTGTATGTAAAGGTTTACAAAATAAAAATCTTGTGCTATACTTAAGTTACAAGTTAATACAAAGTGAGTGTTACTAAGTAATATTAGGCATGATCACAGATGACTCAGATGTATATTTTTTGAGTTCATTTGTGGTCATTTTTTATGCTCACAAAACTTAAATAATAGGGCAAGGAGGTTGCCATGTATCGGATATTAAATCCAATGAATAACAATGTTTCTCTCGTGCGGAATAGCAAGGGAGAGGAGTTGATCGTAATTGGTAAGGGTATTTCGTTCGGTAAGAAGAAGGGAGATTTGATTTCTGAGGATCAGGTTGAAAAAGTTTTTCGGATGAAAACAGAAGAGTCGCGAGAAAACTTTATGGCTCTTCTAAAGGATGTACCGCTTGATTTTATTACGGTCACTTATGAGATTATTGATAATCTTTCTAAAAAATATCAATATCCTGTCCAAGAGTATCTATACGTCACTCTGACAGACCATATCTATTGTTCTTATCAGGCTATTAGCCAAGAGCGCTATAAGGATAGTAATTTGCCTGACATTTCTGCAAAATATCCTATCGCGTTTCAAATTGCACAAGAAGCTTTTGAAATTTATCGTCAAAAACTGACAGAAAATTTTCCTGAAGACGAAATCATTCGTATCGCTTATCATTTCATAAATGCCGAAGGTGAGAATGAAGTCGAAGTTGTTGAGTCAATTGATAAGAGAAAGGAAATTTTAAAGAGGGTCGAAAGCGTTTTGAAGAGTTATAAAATCCAGCGAACACCTGAAAATAATAATTTTTACGACCGCTTTATGATTCATCTAAATTATTTTTTGGATTATCTGGATCGTAGTCGCGATGATAATCAATCCTTGCTCGATATGGAAGAACATATAAAAAATACCTATCCAGAAGCATTCGAGATTGGTAGCAAAATTTATGAAGTCATTACACAGGAAACGGGTGTTGACCTTTATAAGAGTGAACGAGTTTACCTTGTTCTTCACATCCAACGTTTATTGTCATAACATTTATTAAAAAAATATAAGGAGAAATCTATCATGAATAGAGAAGAAGTAACATTGTTAGGTTTTGAAATCGTTGCCTATGCAGGTGATGCTCGTTCAAAATTATTGGAAGCTTTGAAGGCTGCTGAAGCTGGTGATTTTGCGAAAGCGGATAGCTTAGTTGAAGAAGCTGGTAGCTGTATCGCTGAAGCACACCACGCGCAAACTAGTCTTTTAACCAAGGAAGCTGCAGGTGATGATTTGGCTTATAGCGTGACCATGATGCATGGCCAAGATCACTTGATGACAACTATTTTGCTAAAAGATTTGATGCATCATTTAATCGAACTTTATAAAAGAGGAGCTAAATAATGAATAAGTTAATTGCCTATATCGAGAAAGGGAAGCCTTTCTTTGAAAAACTATCTCGAAATATCTATCTTCGTGCTATTCGGGATGGATTTATCGCTGGAATGCCAGTCATTCTCTTCTCAAGTATTTTTATCTTGATTGCTTTTGTTCCAAACTCTTGGGGCTTTAAATGGTCTGATGAAGTAGTAGCTCTTTTGATGAAACCTTACAGCTACTCTATGGGGATTCTAGCAGTCTTGGTAGCTGGTACCACTGCTAAATCTTTAACAGACTCCGTCAATCGTAGTATGGAGAAAACCAACCAAATCAACTATATGTCAACGCTATTGGCAGCTATTGTTGGTTTGCTAATGTTGGCAGCTGACCCAATCGAGGGTGGTTTTGCGACAGGATTCCTTGGAACAAAAGGGTTGCTTTCAGCCTTCCTGGCAGCTTTTGTAACTGTAGCTATCTATAAGGTTTGTGTCAAGAACAACGTTACTATTCGCATGCCTGACGAAGTTCCACCGAATATCTCACAAGTCTTTAAAGACGTTATTCCATTCACTCTCTCAGTTGTTTCACTTTATGCTCTTGATTTACTAGCACGTCATTTTGTTGGTGCAAGCGTTGCAGAATCAATCGGTAAGTTCTTTGCACCTCTTTTCTCAGCAGCAGACGGTTATCTTGGTATTACTATTATCTTTGGTGCTTTTGCCTTCTTCTGGTTTGTCGGTATTCACGGCCCATCTATCGTTGAACCTGCCATTGCAGCGATTACTTATGCAAATGCCGAAGTCAACTTGAACCTTCTTCAACAAGGTATGCACGCTGATAGGATCCTTACATCTGGTACACAAATGTTTATCGTTACCATGGGTGGTACAGGAGCAACTCTTGTGGTTCCATTCATGTTTATGTGGTTGTGTAAATCGAAACGAAATCGTGCTATTGGACGTGCTTCAGTAGTTCCTACATTCTTCGGTGTAAACGAACCAATCTTGTTTGGTGCACCACTTGTTTTGAACCCAATCTTCTTCATTCCATTTATCTTTGCACCTATTGCAAACGTATGGATCTTTAAGTTCTTTATCGAAACTCTTGGCATGAACTCATTTACTGCCAACCTTCCATGGACTACACCTGGGCCTCTAGGTATTGTTCTTGGTACAAACTTCCAGTTCTTGTCATTTGCTCTTGCAGCATTGTTAATTGTAGTGGATATTGCAATCTACTATCCATTCCTTAAAGTTTATGACGAACAAATTCTTGAAGAAGAACGTTCTGGTAAAGCCAACGATGAATTAAAAGAAAAAGTAGCCGCAAACTTCAATACTGCTAAAGCGGATGCTATCCTTGAAAAAGCTGGAGTAGAATCAGCACAAAATACAATTACTGAAGAAACCAACGTACTCGTTCTTTGTGCGGGTGGAGGAACAAGTGGTCTTCTTGCCAACGCCTTGAACAAAGCAGCAGCAGAATACAATGTGCCAGTTAAAGCTGCAGCTGGTGGCTATGGTGCTCACCGTGAAATGTTGCCAGAATTTGACCTTGTTATCTTGGCGCCTCAGGTTGCTTCAAATTTCGAAGATATGAAGGCTGAAACGGATAAATTAGGTATCAAACTTGCTAAGACAGAAGGTGCACAGTACATTAAATTGACACGTGATGGACAAGGTGCTCTAGCCTTTGTTCAAGCTCAATTCGATTGATGATAGGGACTGTAAAACAGTCTCCTATCATCACGGAAATCGCTATGGCGAATTTCCTAATCGCCTTGTTAATTCGTCGGTAAAAAAATATCGTTTTTACCTCCTTATGTCACAATTCGGTGACTTGCTACAAGAAGTGAGATGGAGATGGATGGCTCACTAACTCCTCTCCCCTCACTTTTCATTTTATCCAATCAAGAAATAGGTGAAAAAATGACAAAAACACTTCCTAAAGATTTTATTTTTGGTGGCGCAACAGCAGCTTATCAAGCAGAAGGAGCTACGCATACAGATGGTAAAGGTCCTGTTGCCTGGGACAAATACCTAGCAGATAACTATTGGTACACAGCTGAACCAGCGAGTGACTTCTATCATAAATATCCAGTAGACTTAAAATTAGCTGAGGAATATGGTGTAAATGGTATTCGTATTTCTATTGCTTGGTCACGTATTTTCCCAACTGGTTATGGTGAAGTAAATCCAAAAGGGGTAGAATTCTATCATAACTTATTTGCAGAATGTCATAAACGCCATGTAGAACCGTTCGTTACTCTTCATCACTTTGATACACCTGAAGCTCTTCACTCAAATGGAGACTTCTTAAATCGTGAAAATATCGAACACTTTGTAGATTATGCTGCATTCTGTTTTGAAGAATTCCCAGAAGTAAACTACTGGACAACCTTTAATGAAATTGGTCCAATCGGTGATGGTCAATACTTGGTCGGTAAATTCCCACCAGGTATTCAATATGACCTTGCCAAAGTCTTCCAATCCCACCACAATATGATGGTTTCTCATGCACGTGCTGTGAAATTGTACAAAGACAAAGGTTACAAAGGTGAAATCGGGGTTGTTCACGCCCTTCCAACTAAGTATCCATTGGATCCTAAAAATCCTGCAGACGTTCGTGCTGCTGAGTTGGAAGATATCATCCACAACAAATTTATCTTGGATGCTACATACCTTGGACACTATTCAGATGCAACAATGGAAGGTGTAAACCACATCTTATCAGTAAATGGTGGTGAGTTGGATCTTCGTGACGAAGACTTTGCAGCACTTGAAGCAGCTAAAGATTTGAACGACTTCCTTGGAATTAACTATTACATGAGTGACTGGATGGAAGCCTTTGATGGTGAAACTGAGATCATCCACAATGGTAAAGGAGAAAAAGGAAGCTCTAAATACCAAATCAAGGGTGTTGGACGTCGTGTAGCTCCTGACTATGTACCTCGTACTGACTGGGACTGGATCATCTACCCTCAAGGTTTGTATGATCAAATCATGCGTGTTAAGAAAGATTATCCAAACTACAAGAAGATCTACATCACTGAAAACGGACTTGGATACAAGGATGAATTCGTTGATAACACAGTTTACGATGACGGCCGTATTGATTATGTGAAACAACACTTGGAAGTATTGTCTGATGCGATTGCAGAAGGTGCAAACGTCAAAGGATACTTCATATGGTCATTGATGGACGTCTTCTCATGGTCTAATGGTTATGAAAAACGTTACGGACTTTTCTATGTTGATTTTGATACACAAGAACGTTATCCTAAGAAATCTGCACATTGGTACAAAAAACTAGCTGAGACCCAAGTGATTGAATAGTACAACTAGTTATTAGGTATAGAATTTAAGCGAGGAAAGTTTATGCTCAAAGATTTTATCAAATCAATCTATGAAAAAGTTTATATTATTAACTTTGAACATTGCTCTCATGTACCATCCTTGACCAAGGAGCAACTTGCAAGTCTTGGAAAATGGTATGTCTCGACAGGTAAGGAGTGGATTTGTCATTCAGACTATGAATTTGAAGAATTTCAAAAGCTATTCTTAAATTTTGTCAACGCAGAAGATAAGGATAACATTTCCTTTGTTTCGGATTTTATGCCATTTCAACACTAAAATATTATAAAGAGGAATCTATCTCATACTAGGGGATATTCCTCTTTTTTATCTAGATTTTACCTGAAAGTCAAAAAAATTCTTGACAGATTTATGTTATAGGAGTAAAATCTTAACTAGTTAAATAACTGGTTAAGTATAAAAAGAAAATAGTTTAATCGCTCAAATCTTGTTTGATAAATAGAAAACAGAAGGAGGAGTTTTAAAAGTGAGTAATTTTTCTAAATCGATATTTAACCGGTTAAGGATATTCTTTAGGAAAAGTATAGTTCTTCTTTAACGAATAAATGAAATAGAAAGTGTATTAAGATGAAAATCAATAAAAAATATGTACTTGGTTCCGTAGCTCTTTTGGCTTTAAGCCTTTCAAGTTATGAATTGGGGCGTTACCAAGCGGTACAGACTAGCAAAGAGTCTAATCGTGTGTCTTATATAGAAGGAAATCAGGCTAGTGCTAAGACTGAAAATCTGACACCAGATGAGGTTAGTCAGCGAGAGGGGATTAATGCTGAACAAATTGTTGTTAAAATTACCGATCAAGGCTACGTAACTTCACATGGAGACCATTATCATTACTTTAATGGCAAGGTTCCTTATGATGCTATCATTAGTGAAGAACTTCTGATGAAAGATCCGAATTATCAGTTGAAGGATTCAGACATTGTCAACGAAGTCAAGGGTGGTTATGTCATTAAGGTTGATGGTCGCTATTATGTATACCTCAAAGATGCATCCCATGCAGAAAATATTCGTAGTAAGGATGAGATCAATCGTCAGAAGCAAGAACATGGGCATGATGGTGGAACAAAGGTTAGTAATGAAGTTGCTCTAGCAAGGGCACAGGGGCGTTATACGACGGATGATGGCTATGTTTTTAATGCAAGTGATATTATCGAGGATACGGGTGATGCATATATCGTTCCCCATGGCAATCATTTCCACTATATTCCAAAGAGTGACTTATCGGCTAGTGAACTCGCTGCTGCTCAGGCTTTCTTATCTGGTAAAGGTGGCCAAACAAGCTCAGTTGGGTATCGACCGTCAACAAATTCTTCTAGCAGCTCATCAGAGGCATCGAATAGTAGTACATATAGACAAACGAATCAAAGCAATGTTGAGGCAAATACTAGAAGATGGACCCCAAGTGTTAGCCCACAAGTGGATAATAGTTATCAAGCAAGTCCAAGTGAAGACGTATCTAGTCTTTTGAAACAACTTTATGTCTTGCCACTCAGCCAACGACATGTGGAATCAGATGGGCTTGTCTTTGATCCAGCGCAAATTACAAGAAAAACTGCGAATGGGGTAGCGGTACCTCATGGGGATCACTATCATTTTATCCCTTATTCTCAAATGTCTGATTTAGAGCAGAAGATTGCAAGAATGATTTCGGTAAAAGGACAAAATAATGGAAACAATAAGCCAGTAAATACCCAAAAGTCAACAAACAGTAAAGTTGAACATAAATTTTTAGGAAATTCAATTAAAGCTTATGGAAAAGGTCTGGATGGCAAACCATACGATACTAGTGATGGATATGTATTCAGTAAAGATTCTATCTATTCAGTTGATAAATCAGGCATTATAGCGAGACATGGAAATCATTTCCATTATGTGGGATTTGGAGAGTTAGAACAATTTGAATTAGATGAAGTTAGCAAGTGGATGAAGGAAAAAGGTCAAGCTAATGATAGTGTTATTCCTTCAGAGAAAATGAATAATGAAGAAAAACCAAAATTTGATTCAAAAAAAGTGACTAGTAAAGTTATCAAAAATGGTAAAGTTGGTTATGTTCTTAAAGAAAACGGAAAAGAATATTTCTATTCTCGAGACGAACTTGATCTTACTCAAATTGCTTTTTCTGAACAAGAACTAATGCTTAAGGATCGAGATCATTATCGTTATGATATAGTAGACACAGGGATTAAACCAAGATTAGCTGTAGATGTCTCAAGTTTGCCGATGCATGCAGCTAATACTACCTATGATACTGGAAGTTCATTCATTATTCCACACATTGATCATATTCACGTTGTGCCTTACTCATGGTTAGAGCCTGATCAAATTGCGACTATTAAATATGTAATGCAACATCCTGATGTGCGTCCTGAAGTTTGGTCTAAGCCGGGTCATGAGGATGCTGGATCTGTTATTGCTAATGTGACTCCTCTTGGAAAACGCGCTGGAATGCAGAATTGGCAAATTATCCATTCTGCTGAAGAAGTTCAGAAAGCTCTTGCAGAAGGTCGATTTGCAACTCCAGATGGCTATATTTTTGATCCGAAAGATGTATTGGCAAAAGAAACTTTTGTATGGGAAGACAAATCATTTAGTATTCCAAGAGCGGGAGGTGGTTCATTGAGAAGTATCACTAAATCCGACTTGTCAGAAGTAGAATGGAAAGAAGCACAAGACTTAATAGCAAAAAGAATAAAAGAAAAAGAATCCAAAACTGGAACGTCTACACATCCTAATAAAGAATTAAAACCTGATTCAAACAATACTGAAAATAGTGATAAGAATAATACTGCTGTAGATAAAACTGAGGAGCAACCGAAGAATAATATAGGTGTAAATGAGACTGGTACAACCAACGAAATTACTTCAGAAAATAAGGTTGAAGATAAAGAAAACTCCAAAGAAGAAAGTGACGATGATTTACCAGACTACGGATTGGATAAAGTAACTTTAAATGAACATATAGAAAAGTTAGCAAAAATTGCACAAATCGATCCTAAGTTTCTAATTTTTCAGCCAGAAGGTGTTCAGTTTTACAATAAAAATGGTGAATTAGTGATGTATGACATTAAGACACTAAAACAAATAAAACTTTAAAATATTTTTATTAATTATAATCTAGTCGAAAGGATATTGTTCGATTTTTAATTGAATAATGTCCTTTTCTTTGTTAAAAAGCTGAAATTAGCTGTCTAAAAAAATGAATCAAGGAGTTCTAAAACGATTAAAAGTCAAATGTTAAAAATAACCAGTGAGAACTGATAATGAAATTTAGTTCTCACTTTTTTCATGAAAATGTAGAAAAAATATTGACATTTTAAATTTTTAGGAGTAAAATGTTTACTAGTTAATTAAATGGTTAAATACTAGTTAAGGAGTTGTTATGAAAAAAAGAACTATCCTATGGGTCATGCTTGCCTTCTTTGCTCTCGTTTTAGGAGCTTGTGAACAAAAGACCAGTCAAGACAAGAGTGATGAAACTAAGGGGATGAAAATTGTGACCAGTTTTTATCCTGTCTATGCTATGGTCAAAGAAATTTCAGGTGATCTAAATGATGTGCGGATGATTCAGTCTAGTTCTGGTATCCATTCCTTTGAACCTTCTGCAAATGATATTGCAGCCATCTATGATGCCGATGTTTTTGTCTATCATTCTCATACACTAGAGTCATGGGCGGGAAGTTTAGATCCAAGCCTGCAAAAATCCAAGGTAAAGGTGTTGGAAGCATCTGAAGGTATGACCTTGGAGCGCGTGCCTGGATTAGAAGATATGCAGGCAGGAGATGGGATTGATGAGAAGACCTTGTACGATCCTCACACATGGTTAGATCCTGAAAAGGTTGCAGAAGAAGCACAGATAATTGCTGATAAGTTATCCGAACTGGACAGTGCCAACAAGGATACCTATCAGAAAAATGCACAGAACCTTAGTGACAAGGCTCATGACTTAACTAAGAAATACCAACCCATCTTTGAAAAAGCAAATCAAAAGACTTTTGTGACCCAACACACAGCCTTTTCATATTTGGCAAAACGATTTGGACTCAATCAGCTTGGGATTGCAGGAATATCGCCTGATCAAGAACCAAGCCCAAGACAATTGACTGAAATCCAGGAATTTGTAAAGACTTATAAGGTCAAAACCATCTTTACAGAGAGTAACGCTTCATCAAAGGTAGCTGATACACTTGTCAAATCAACAGGTGTGAGTCTGAAAACTCTCAATCCTTTAGAGGCAGACCCACAAAATGACAAGTCCTATTTAGAAAACCTAGAAGAAAATATGGCTATCTTAGCTGAAGAATTGAAATGAGGAGATTATGAAGATTAATAAAAAATATCTAGCAGGATCTGTAGTGGTCCTTGCATTGAGTGTGTGTGTCTATGCTTTGAATCAACATCAAGCACCTGAGAAAAAAGATGACAACCGTGTATCCTACGTTGATGGTAAAGAGTCTGAAGCTAAAAAGAATGAAACTCTAACACCAGACCAAGTTAGCAAGAAGGAAGGCATAGAAGCTGAACAGATTGTTACCAAAATCACTGATCAAGGTTATGTGACTTCACACGGCGACCATTTCCATTACTATAATGGTAAGGTGCCTTATGATGCTATCTTTAGTGAAGAACTGGTCATGAAAGATCCAAACTATCAGCTGAAGGATGAAGATATTGTCAATGAGATTAAAGGTGGCTATATCATCAAAGTTGATGGCAAATACTATGTCTATCTAAAAGATGCTAGCCATGCAGATAATGTTCGTACCAAAGACCAAATTGAGCGTCAGAAACGGGAAGGCACATCAGATAGAGGAAATGAAACTAAGGAAGTCCTCGCTGCCAGAGCACAAGGCCGATATACAACAGATGATGGTTATGTCTTTAATGCTGCAGATATCATTGAAGATACAGGTGATGCCTATATCGTTCCTCACGGTGGACATTATCACTACGTTCCAAAGAGTGCACTTTCCTCAAGCGAGTTGGCTGCTGCACAAGCCTATCTGGCTGGCAGGAGAAGTCAACCGAGTGTGACGGACTATAAACCGAATCCAAGTGTTAAACCAAGTCCTCAAGCAGATAACTCAGCTACAAACAAACCAGTAGCTCAAGCGGACGACCTTCAAAGTCTTCTTGCTCAGTTATATGCTTTACCAGTTAGTCAACGCTATCGAGAATCTGATGGTTTGGTATTTGACCCAGCTAAAATTACCAGTCGTACACCATCAGGGGTGGCCATTCCACACGGTAATCACTACCATTTCATTCCCTATAGTAGTATGTCTGCTTTGGAACAAAAGATTGCTCGTTTGATGCCACTTTCAGGTCTTGTAACACCATCAAATCCTGTAGAAACTCCAAGTAAACCTAGTGAAGATCATGAGCACAACCATGACCATGAAGATGGAGAGAATCATGATCATGACCACCATGGACACGACCAAGAAGAGCCGGGTCATCATGGTCAGGAAGGCGAAGGACAAGGCCATGACCATGACCACAATCATGACAATCCCCACGATCACGGATTCGATACTAATCGTGTTATAAGTGAAGATGAGCAAGGTTTTATCGTTTCTCATGGGGACCACAATCATTATTTTTACAAGAAAGATTTGACGGCTCAACAGATTAAAGAAGCTCAGGAACACTTGAAAGGTAAAACCGAAGTTAAACCTAATCCATCGGATGAGCACCATGATGAAGACGGGCATGATCACCACCGTGGTGAAGACCACGATCACGGATTCGATGCTGACCGAGTGATAAGTGAAGATGAGGAAGGTTTTGTCGTTTCTCATGGAGATCACAATCACTATTTCTTTAAAAAGGATTTATCAACAGAGCAGATTAAGGCTGCTCAGGAGCACTTGAAGGAACATCATCAGGTAGAACCTGTTAAACCACTTGCAAAAGATGTAGAAGCTTTCTCTCGAGATGCCAGCGATGAAGAAAAGATAGCTTATATCTCTAAAACCTATGGTGTTCCGCTTGAAGCGATCCGAATTTCAAATGGATTCTTTGTATTTGGAAATCCAGACCAGGCTTATGACCCAACTCACATTCACCCTTATGCAGTTCGAAAGGAACACGTTCGTATTCCTCTCCAAACAGGTGATGCAGAGCTTGATTTCCTAAACGAACTCTATACAACTGCTTTACGTGATGGCGTTTCTCCTTATAGTTTGCAGGTTGAAAATGGTAGCTTCGTCATTCCTCACGGTGACCATAACCACTACATCAAAGTACAAACTAAAGGCTATGAAGTTGCTTTGAAACATAAGATTCCTGCCTTGCAATCTAACTACCAACCAGGAGCCTTTGATGAAGCTACTGTTCAAAATAAGGTTGATCAACTTCTAGCAGAAAGTCGTGAAGTCTATAAAGATAAACCAAGTCTGCAAAGACAAATTGAGCTTGCCTTGGGACAATTCTCTGAAAATATGAAGAAGCTCTCAACCAACTCAACAGCTGGTTATCTGGCTGCTTTAGATCTCTTTGACAAGCAGTATATTCACGTTGACTCTAGTGTAAAACCAACAGAAATCAGTCCTTTAGATAAGAAATATCAAGCTTTAGTAGATAAGATTAATACCTTAGATACGGATACTTATGGGCTTCCGAAGAAGGATCTCTTGGCTCAACTCCAAGAAAATAAATTGGCTCAAGATGAGGCTGGTTTAGATGCAGTTGAAGCTAAACTACAAGCTCTGCAAGATTTTAATGATCGTACGGGTGTTACGACAGTCGAATACATCAAGTATTTCTATCAAAATCTTTCTGATGGACGCTTAAATGACAATCTCCGTAATAAAGTTGCCAACTTAACTTGGACTCTTTACCAGTCACAATCCTTCCTTAAGGCGACTGACTTAAATCAACTTTTCCCTGAAATCTATCAAACAAAACTAGAAGTTGAAGAAGCACTGAAAAATGAGCCAGTTGCAAGTAAGACTTCTGAAACAATCTTAGATAGAGAAAAAGTTGATGGTCATAGTGCTAAAACTGCAGTTTATGAGTTCTTGAAAGGTTTGTTTGATGATATTCAACCTGAGGAACAAAGTAACCATGTCTTAAAAGGTCAGGTGGCAGGACTTTTAACAAAAGCTGTAGAATTGGTAAGCCAAGTGAAAGAAGAAGGTGTTAAAGCTTCACTTGTTGACGAAGTTAAAAATCTGAAAGCTGCTCTAGATAAAGATGAAGCAGACCTTGATGAATTAAACACGCAAGTCCAAGATCTTCTGAAACGCATTTCACAGACTATTCAGAATGAACGTGAGAATGTCAACCAAGACCCAGAGGTCATGGCTCTTTATCAACAGCTTTATAACGGTATTATTGCCCTCCATAGCTATTTGGAGATGAATCATGGTTCAGATGCTGACTTTGAAAAAGTAGATGCTCTGTTTGATAAACTAGCAGCAGCTAGCAAAGACAAGCAAGCTCTTCTATCAGTTGCTCAAGAAATCTTAGTATTGAATCAAGAAATTAGAACAAAAGCTGCCCTAGCTGAAACAAACAAAGAATCAGCAAGTGATAAACAAGATGATTCAAGCTCAAAACCTATAGCGGCAACTCCTGAATCAACAGAAAAAGTAGCAGAATAAGCAAAGAGGCTGGGACAAAAGTCCTAGCCTCTCAATTGTCTTTGGATTGTCGAGCAAGACGCAGTGGTTGAGTGGGCTCTACTACGCTGATTTCATCAGCTTATACAGCCCTACTCAACTGTGCGGAGGTGGGACGACGAAATCGAATTCTAACGAATTACCGATTTCTGTCCCACTCTCTTTTTAGTCTTTATAAGCTACAATTCCAATAATAGTGTCAACTGCACGTTCCATAGTTTGAAGGCTAACGTATTCAAAACGTCCGTGCATATTCTCGCCACCAGCGAAGATATTTGGCGTTGGAATTCCCATAAAGGAAATTTTAGAACCGTCTGTTCCTCCACGGATAGGTTCGATAATTGGTGTGATACCAAGGTCTTCCATAACTGCTTTGGCAATGGTTACTGGTGTCATATCCTTTTCAATGACTTCTTTCATGTTGTAATACTGGTCTGTCAAAGTTAAAGTAACACGATCACTACCAAGTTCTTGGTTCATCTTATCAGCGATAGCTTGCATAGCAGCTTTACGCGCTTCAAAGGTTTCTTTTTCGAAGTCACGAATGATGTAGCTAGCACGCGCTTCCTCAACACTACCTGTTACATCCATGAGATGGTAGAATCCTTGGTAACCCTCAGTCAATTCTGGGCGGTCACCAGCTGGGAGTTGATTGTGGAAGTCGATGGCTAACTGGAGAGCGTTAAGCATTTGATCCTTAGCTGTTCCTGGGTGAACATTACGACCTTGGAAGTGAAGTTCGGCACCTGCCGCGGAGAAGGTTTCGTATTGAAGTTCACCAAGAGGTCCACCGTCAACTGTATAAGCAAAGTCGACATCGAAATCTTCTGCATCAAATTTATTGGCACCAACACCGATTTCTTCATCTGGTCCGAAGCCAACACGGATTTCACAGTGTTTAATCTCAGGATGAGCAGTCAAGTATTCGATAGCTGTCATGATTTCAGCGATACCAGATTTGTCATCAGCACCTAGAAGGGTAGTCCCATCTGTAGTAATTAAAGTTTGTCCATGATAATTGTTTAAGCTCTTGAAATCCGCTGGATCTAGTTTGAAACCAGAGTTCCCAAGCTCGATAACGCCGCCATCATAATTTTCAATAATTTGCGGGTTAACGCCTTCAGCATTAAAATCTGCTGTATCCATGTGGGAGATAAAGCCAATCTTACGAGTCAAACTAGGATCGTTAGCTGGAAGAGTACCGATAGCAAAACCGTTTGGTAGATAGTAGACATTTTGCAAACCAACACGTTTCATCTCAGGGATGAGGACATTGGTTGCGAAGTCTACTTGACTTTGGGTACTTGGTGTAGTGGTTGAATGTTCGTCAGAACGTGTATTGACTTTGACATAAGTCAAAAAACGCTCCAACAATGTTGGATATTTCATCGTAACTCCTTTTTTCCTTCTTTTAAAACCATTGTATCATAGAAAGAAGAGAAAAACAAAAATCAGAAGGAAGATAAAATCCTTATGTTAGCGTTTACTTATGGCTACTTTAGTGATACAATAAAAAAGATAAAAATATCACAAGGATGGAAATATGAAAAAAGCGATTTTAATGATGACATTTGGTTCACCAGAAGAGATTACCTTTGAAGGAGTAGCCGACTTTTTTACCAACATTCGTCGTGGAGTTCGACCTCAAGATCACGAGATTCAAACACTCTATGATAATTATGTTCGAATTGGAGGAACTCCACTTCAAAAAATTACCCGTGAAGAAGTTGCTTTGGTAGAAGCTAGGTTAGGAAATGAATATAGTGTGTATTTTGCCAATAAATTTTCAACCCCTTTTATTCCAGATGTGATTCGGCAAATGGAAGCAGATGGAATTGAAAAGTGTATTTGCTTGATTTTGGAGCCACACTATTCTTTTTACTCTGTCATGGGGTACGAAAAGTTTCTGGAAAGCAAACAAATTCAGTTTTTAGTTATTAAGGACTGGTATCAAGAAGAAGCACTATTAAACTATTGGACAGCTGAAATTGCTAAGATTTTAAAAGAAAAGGTGAAACAGGATAGCTTTAAACTCATCTTTTCTGCCCACAGTGTACCCATTTTTGCCTTGGATTTTGGTGATCCCTATATCGACCAGATTTTCGAAAATAGCAAGTTAATTGCTGAGAAATTAGGCTTGAAACCAGAGCAATATACCAACACTTGGCAGAGTGAAAGTGATATTGGTATTCCTTGGATTAAGCCAGATGTTCTGGAATATCTTAGAGAACAGGAAGAACATCCAGAGCATTATATTTTTGTGCCTATTAGTTTTATCAGTGAGCACATTGAAGTCTTGTTTGACAACGATGTGGAATGTCATGACTTGTGTCAGGAATTGGAGGTGAACTACCATCGTCCACCAATGCCAAATACAGATTCTCGTTTTATTGATGCCTTGGTCAATATTATCCGAGCTAATGAACATAAAGAATTTAGAGAATTCCTCCCAGAAGAAGAAACCTTTGATGAATTAGTCCCTTCGGATGAAACTAAGAATATTTTAGATGAATCTCAAGATTTACAAATGCCAGAATTTGTTAAAAAATTAATTGAGAAAAAAGGTCGTGAAAATGTCAAGATGCCTTATTTAATCAAAAAAATGCTTGAAAAAGCTGGCAAATTACCTAAAGACTAAGTGAAAATAGAAAAGAACTGGTAATACTCTTCGAAAATCAAATTCAAACTGCGTCAACGTTGCCTTGCCGTACTCAAGTACAGCCTGCGGCTAGTTTCCTAGTTTGCTCTTTGATTTTCATTGAGTATAAGGTTTGTTTCAGATTTCTGCTAAGGCAGGATATAGCTTAGAAAGTGTAAGAAAAAGAGGCTGGGACAAAAGTCCTAGCCTTTAAATTGTTTTTGGATTGTCGAGCGAGACGCAGTGGTTGAGTGGGCTCTACTACGCTGATTTCATCAGCTTTTACAGCCCTACTCAACTGTGCGGAGGTGGGACGACGAAATCGAATTCTAACGAATTACCGATTTCTGTCCCACTCTCTTTTTAGGTGACTAGCATACTTCTGAACTAGTTTTTATGTTATTTACCCAAACAAAACTGGCTGAACAACTGGGTGATGAGCTCATCTGGCGCAGCATCACCAGTGATTTCTCCGAGGATTTCCCAAGTACGGGTCAAATCAACTTGAAGTAAGTCAACTGGCATCTCCAGCTCAAGACCTTCGTTAACAGCTTGTAGGCTTTCAACTGCCTTCTCAATTAAGGAAATGTGGCGAGCATTGGACAAGTAAGTTGCATCTTGTTCGACCAAGCCAGCATTTTCAAAGAAGAGGTTGTTAATCCGTTCTTCAATCTTATCAATGTTTTGATTTTTAAGGACTGAGATGCGGATCACATCATCTGGAAGCTCTGCAGTTTCAATCGCTTCTGGTAAATCAGTCTTGTTGAGAAGAATAATACGGTTGGTATCTTGACTAATTTCGAGAAGTTGTCGGTCTTGGGCAGTTAGAGGTTCGCTGGCGTTTAAGACAAGTAAAACCAAATCAGCTTCCTTGAGAGCTTTTTTGGAGCGCTCAACCCCTATCTGTTCGACGATATCATCTGTTTCACGAATACCGGCTGTATCAATCAATTTGAGAGGAACACCATTGATGTTGACGTATTCTTCGATGACATCTCGTGTCGTACCAGCAATATCTGTAACGATAGCCTTTTCTTCACGAAGGAGATTGTTGAGAAGACTGGATTTCCCAACATTGGGACGACCAATGATAGCTGTTGAAATTCCCTCACGAAGGATTTTACCACGACGTGCCGTTTTTAAGAGATTGGTTAAGAGTTGTTCAAACTCCATAGTTTTTTCGCGGACAACAGCAGTAGTGGCTTCTTCAACATCGTCGTATTCAGGATAGTCGATATTAACCTCTACTTGTGCCAGTGTATTAAGAATTTCCTGACGAGTATTGTTAATGAGGTCAGATAAAGAACCGTCTAGTTGTTTGACTGCAATATTCATGGCCTTGTCTGTCTTGGCACGGATGATATCCATAACAGCCTCGGCCTGAGTCAAGTCTACACGACCGTTAAGGAAGGCACGCTTAGTAAACTCACCAGGCTCTGCCATACGAGCCCCTTCGCGGATAGCCAGTTGGAGGATTTCATTGGTTACGGCGATTCCACCGTGAGTATTAATCTCGATAATATCCTCACGAGTAAAGGTCTTCGGAGACTTCATAGCCCCTACCATAACCTCGTCCATGACCTTACCAGTTTGAGGATCAACAATATGACCGTAGTTAAGAGTGTGGCTAGCAACCTTGCTCAAGTCCTTGCCTTTAAAGATTTTCTGCGCAATGGCAAAACTATCTGTTCCGCTTAAACGAACAATCCCAATAGCCCCTTCACCTAGTGGGGTGGAGATTGCTGCAATGGTATCAAATTCCCGTGTAATCATTTCAATTCCTTTATAGTTTATTTGTTTGTATTGACTAATATCTCTTAAAATTGTAACAAAATATAGTGTTTTATTCAACGAATGGCACTTATAAAGAAAAGCCTAAGCATATTGCTTAAGCTTTACTTAGTGCGCATTTCGCCTTGTGGGAAATAGGTTCCTTCAGGCATATCGTTGATAATGACATGAACAGCAGATTGAGGTGCACCAGTGTTGCGAACCACAGCTTCCGTTACTTCCTTGGCTAGGGCTTTCTTTTGCTCTAACGTGCGTCCTTCAAATAAATCGATGCGTACAAATGGCATAATTGCGTCCTCCACTAGTTATTTGATTTCTTCTATTTTACCACAATTTGTCGTTTAAAGCTTTGAGAAAATATGGTATACTAGAATGTAGCAAATATTTAGAAATGGACGTGAAATAGAAGCATGGCACAGTTGTATTATCGTTATGGGACCATGAACTCAGGCAAGACGATTGAGATTCTTAAGGTAGCCTATAACTATGAGGAGCAAGGAAAGGGAGTTGTGATTATGACTTCGGCTCTGGATACGCGTGACGGTGTTGGCTATGTTTCAAGTCGAATTGGGATGAAAAGACCAGCAGTTGCTATTGAGGAAACGACGGATATCTTTGGGTTCATCCGAGATTTACCTGAAAAGCCTTACTGTGTACTTGTCGATGAAGCCCAGTTTTTAAAGCGTCACCATGTTTACGACCTAGCTCGTGTTGTGGACGAGTTAGATATACCTGTCATGGCATTTGGTTTAAAAAATGACTTTCGTAATGAACTATTCGAAGGTTCAAAATATCTTTTGCTCTTAGCAGATAAGATTGACGAAATCAAGACCATTTGCCAGTATTGCAAGAAAAAAGCGACCATGGTGTTGCGTACGCAGGACGGATTGCCAGTCTATGATGGTGAGCAGATCCAGATAGGTGGCAATGAAACCTATATCTCGGTTTGCCGTAAACATTATTTTGCCCCACTGATAACATCTAAAAAGGAACAAGACTATGACAATTGAACTAAGAGATGTTACAATGGAAAATTATTTTGATGTTCTGAATTTGGATGTTAAGGAATATCAAAAACAATTTATTGCTACTAACGCAATTAGTTTAGCTGAAGCATATGTCTTCACAAAAAATGGAGATTTTGTAGCTCCATTGGTAGTTTACGATAATAATGCAATCATAGGTTTTGTGATGTTAGCATATGATAAAAAAATCGGAATTAGTAATGGAAATTATTTACTTTTTCGTTTCATGATTGATAAGCATTTTCAAGATCAAGGATATTTTAAACCAATTATGGATAAGGTGCTAGACTATGTTCGGACCGCGCCAGCAGGTTTATCCAATAAACTTTGGTTGTCTTATGAACCAGAAAATGAACATGCAAGATCTTGTTACCTCAGTTATGGATTTAAAGAAACTGGGGAAATATTTGAGAACGAAGTAGTAGCAATCTATGATTTAACAATTGAGAAATAAGGAGAAAAAATGAACATCTATGATCAACTACAAGCTGTAGAAGACCGTTATGAAGAGTTGGGAGAATTGCTCAGTGACCCAGATGTGGTCTCTGATACCAAGCGTTTCATGGAGCTTTCAAAAGAGGAAGCTTCTACTCGTGATACGGTAACAGCCTACCGCGAATACAAACAAGTTCTTCAAAACATTATCGATGCCGAAGAGATGATTAAAGAATCAGGTGGAGATGCGGACTTGGAAGAAATGGCCAAGCAAGAGCTCAAAGATGCCAAGGCTGAAAAAGAAGAATACGAAGAAAAACTGAAAATCTTGCTTCTTCCTAAAGATCCAAACGATGACAAAAATATCATCCTTGAAATCCGTGGAGCTGCAGGTGGTGACGAAGCAGCACTTTTTGCTGGTGATTTGCTAACCATGTACCAAAAGTATGCTGAAGCCCAAGGCTGGCGCTTTGAAGTTATGGAAGCTTCAATGAACGGTGTTGGTGGTTTTAAAGAAGTGGTTGCTATGGTATCAGGTCAGTCAGTTTACTCTAAACTCAAGTATGAGTCTGGTGCTCACCGTGTACAACGTGTCCCTGTGACAGAAAGTCAAGGTCGTGTACATACTTCGACAGCGACAGTACTTGTCATGCCTGAAGTAGAAGAAGTTGAATATGATATTGATCCAAAAGACCTTCGTGTCGACATCTATCACGCCTCTGGTGCTGGTGGACAGAACGTCAATAAGGTTGCGACTGCCGTTCGTATCGTTCACTTGCCAACCAATATCAAGGTTGAGATGCAGGAAGAACGTACCCAGCAGAAAAACCGTGAGAAGGCTATGAAGATTATCCGTGCGCGTGTTGCTGACCACTTTGCACAGATTGCCCAAGACGAACAAGACGCTGAGCGTAAGTCGACAATTGGTACAGGTGACCGTTCAGAACGTATCCGTACTTATAACTTCCCACAAAACCGTGTCACAGACCACCGTATTGGCTTGACTCTACAAAAGCTTGATACAATTCTAGCTGGTAAATTGGATGAAGTTGTAGATGCCTTGGTGCTCTATGACCAAACACAAAAATTGGAAGAATTAAACAAATAATGAAACTAGCTCAAATTTTTAAAGATTTTGAGGAAAAGTTGATAGCTAAAGGAGAGGAAGCAGAAAGCCTCTCCTTTGTCTATCGTAGCCTAAAAAATCTATCTTTTACAGACTTCGTCTTTGCCCTTCAGCAAGAAGTTACAGAGGAAGAAAAAGAGTTTGTCGAGGAAATTTACAAGAAATTAGCAGCACATATACCTGCCCAGTACATAATTGGTCACGCTGAATTCTTTGGGATGCAGTTAAAGGTTGATGAGAGGGTCTTGATTCCCCGTCCAGAGACTGAAGAGTTGGTGGAGCTCATCCTAGATGAGAATCCGAAGGATAATCTCAAAGTTCTGGATATCGGAACAGGAAGCGGAGCAATTGCCCTTGCTCTAGCTAAAAATAGGCCCACTTGGACTATCACGGCAGCTGATATTTCCCAAAATGCTCTCGAATTGGCTAGGAAAAACGCCGAAATTCAAAATCTTAATATATTTTTCAAAAAATCTAATTGTTTCTCTGAAATTTCTTCAAAATATGATATAATTGTTTCCAATCCACCCTATATCTCTCGATCTGATGAGTCGGAGGTTGGTTTGAATGTCCTACATTCAGAACCTCATCTGGCACTCTTTGCAGATGAGGATGGCCTAGCTATTTACCGCAGAATTGCGGAAGATTCCAAGGACTTTCTAAATGATGGTGGTAAGATTTACCTTGAAATTGGCTATAAACAAGGACAAAGTGTCCCAGAACTTTTTAGGAAACATCTTCCTGAAAAAAGAGTTCGAACACTCAAGGACCAGTTTGGCCAAGATAGGATGGTTGTTGTTGATGATGGAGAAAATTAAGCAAGAATTGGAAAAGGGTGGGGCTGTCGTTCTGCCTACAGAGACAGTTTACGGTCTTTTTGCCAAGGCTCTAGACGAAAAAGCAGTTGACCATGTTTACCAACTCAAACGTCGCCCAAGAGATAAGGCTCTCAATCTCAATATCGCTTCTATCGATGACATCTTGTATTTTTCTAAAAATCAACCAGCTTATCTAAAGAGTCTTGTTGATGCCTTTTTACCGGGGCCACTAACGATTATCCTAGAAGCTAATGACAGAGTTCCCTACTGGGTAAATTCAGACTTGACTACAGTTGGATTTCGGATGCCTAGTCATCCTGTTACCTTGGACTTGATCCGTGAGTTTGGTCCTTTAATCGGCCCATCTGCCAATATCTCAGGTCAGGCAAGTGGAGTGACCTTTAATCAAATTCTAGAGGATTTTGACAAAGAGGTCTTGGGATTTGAAGATGATTTTTTTTTAACAGGTCAGGATTCTACTATTTTAGACTTAACTGGTAAGAAGGTAAAAATTTTACGGCAAGGTTCCATCATGCAAGAAGACATTCTTGCCAAGCTACCTGAAATTGCTTTTGAGGAGGTATGATATGCTACGTGCTTTGAAAGAAACAGATGTTTCATCTATTTATGAGATTAACAAAGAAGCTTTAGGTTATGCTTTTAGTCCAGAGGAAACAGCTAGTCAACTAGCTAGATTATCCAAAGACTCACATCATTTTCTACTAGGTTATGAGGATGATGCTAGTCATGAACTCCTTGGCTACGTTCATGCAGAGGTTTATGAATCTCTCTATTCCAAGGCAGGATTTAATATCTTGGCCTTGGCAGTTTTACCTCAAAGACAAGGGAAGGGGATTGGTAAAGCTTTACTTGAAGGGTTGGAGCAAGAAACAAAAAAACGAGGCTATAACTTTATTCGCTTAAATTCTGCAGACCATCGTCTGGGTGCCCATGCATTTTACGAAAAAGTTGGTTATACTTGCGATAAAGTGCAGAAACGGTTTATTCGCATTTTTTAGTTTGGATTTTATATTCTTGTTGTAAAAACAAACTAAAAGACTTGTCACACTATAAAGGAGAAGACCTATGATTTTTGACAAAGATGATTTTAAAGCTTACGACGCAGATCTTTGGAATGCCATTGCCAAAGAAGAGGAACGCCAACAAAACAATATTGAGCTAATCGCCTCTGAAAATGTCGTTTCTAAAGCAGTTATGGCGGCTCAAGGGTCTATCTTGACCAATAAATACGCTGAAGGTTACCCAGGACGTCGTTATTACGGTGGTACTGATGTAGTAGATATCGTTGAAAGTCTAGCTATTGAACGTGCAAAAGAAATCTTCGGTGCCAAGTTTGCCAATGTCCAACCCCATTCAGGCAGCCAAGCCAACTGTGCGGCATACATGGCCTTGATTGAGTCAGGTGATACGGTCATGGGAATGGATTTGGCAGCAGGTGGTCACTTGACCCACGGAGCTCCTGTAAGCTTCTCTGGTCAAACCTACAACTTTGTTTCTTATAGTGTTAATCCTGAGACCGAACTTTTAGACTTTGATGCTATCTTGAAACAAGCTCAAGAAGTGAAACCCAAATTAATTGTTGCTGGTGCTTCAGCTTATTCTCAAATTATTGATTTTTCAAAATTCCGTGAAATTGCAGATGCTGTTGGTGCTAAACTTATGGTCGATATGGCGCACATTGCTGGTTTGGTTGCTGCAGGTCTTCATCCAAGTCCAGTCCCTTATGCACATATTACAACGACAACGACCCATAAAACCCTTCGTGGACCACGTGGTGGTTTGATTTTGACTAATGACGAAGACCTTGCCAAGAAGATTAATTCTGCTATTTTCCCTGGTATTCAAGGTGGACCATTAGAGCATGTTATTGCAGCTAAAGCTGTTGCCTTCAAAGAGGTATTGGACCCAGCCTTCAAGGAATATGCTGCTAATGTTATCAAGAACAGTAAAGCAATGGCGGAGGTCTTCTTGCAAGATCCTGATTTCCGTATTATCTCTGGTGGTACTGAAAATCACCTCTTCCTAGTGGATGTAACCAAGGTTGTAGAGAACGGAAAAGTTGCTCAAAACTTGCTAGATGAAGTCAATATTACCCTAAATAAAAACTCAATCCCTTACGAAACTTTGTCACCATTTAAGACAAGTGGTATTCGTATCGGAGCAGCAGCAACAACTGCACGTGGTTTTGGTGAAGAAGAAAGTCGTAAAGTAGCTGAGCTTATCATTAAAGCCCTTAAGAATGCAGAAAATGAAGCTGTTTTAGAAGAAGTGAGAAGTGCAGTTAAAGAATTGACAGATGCCTTCCCATTGTATGAGGACTAGTACTTTTATGGATATTTATATTAAGAAAGCCATTATCCATCAGTTCAGCCCAGATGACACGGACTTGGTTCTAGCGGATAAATTTCTCAATATCACTCCAAAAATCGAAGAATACCTGCGAAAGAAAATTGAACGTGTGTATTCAGATGAAGCCAAGACTGGGATTTTCGAAGAAGAAAATCCCTTCTTCAATCATATCACAGACGATTTGTTGGAGACATCGGTGACGCTGGCTAATCTCTGGAAAGAGGAATTCAGCATTTCCGAAAATCTCAAGACCAATGACTTGATTTTTGTGCAGTTTTCTAAAGAAGGAGTGGAACATTTTGCTTTCTTGCGAATTGCCCTGCGAGAAACCTTGACCCACCTCGGTGGAGAGGTTGATAATCCAATCAAGCTAACTCAAAACAATCTTCCAGGTTTTGGTACAGGGGCTGACGAAGCCTTGGTGGTCAATCTTCAGAGTCGCAAGTATCATCTGATTGAAAAACGAATCAAGTATAACGGGACTTTCTTGAACTATTTTTCTGAGAATCTGATCCAGGCTCAGCCAAAGATTTCACCTAAAAAGTCTATCAAGGAACTTGAAAAAACGGCTCAGAGAATTGCTGAAACATTTAATACAGATGATTTTCAATTTCAATCCAAGGTCAAGTCTGCTATTTTTAACAATCTTGAAGAAAGCAATGAATTGTCTCCTGAAAAATTGGCAAATGACCTTTTTGACAACAATCTCACTGCACGTCTTAGCTTTATTGATCAGGTAAAAGAAGCTGTACCGGAGCCAGTTCAGTTTGATGAAATCGATGCAAGTCGCCAATTAAAGAAATTTGAAAACCAAAAGCTTTCTCTGTCAAATGGGATTGAGTTAATTGTACCCAATAATATTTACCAAGATGCCGAGTCGGTCGAATTTATCCAAAATGACAATGGAACCTACTCTATCTTAATCAAAAACATCGAGGATATACAAAGCAAATAATGTTTAAATTTATAAGAAGGGTCTTGCTACTTGTTCTTGTATTATTTACTGGCTATAAATTTTTTCACATGTATCAGGATGTTAAGCAGGTCATGACTTATCAATCCTTGGTACGAGAAGTTTTAAGTGAGCAAGATACGCCAGCAAATGAAGAACTAGTCTTGGCCATGATTTATACCGAAACCAAAGGTAAAGAAAGTGACGTGATGCAGTCTAGTGAGTCTGCCAGCGGTACTACAAATACGATTTCTGACAATAGGAGTAGTATTCGTCAGGGAATTCAAACCTTGACTGAAAATCTTTATTTAGCGCAAGAAAAAGGAGTAGATGTTTGGACTGCTGTACAGGCTTATAACTTTGGTCCAGCTTATATCGATTTTATCGCCCAAAACGGGAAAGAAAATACCCTTGCACTAGCCAAGAAATACTCAAGAGATACCGTTGCTCCAACTTTAGGAAATACAACTGGAAAAACCTACCGCTACGTCAATCCAATTTCCATCTTTCAAGGTGGAGAACTTTATGTGGATGGTGGAAACTATTATTACTCTAGACAGGTTCAACTAAATCTCTACATTATTAAATTTTTTAATCTATTTTAAGCACTTAGAAAATTCTAGGTGCTTTTATAAGCTTTCTTTAAGGCTAATTTACTATCCTAGATAGGAAAAGGAGGAACGTCTCATGCGAAAGAAATTCTTTCTGACTAGTGCTGCAGTTCTTTTAGCAGTTGCAACTTTGCAAAGCGCTCAAGCAGCCACTGATGTTCAAAAAGTAATTGATGAAACTTATGTTCAACCTGAGTATGTCTTGGGTTCTTCACTCACTGAAGATCAAAAAAATCAAACATTAAAAAAACTCGGCTATAACGCCTCTACAGATACCAAAGAATTGAAGACCATGACGCCGGATGTCTATTCAAAGATTATGAACGTCGCCAATGACTCTAGTCTCCAGCTCTATTCGTCTGCAAAAATTCAAAAATTAGGTGAAAAATCTCCACTTGAAGTGAAGATTGAAACCCCTGAAAATATCACTAAAGTGACCCAAGACATGTACCGTAATGCGGCCGTTACCTTGGGTGTTGAGCACGCGCGCATCACCGTAGCTGCACCAATCCCTGTAACAGGTGAAAGTGCCCTAGCTGGTATCTACTATTCATTAGAAGCTAATGGTGTTCAACTTCCTCAAGAAAATAAAGACCTAGCTCAGGAAGAACTAAAAGCCTTGTCAGACATCAACGATGAAAACAAGGACAAATCAGGCTATGATGCCAATAAACTCAATGTAGCCCTTGCCGATATCAAATCTGCTATCGCTAAAGCTAAAGAGTCCAAGGGTGAGCTTACTGAAGATGATGTTCGTAAGATTGTTGAAGATACATTAAAAAATTATAAGCTAGATCAGGTTATAACAGGAAACCAGATCAATGTCATCATCAACTTTGCCTTTAATCTTTCTAAGAGCGATATTCTCAATAACGAAGATTTCACAAAGACTCTAAAAGATCTGAAACAAAGTATCGTTGCGCAAGCTGGTGACAGTTTCAGCAATATTGACCTTAACTTTGATGCTAATAAAGCTATTCAAGACGGTGGAAATATCCTCAGTGCTATTTGGCAAGCAATTGTAAACTTTTTCAAGAGTTTTGGTGCTTAGGTTAATTCATGGTATAATAGATGGTGACAGAACAGTTGCCGTCTTTTTTTGTCGGATCATAGAAAGTGAAAATTATGTTAAAGAAAAATGATATTGTAGAAGTTGAGATTGTCGATTTGACCCATGAAGGAGCAGGTGTTGCCAAGGTCGATGGCTTGGTCTTTTTTGTAGAGAATGCTCTTCCGACTGAAAGAATCCTTATGCGTGTCCTTAAAGTCAACAAGAAGATTGGCTTTGGTAAAGTCGAGGAATACCTTACACAGTCTGCACATCGTAACCAAGACTTAGATTTGGCTTACCTGCGTTCAGGCATTGCTGACTTGGGACATCTAGCTTATCCAGAGCAACTCAAGTTTAAAACCAAGCAAGTTAAAGACAGCCTATATAAGATTGCTGGAATCTTGGATATAGAGGTCGCAGATACTCTTGGTATGGAAAATCCTGTCAAGTATCGTAATAAGGCTCAGGTTCCTGTTCGTCGCGTTAATGGTGTTCTAGAGACTGGTTTCTTCCGTAAGAATTCTCATGATCTCATGCCTCTTGAAGATTTTTACATTCAGGCTCCAGTTATTGACCAAGTTATTGTAGCTTTACGAGATTTGCTTCGTCGCTATGACTTGAAGCCTTATGATGAGAAGGAACAGTCAGGATTGATTCGTAACCTTGTTGTTCGTCGAGGTCATCATTCAGGACAAATCATGGTTATATTAGTGACAACTCGTCCTAAAGTTTTCCGAGTTGAACAGTTGATTGAACAAGCCGTCAATCAATTTCCAGAAATTGTGTCTGTTATGCAGAATATCAATGACCAGAATACTAATGCAATTTTTGGGAAAGAATGGCATACACTTTATGGTCAAGACTACATTACCGACCAAATGTTGGGCAATGATTTCCAAATCTCTGGACCAGCCTTTTACCAGGTCAATACCGAAATGGCAGAGAAGCTATATCAGACAGCCATTGACTTTGCGGAGTTAAGTGAAGAGGATGTGGTGATCGATGCCTATTCAGGAATCGGAACTATTGGCTTATCCGTCGCTAAGTATGTCAAGGAAGTCCATGGTGTAGAAGTCATCCCAGAAGCCGTGGAGAATAGCCAGAAGAATGCTGTTTTAAACAATATCACCAATGCCCACTATGTCTGCGATACAGCTGAAAATGCCATGAAGAATTGGCTCAAGGAAGGCATCCAACCAACTGCTATCCTAGTCGACCCACCACGCAAGGGCTTGACCGAAAGCTTTATCAAAGCCAGCGCCCAAACAGGAGCTGATCGCATCGCTTATATCTCTTGTAATGTCGCGACCATGGCGCGAGATATCAAACTCTATCAAGAGTTGGGCTATGAATTGAAGAAAGTACAGCCGGTGGATTTGTTTCCACAAACACACCACGTCGAGTGTGTAAGCTTGTTAGTGAAACGCAGTTAATCCTCAAAAGGTTCACCCAAACCTTTTGAGTCCCGCAAACGCATCATGTTGAGGCAGTATCACTGCTTGTACGAGCTGAGGCATCAGCGAAGTAGAAACAGATGATCTGCCCATGGGATAGCTGTCGTAGAGTAAGGAGTTTACGACGAAACGATACGGTAACAGCGAACCGCTGAGTGTGTGAGCTTGTTGGTAAAACGCAGTTAATCCTCAAAAGGTTCACCCAAACCTTTTGAGTCTCACAGACGCACTATGTGGAATGTGTAGTGTTGCTACAACGACTAAAAGGGTGAAAATTCTTGATTTTAAGCACTTTTTCAAGCATTTTGTCTTTATTGAAAAGAGTGATTTTGACATAAAAAAGGTGCAAAAAAAATACATTGATGTGAACGTCTGTTTGAATGTCGACTGCGTAGATAAAAAATAGATACGTCAGTAATAAATGAATCCAGCGAGAACATTTTGATAAGTGTTCTCGCTTTTTTTATCTTTTGTAAGTCACTTTTATTATCAAAAAACTTGCATTTTCTCATTTGAAATGATAAAATACGTATAAAATGATAAAAAGGAAAAACAATGAATGTTAAAAAGATAATTTCTATTTTTCAATCGTTTTATATTAATGTAAGTGTTGAAAAAATAGCTTTAACTTTACCAATTAGTTTTGAAAAAAGATTTCAATATGCTCAAATGAAGTTTCATAAGGAGTCATTTTTATTGATTAAAGAAAAGAGAAGAGGAAGTTTAGACTCATTTGTTACTCAAGCTCGTAATATGGGTGAAAAGGCTAGCATGGACGTTATTTTGGTATTTTCAAAGCTATCTGACATTGAAAAAAAACAACTCCTTCAAGCTAGAGTTCCTTTTGTAGACTTCAAGGGAAATCTCTTTTTTCCTTCATTGGGATTAGTATTGAATGCTAATGATGATGTTGTAGCATCTAAAGAATTAACACCTAGTGAACAATTAACTTGGATTGCCTTTTTATTGACAAAAGGTCAAAAAGAAGTAGATGTTGATATGCTTTCACAGGTAACTGGGCTTCCAAACTCAACGATTTATAGATGTTTGAGGACTTTTAAAACTTTAGATTGGTTAAATAAGCCAAATAAACTTTACACTTATACAGCATCAAAGAAAGAATTATTCTTAAAATCAGAGTCCTATTTATTTAATCCCATCAAAAAACGGCTCTTATTGCCCAATGTAGATCTAGAGAATATAAAATCTGCTTCTAGGCTTCTATACGGTGGTACGTATGCTTTATCCTATTTGACCTTTTTAGCTGAATCGGATGAAAATAGTAGCTATGTCATTTCACAGAGACAATTCAATAAATTATCCTTACAACTTTCTCAGCATGTTTTAGAAGGCAAGGTATTAGAGATATGGCGATATAGTCCTTTTGTATCTGAATTTTGGAATGATTTTAAAGAAAATCAAGATAGACAGTTTGTAGATCCTATTTCTCTTTATTTGACTTTAAAAGATGATGATGATCCACGTGTGGAGGAAGAGATTGAAGTACTAAAAAGTAATATATTACAATATCTAGGAGAAGATGATGCCAGCTAATACGAAAGCTATTTTTCAAGAAATGTTTGCGAATTTTCAAGACTATTATGTTTTGATTGGAGGGACTGCAACCTCTATTGTATTGGACTCGCAAGGATTTAAAAGTCGGACAACAAAAGATTATGATATGGTAATCATTGATGAATTAAAAAATAAGGAATTTTATGATACCTTGAATCACTTTTTAGAATTTGGAGAATATCAAGGAAGTCAGAAGGATGAAAAAGCACAGCTATTTCGATTTACAACCAATAAGCCTGAGTTTCCTTCTATGATTGAACTATTTAGCATTTTACCAGAATACCCATTAAAGAAGGAGGGGAGAGAAACACCCTTACATTTTGATGAAGATGCTAGTTTGTCGGCCTTATTATTGGATAAGGATTATTATCATATATTAGTGCATGAAAAAGAATCCATTCAGGGATACTCGGTGTTGAGTAATCGTGGTTTAATTATTTTCAAGGCTAAAGCTTGGTTGGATATGAGAGAACGCTCTGCCACAGGTACTCAAGGTTTAAGTAAAGCCATTAAAAAACATTTGAACGACATTACTCGATTAACAGCTTTATTAGTAGGGAGTGAAAAGCTATCAAATATAACCTCTAGTGACACGGTGAAAGCAGATATGCACCGTTTTGTGATAGAACTTGAGTCTGTGATATCAACTATTCCTCAAAATGATGATATTTTGTTGAATCGAAATGAAGTTTTTGAAATTTTGAAAGATTTTTTAGATAGTTAAAATAATTGTAGTAACATAGGTATATTGGAATGTGACATACTTGTTTTTGTCTGTGAGGATTGATGCGTTAGTTCTCCCGTTTTTTATGTTCAAGTTACTTGATTTAGTTCAGGTGTTTTTTTTTGCTGTTCTTTTTTCTGCGATAACCATTTCAAGGCGTCTTTGGTAGGATTCGAGAGAAAACTAAATAGTAGGAGGTAGTTACATGTTGATTCAAGAAAAAGGTGAGAAACATGTTTTTCGTAAAAGCAAAAAATACCGGCCTTTTGTTCGATTACGATTGGAATTTTGATGATCGCAGTTGTTGGTCTAGTTGGACAAGTTGTTCATGCAGATGAGGTTGTGAGAACTGAAAATCCTGCTACCAATCTTACACAAGCAAAGCCAGCTGATAGTGCTGAACACATAAACTAAGCCAAATTAAGTGGTCAGGCAAGTGGCGAATTACCCTTTACCGTTTCGAACGAGGAATTAGATAAAGTATCTCAAGTAGCTAAGCATGAAGCTGTTCAAGTTATCACAGATAAGGAAGTCAATCTAGCTACAATAAAAACAGCTGTGGAAACAAGCGTCGCTCTTTCAAAAGAACAGACTGACTCTGATAAGCAGCTCTCGGAAGTTAAGAAAGCGACAGCTGATTATGCATTGGAAAATTATGGCTTATCTCCTTTAAAATCAATCAATTTTCATAAAGCTAGATGGAAAGAAATAGTAAAACCTTATTAAAAAAAAACGATGTTTTTACCATGCCTGAAAATGAAAATATAAGTTTTTAAAAGAAACAAAAGTAATTCTGTGTGTAACTGCAACGAGTAAGTTGCAGTTTTTTATTTCAAATAATGATATAATAGATTAATAAAACAATGAAAACGCTATATATTTGAAAGTTGATTAGGAAAGTTGAAAGTATGAAAACAATTGATATGATTATTAAATCATCAACTGAATTTTATAACGATTTAAAAGCTGATGAACATGATAGATATCGTTCATGGGAACATTGCTATTCACATTTTATGACAGCTCGTAAAGAGAATGATGTGAATCTTGATTACCTGAGTTTACAACTTGCATTTTATTTAGCAAGTTGGGGGATGTATCGAGGTTCTTCGTTTCTATTACAATAGGATTATAGAGTACATACCCCTGTTGTGAGTGAGATTTTAAGCAATAAATATGATTCTCTAGCATGAATAGAATGTAAAGATTTTTAAAATGAAACTAACCAAAAATTGCTAAAGGCAATAAATGAATTTATTGCTAATTATTATGATGTAATCAGGCGTGAAGTGAGAGGTTCCGCACTAAAAAACAACTTATCAGATACACTAATCACAAAGATACTGATGGGCACACTCGGTTGTGTTCTGGCATATGATAGATATTTTGTTTCTGGGGTAAGATCACAAAAGATTGCAAGTGGAATCTATGACATTAAATCTATTTTACAACTAGTAGATTTTTATGAAAAAAACATAGAACAATTTGATTCAGTTCAAAAGAATTTTATTGTTGCTGATATGCTGTATCCTCAAATGAAAATACTTGATATGGGATTTTGGCAGATTGGTTTTGACCTAGATAGTAAATAACTATTTACGTCTATATCTGGAATTTATAAATGGATTTACTTTGAAAAGATAGTAACTCTAAATCTGAAGAGATTATTTTTTGCTTAATAATAATTTTTCATTGAAAAGATTTTGGATTATTAACTTTCAGAGTATGATGTACCACAAATTAGTTTTATTATGGAAAGCAACTAGATACATACTATCAAGATTTTTTAATAGATGATATCTCATTTTGAATTATAACAAAGGAGTACTAACATGCCGAAATATACCGACGAAGATATTAGAAAATTAAATAAAATCACATTAAAAATTGCTGGTGATTATTTAGGTATAAGTTCACAGGCTGTTGCTATAGGTCTTAGAAATAATCTTCTTCCAATTGGTTTTGCTATTCATAACGAAGAAAGAGATAGACGTTTCACTGAGAGTTGGTCATATCATATTATTGCTGAAAGAATGATTTCTTACAATCACGGTAAGCTATCAGAGATTCGTGTTGAAAATATTGAAGCCAGTTTAGATAAAATTATAGAGGAATTTAACGGTTTAAAACAAGATTTACTTTTTATATTAAGCGAAAATGCAGAAGTGAAGAATTAGAAGTTTTTGAATTTGCGTTTTCGCTTGGTAAATATAAAAACAGTGATGTAAAGTATAAGGGTAAAGGTGTTTCAAATGAAGATGATAAAGACCTTTTCTAGAGAAGAACTCTATGAAGAAATCTGGGAGATAAGTGCGAAACAAGTTTCATTAAAATATGATTTAAGTTATTCTGACTTACTCAAGAAATGTAAAGAATTTGAAATCCCAATTCCAAAGGGTAGTTATTGGTATCGTAAGAATACTGGACAAGACTTAAGTGAACTTATCGTTCCATTACCACAAAATGATGTAAATGAGGTTCATATTGATAGAAAAAGTTTAAAGAACAGTAGAATTAAAGCTGCTATACATAAAGAAGATAGTACGGAGGATAAAAACGAAGATACTGTTAAACTTGATACAACTAGTATAAGAAGTTCATTATCATTTATAGAGGACGATAAAATAGAGCGTATTATTGAAGCAGTTTCAAACCTAAATCAGGCTCCAAATAAGAGATTACATAAATCTGTAGCTAATCTAAGAGATAAAATTACAGAGTGGAATAAAAGGGAAAAAGCTGCTTCTTATCCTTACTTTGATTCTAGGCACAGACATAATGATTTAAAAGAACCTAAATTTGTAAAAAGCATTTCATTAAATTCTCTTCCACGTTTATATCGCTTTTTAGATTCACTAGTTACTGTTATTGAAAAAATCGGTGATAATGTAACTTCAAATTTGGATATTCAAATCGATAAGGATATTGTTCGTTTTGAAGTTATAGAATCAACAGACAAAGTAACTCATGAATTAACAAAAGAAGAAGCTAAAGAACTAGCAGAGTACAATGATAGCGTTAAGTTTAATAGATATGCTTTTAAACCAAGAATAAAGAAGTATGACTATATTCCAAATGGAAAATTTCGATTTAAGATAATAGATGGTAAATACATTAAAGATACTAAAGAATTCTCGATTGAGCAATCAATCCCAGAAATAATTGTTTTAATTTACCAAGAGTATTATAAAGTTAAGAACTTACGACTTGAACGTGAAGAGAGAGAAAGACTATACGAAGAAGAACAAGAGCGAAAAAGAAAATTACAAAATAGAATCGAAGAAGAGAAGAAGCGAACAATGTCTCTTCTTAATATGCTGGAAGATTTTCAAACAGCAAATGATTTAAGGCTGATGGCTGATAAACTGGATATAGCAGGGAAGCTTTGTAAAGAAGAAATTGATTGGATTAGATCCAAAGCTGACTGGATAGACCCAATAGTTTCTTCAACAGACAAATTGTTAGGAATCAGAAATCATGACAATTCTAGAGAACAAAAAGAACAATTTCTAAGTGAGAAAAGGTACTACTGGTAAATTTGTGTTTTTATTTTTACAGATTGTAGTGTTATAGGAGTATATGATTAACTATTTTAGTAATAAATAGTTTTACACATGTGTAAGGAGTCGTTATCTATAACGAGGTGTGTAAGTAGTAGAATTATTTAGTGAGAATTTGGACTTATTAATTAATTGAATGTTTAACAAAATGTTGTAAGTAATTCGTCTATTATAAAAAATATTATAGTATGTTGTTCACTAATCAAATAAACACTACTTATTTGAAATTTGATGTATATGAAATATGTTAATTACTGGATTGGCACATATGTATTAGAGCAATATTTTTAAAAGGCGTTATTATAGAATTAGTAAAAAAGATACTTTTTTGCATGGGTTTACAAAAATTAAATAATTTATATCAAAAATTGGAGGAAATGTTAAAGTGGCGAAATTAAATGGAAATTCTCAAGATTTTTTGAAAGAAAGATTCCAAAGGTATTTGGACTTTACAAATTTATGTGAGAACTCTAAAAATAATCTATTTGATACTCTAGATAAAAATTATGATTCTGAAGTTTTGAAATTTGTGGCTAATCTAATTGACGCAAATTATGAAAAGCAACTTGTAAGATGTGATTTCGAGAATGAATATTTTAGAGGAGATCATAGATCAGATGAATTATTCATTTATGGTAAAGGTCAGTTAAATTTAACCAGTGAGTTATTACTGCATCACAGTCCGAGTGATAATTTCATATACAAAACAGATGAATGTGATTTTGATGCTTCAGATTATTCAGAACATTTGAATATTACAAATGTTGATCATTATGGTGGGAGTTTCAGTTTTTCGGGGATTTTAAAAACATACAATGGAGCAGATTATATTGAGTTCGGTGCAGCAGATCTGTGTAATGAAATCCGTTATTATTCTATAGAATACGATTCCGATGTCTGGTGTAAGTATGTTTTAGAGTCTTATAGATTTTATACTGTTAGTAGCTTTCAGACCGCATACTTAATGCTTTTTATTTCTTTAGACTCTTTAATTGAGTTAATCGTTGCTGAATTGATGGATTTTTATCAGCTTGAATTTCAAGAACAGGCAATTTTTGACATGAGAAACTATATTTATCAAGACAAGTATCCTGTCACTGAATTTATAAATACATTCTTAATAGAAAATCCGCTTAATAAGATTTTGATTCAGTTAGATAATAAAAAGAGAAAGTTAATTGAACAGAAACTTGACCAAATTCTTGAATTGTGCACTGATTTAAGCAAGGACCAAAGAGGCAAAGTTATAAAGATATTAACTTTTTTTGAAAAAGTGCGTAATACGCTTGCTCATGGTAATACTATAAATATAAAGGAGCTAAAGAAGGAATTTGGCATTGCCCAGAAATATATTGTCAATGATGAGATAAAATTTGACAAACTATTTGTAGGTTTATTAATTGAGATAATGGAACTACTCAAGAATATTTGCGGTAATATTGATGTTTTTGAGTACAAAAAAGCAGGGAAATCAAAAATCTGCAAACTAATCCAATAGTATATTTCCAATTATTTTAGAAATATATTTCGTTCAATAATATAGAAGTTTGCTAGCACCACACGTGGAGTGTGTGAGTTTGTTAGTGAAACGTAGTTAAACCTCAAAAGGTTCACCCAAACCTTTTGAGTCCCACAAACGCATCACGTGGAGTGTGTGAGTTTGTTAGTGAAACGTAGTTAAACCTCAAAAGGTTCACCCAAACCTTTTGAGTCCCACAAACGCATCATGTTGAGGCGGTAAGTTTGCTAGTCAAGGAGTAAAACGACGAAGATTAGCATTTACTTCCGCCCATGCGATAGCTGTCCGTGATTGACAAGTGCTAGCACGCAGACAGAACGGAGATAGCGAACCGCTGAGTGTGTCGCTCTGCTCGTAAAAGCTTAGAAACCTTTGAACGAAAGGGATAATGAAAGCCTTGATTGCAAGGCTTTTTGCTTTATGGTGGGTAAGTATCAGAGTGAGAAAATTTTTGGAATGAGTAGAAGTGATAGCTAGAAATTATCAGTTTCTATTTCCATTTACCCTGTGGGTACGTGTTTGTTTCCATTGACAAGGAGTTTGTGGGAATAGAAATGTACCCACCTTGTTTGAATCAAGTGAAGTGTAGTTGAAGGAAATCTGTTGAAAGCAATACTTCATTTTACCGAATAAGTAATAATTTAGGCAACTTCAAATCGATTAAAAAAAACTATTTTAAAGGTTAAGAGTAGACAAAAATTGTCCACTCTTTTTTGCAAACTCAATTTATCAATAAATGAAATGAGGGAATGTAAAATGAAATATTTTGAGGTTGAGTTAGAAAATCCTGATGAATTTTTAAAACTACAAACAGAAGATTTTGTGAAAGCTAATCGCTTGCTACTAAGGAAGATAATCCAGAGCGTTACAGTCTATGAAGAAAACTTCGTCATATCCTTTAAATCTGGCATCGAATTGGAAGTATGAGTCTCATTCCATAACTTTTATATTGAACATATCATCTTGTTGTGTTATACTATAAATTGATATAAACAAAGATGTAGGAGGAACCGAAACTATGACAGCCTCAATGCGTTTAAGATAAGCTGGCAATAAAAAAAGCAGAATCTATACCCGATGATAGGCTTTTTTGTTGTGCTTATTTATACGATATTGAGCATTCATTAGTTACGGTGAGGATATTGGTTATTTAACTATACCTTTATTTAACTATGTCTTTAATATGAATGTTTCCAAATTGTATGTATGCAGACCAAAAGCCACATTGTGGGGTTTGGCCTGCATTTTTTATTGCCTAGAATGCTATTCAAAATAGAAATTCAAGCAAAATAATATGCAGGAGATAATATAAATGGAAAAATACAACAATTGGAAACGAAAATTTTATGCAATATGGGCAGGGCAAGCAGTATCATTAATCACTAGTGCCATCCTGCAAATGGCGATTATTTTTTACCTTACAGAAAAAACAGGATCTGCGATGGTCTTGTCTATGGCTTCATTAGTAGGTTTTTTACCCTATGCGATTTTGGGACCTGCCATTGGTGTGCTAGTGGATCGTCATGATAGGAAGAAGATAATGATTGGTGCCGATTTAATTATCGCAGCAGCTGGTGCAGTGCTTGCTATTGTTGCATTCTGTATGGAGCTACCTGTCTGGATGATTATGATAGTATTGTTTATCCGTAGCATTGGAACAGCTTTTCATACCCCAGCACTCAATGCGGTTACACCACTTTTAGTACCAGAAGAACAGCTAACGAAATGCGCAGGCTATAGTCAGTCTTTGCAGTCTATAAGCTATATTGTTAGTCCGGCAGTTGCAGCACTCTTATACTCCGTTTGGGATTTAAATGCTATTATTGCCATCGACGTATTGGGTGCTGTGATTGCATCTATTACGGTAGCAATTGTACGTATACCTAAGCTGGGTAATCAAGTGCAAAGTTTAGAACCAAATTTCATAAGGGAGATGAAAGAAGGAGTTGTGGTTCTGAGACAAAACAAAGGATTGTTTGCCTTATTACTCTTAGGAACACTATATACTTTTGTTTATATGCCAATCAATGCACTATTTCCTTTAATAAGCATGGAACACTTTAATGGAACGCCTGTGCATATTTCTATTACGGAAATTTCCTTTGCATTTGGGATGCTAGCAGGAGGCTTATTATTAGGAAGATTAGGGGGCTTCGAAAAGCATGTATTACTAATAACAAGTTCATTTTTTATAATGGGGACCAGTTTAGCCGTTTCGGGAATACTTCCTCCAAATGGATTTGTAATATTCGTAGTTTGCTGTGCAATAATGGGGCTTTCGGTGCCATTTTATAGCGGTGTGCAAACAGCTCTTTTTCAGGAGAAAATTAAGCCTGAATATTTAGGACGTGTATTTTCTTTGATCGGAAGTATCATGTCACTTGCTATGCCAATTGGGTTAATTCTTTCTGGATTCTTTGCTGATAAAATCGGTGTAAATCATTGGTTTTTACTATCAGGTATTTTAATTATTGGCATTGCTATAGTTTGCCAAATGATAACTGAGGTTAGAAAATTAGATTTAAAATAAACAATATTGGAGGAATATTTATGTATCTTATTTTCATGTAACTCTTCCTGCTAAAATCGCAGGGTTTTCCCTGCATACAAGCAAATGAAAGCATGCGATTATAGACAGGAGGAAATGTTATGGAATTAATATTAAAAGCAAAAGACATTCGTGTGGAATTCAAAGGACGCGATGTTTTAGATATAAATGAATTAGAAGTATATGATTATGACCGTATTGGTTTAGTAGGAGCAAATGGTGCTGGAAAAAGCACTTTACTCAGGGTACTTTTAGGAGAATTAACTCCCCCAGGATGTAAAATGAATCGTCTGGGTGAACTTGCCTATATTCCCCAGTTGGACGAAGTAACTCTGCAGGAGGAAAAAGATTTTGCACTTGTAGGCAAGCTAGGTGTTGAGCAATTAAATATACAGACTATGAGCGGTGGTGAAGAAACAAGGCTTAAAATAGCACAGGCCTTATCGGCACAGGTTCATGGTATTTTAGCGGATGAACCTACGAGCCATTTAGACCGTGAAGGAATTGATTTTCTAATAGGACAGCTAAAATATTTTACAGGTGCACTGTTAGTTATTAGCCATGACCGCTATTTTCTTGATGAAATAGTAGATAAAATATGGGAACTGAAAGATGGCAAAATCACTGAGTATTGGGGAAACTATTCTGATTATCTTCGTCAGAAAGAGGAAGAACGTAAGAGCCAAGCTGCAGAATACGAACAATTTATTGCGGAACGTGCCCGATTGGAAAGGGCTGCGGAGGAAAAGCGAAAACAGGCTCGTAAAATAGAACAGAAGGCAAAAGGTTCTTCAAAGAAAAAAAGTACTGAAGACGGAGGGCGTTTAGCTCATCAAAAATCAATAGGAAGTAAGGAAAAAAAGATGTATAATGCTGCTAAAACCCTAGAGCACAGGATTGCGGCCTTAGGAAAAGTAGAAGCTCCGGAAGGCATTCGCAGAATTCGTTTCAGGCAAAGTAAAGCATTGGAGCTCCATAATCCATACCCTATAGTCGGTGCAGAAATTAATAAAGTATTTGGGGATAAGGCTCTGTTTGAAAATGCATCTTTTCAAATTCCGTTAGGAGCAAAAGTGGCGTTAACTGGTGGTAATGGAATCGGAAAAACAACTTTAATCCAAATGATCTTAAACCATGAAGAAGGAATTTCTATTTCGCCTAAGGCAAAAATAGGTTACTTTGCACAGAATGGTTACAAGTACAACAGTAATCAGAATGTTATGGAGTTTATGCAGAAGGATTGTGACTACAATATATCAGAAATTCGTTCAGTGCTAGCATCTATGGGGTTCAAACAGAACGATATTGGAAAAAGTTTATCTGTTTTAAGCGGTGGAGAAATTATAAAATTGTTGCTTGCTAAAATGCTCATGGGTAGATATAACATCCTAATAATGGATGAACCCAGTAACTTCCTTGACATACCAAGTTTAGAGGCTTTGGAAATACTAATGAAGGAGTACACCGGAACTATCGTGTTTATCACCCACGATAAACGATTACTCGAAAATGTAGCAGATGTAGTTTATGAAATTAGAGATAAGAAAATAAATCTGAAACATTAAATTTAAGGTAGTCGCTGGTCAGTATAGTCTGTTCTGGTTGGCGACTCCATTGTTAAAGAGTATAAAGACTTTAGATTTTATGAATATTAAAAATAGGAACAGTCAATTGAACTGCTCCTATTTTTCTGCTAAATATATTGTAGTTTTCTTATATGTATAATGATAGATTAGCGGATTCTCATCTACGGTACTTACTTCAAATATGAAGAAGTGATCGCGGTTATCTCTGGACTTTTCCTTATTGAGGACAAAGTAATTCTTACGTGAAGTCGCCATTGTTTTTAGGATATCATCAGTTAGGAAGGTCAATGGAATATTCATGTTAGAGTAGCGGTAGAAGTCACGTTCAAAATCTTGGTAGCTCTCGCTATAATAGTCCATTTGTAGGTGATTACGCTGAAACTCAAGCTGATTCATAGAGCACCTCCTCGACAAGTTCAATACTAATAATGTCTTTTAATTTCAAATTGATGTGACCTGTTGTAGTTTTTATCAAAATGAAATTTTTGGTCAGACTTGGTATTGTTCCAGTGTAGGAAACACGCTTGTTTTTTTCAATCACTTGAATGCGTGTGCGTAGCTGCCCGGCGTATACTTGACTGAGGAGTAATAATTTCTTCTCTAGTGATAAGTCAGACATGTACGTTACTTTGTTTGTATCATCAGAGAGTGCTGATGCATGTTCAGATAGGAAAAAGCCCATCCATTTTTGCATCTTTGTATCCTGGTACTCTCTTGCTGATTGAAATGGTAAATATGAACGGTCAATCATATCAAATCCTTTCTATGCAGAGGCAAGGGTATTTTTATCAAATTGAATCGTAAAACCTTGAATTCCCCCACCTGTGTAACATTCTTTAAAGCGATTGATTACCTCAGTATAGATTATCACAGATGAGCTTGTTGGCTTAATGCTAAATGTAAATTCCAATGGTAATCGGTTTTCAGATTTAGCATGTACTAGTCGTATCGATATTTCAGTTGTTTTGAGTTTTCTCTGACGAAGTTTTGAAGTTGCTGTTTCAACGATTCCATGTAAAAATCTTTCAAGCATTTCAATATCATTACATCCTTTGCTACGGATTTCTGAAAATTGTACTGTATTTTTTTCTTGTTTCATTTTAATCCCTCCAATCCACCCGCGGAATGACCACCGATAAGTTTACTGCGTTCAATATTTCTGGAACCTTCAGTTAGGACGGTTCCTTTTTGTATGGCTAAAAAACCAAACTGTTCTCTGACAACATCAATAGCTGTCTGAAGTCTATTATCTTTTTCAATTTGTTCTACATCATCAAAGAGTGATAGTAGAGTATAGCTTTCATCTACGAAGCCACTATAAGATACACCAATTTGTCTCACTGCACCAGAGGTGTATTTTTTCGGAATAATACAAGTACATGACTCACCATTGTTTTGGGGAGATTTGCGGGTTCAATTTTATTCTGAGCATTTATAGATTTTTTCATCTCAGTCCTAGAATAGCCAATATGAATAGAAACGACAGTAGTCAATACTAGGGCTACTGTTCCGTTCCACAGTATCATTTAAAAATCATTTTCACACCCTTTCGTCTATTAGTATAGAAGAAAGCTCTCAGCACATGTTGAGGCTGTATCACTGCTTGTACAAGCTGAGGCATCAGCGAAGTAGGAGCAGATGTTCTGCCCATGGGATAGACGTCGTAGAGTAAGGAGTTTACGACTAAACGATACGGTAACAGCGAACCGCTGAGTGCGTGGCTCTGCTCTTCCGATCTGAGACAGTCGAAAAGTAGAAGTGGATGGTATTGGTATCAATCAATGAGTAACAAAGTAACAGCGTGATTCGAAACATTTGCTTGTAATTTGCGGAGGAACATCAATATGGATGGAATAACAAAAGATTCTATAAAAACGGCTAAACTAATGAAACAATTATGGCCCCAATTGACCGATAAAGAAGCTATTGATGAAGTAAAAAGATATACGAATGGCAAAAATACTGCAATCTTTACTGAAGTTAAAGGTGACACAATTGTAGGTCTAGCACTATGTTCACTCAGATTTGATTATGTTGAAGGTTGTAAATATAGTCCTGTTGGATTTTTAGAAGGGATTATTGTCGACGAGGAATATCGTTTAAAGGATATTGCTAAAAATCTCTGTACAAAATGTGAGGAATGGGCGAAAAATAAAGGATGTAAGGAATTTGCAAGTGACTGTACTTTAACGAATAAGGATTCTATAAGATTTCATCTCAATATTGGATTTCAGGAGGCAAATAGAATTATTCATTTTAAGAAGAAATTATAATTTCAGAACGTGGTCAAAATTTATGTATCTTTAGAAAGTGTGAAAGATTGGACGAACAAATTTTTTTGATGGGTGGAAATCTGCCGATAAAGAACCATACGATTGTTAATAAAATTGTGTCATCAAGGAAGATCGAAAGAATTGTCATTTTTACAGTTTATCGAGAAAATTGGCAACCCTATATGAAAAAGTACACGGAAGTTTTCCAAAGCTATTTTTCTAACCTAAATACTGATTACTTACTTTTGGACACTGAGCAGATTGATTTTAATAGCTATCTAGATGCTGATCTAATTATTATCGGTGGTGGAAATACGGAAAAGTATTTAGCTACTTACGTCAATCAGCAGTTCAAAAATTATATCGATCGTATGCTGAATAAAGGGGCGAAAGTTATGGGATTTTCTGCAGGAGCCCTATTATTAGGGGAAAAAGTCTATGTTTCACCTAATGATAATTCAGATCATCAGATAAAGATAAAAAATGGATTAGGATTCTTTAGTCAGTTTTTAATTAGTGTCCATTATGATTCATGGAATGATAAAGCTAATAAGGATAGAGCTGAAGAACTTGTTGATGTTCCCATAATTCCACTAAATGATCATTCCTGTCTTGTATTGGATAAACTTGGAAATATCATAGAGAAAATTGACTAGTTTTAATCATGCGAATCTGAATCTACGAAACTAAAGTATTGATGAAATGGATAGATTACTAGTGAAAACTGCAAAAAGTGTTGTGAAATGAATCGGAGTGTGCTTGATGGATTTTAGTAGTAAGATAGCCATAAATAAAGGTTGGTCAGATGATAAAAAGTATTGTGTGACAGATCAAAATAAGCAAAAATATTTCTTGCGTGTTTCTGATAAGGAGAAGTTAGATTCTAAAAAATTTGAATTTGATATGATGGAGAAAGTAGCTTCTCTTGGAGTTCCTATGTGTAAACCGATTAGCATAGAACTCTGCGATGACGAGGTACACTCTTTACACGAATGGATAGACGGGAAAGATGCAAGAGAAACCATTTTAACTGTTTCGAAAGAACAACAATACACTTACGGAGTAGAAGCAGGAAGCATCCTTCAAAAAATTCATTCACTTCCTGTTACAGAAGTTCGTGAAGATTGGGAATCCTTTTTTAATCGTAAAATTGATGACAAAATCAAAAAATACAAAGAATGCCCCGTTCAATACGAAAATGGTCAGATTTTTATTGATTATTTAAATGCAAATCGAGAATTGTTAAAAGACAGACCTCAGGTTTTCCAACATGGAGATTATCATATTGAGAATTTCATGATTGGTGAAGATCGTAAAATTTATGTCATTGACTTTGATCGATTTGACCTTGGAGATCCTTGGGAGGAATTCAATCGTATTGTATGGTCTGCTCAAGTCTCTCCCTCTTTTGCGTCTGGTATGATAGATGGATATTTTGATCATAAGGTTCCGGATTTATTTTGGAATCTTCTCGCTATCTATATTCTAAATAACTTAGTTGGATCACTTCCTTGGGCTGTACCTTACGGAATCGAAGAAATAGCAGTAATGCAAAATCAAGCAAAGGAAATTTTAGAATGGTATGATGATATGAAGCAAATCATTCCTAGTTGGTATCTGATTGAGAAAAAGGTTGAATAATAAAAGAGTTTAAATATCAATTTGAAAAAATGTCAAGATTATTTGCTCATATTATAACAAATTCAATTCTTTATTAATACCTATCGAGAATTATCTTGAAACTTGGAATGTTGTTTCGGGGTCAAGTTACATGAAAGAATATATTTTAAGTTTAGAAAAAGAATTCTCCTTAATAGAAAATGGATTTAAAGAAGAAGAGAAAAGAGCTCTTGCTGACTATCAATCAAACGATAATGCGTATACCAAAGAATTAGCATTTTTAGCCTTTAAATCCAATGTATATCAAGTTAGAATGTACAGTGTATTTCTCTTTGGATATTTGTCATCGTATGAAGAAATTTTGATATTCATGAGGGATGAGGTTTCAAAAGATGATAATTGGAGAGTTCAAGAAGTATTAGCAAAAGCATTTGATGAATTTTGTAAGCAAACAGGTTATGAAAAATCTCTTCCGGTCATTGGCGAATGGTTACAAAACACTAATCCAAACGTTAGAAGAGCTGTTACAGAAGGTTTGAGAATATGGACGAGTAGACCATAATTCAAGGATAATCCAGATTAAGCTATTAAACGAATCGCAACATTAAAAGAAGATTCTAGTGAATATGTTAGAAAATCAGTCGGTAATGCTTTGAGGGATATTAGCAAAAAATTTCCAGAGTTGATTAAAGAAGAACTTGGTAGTTGGGACGTTAAGAGTAAAGAGACTCAACAAGTTTACAAGTTAGCAAGTAAATTTATTAAGTGACAATTATCAGCTATAAAGTTGAAAAAAGGGAACTATAAAATATTTTCATTCTAAAGTTTAATTTTAAACAACAACTCTATCACTTTCGTTCTATAATATAGAAGTTTGCTAACACCACATGTTGAGGCCGGTATCATTGCTTGTACGAGCTGAGGTATCAGCGAAGTAGAAGTAGATGCTCCGCTCATGGGATAGTACTCGTAGAATGAGGAGGGAAACCGACGAAATGATACGGTAACAGCGAACCGCTGAGAGTGTTTCTCTGATCTTAAAAGTGAACGAAAGGAATAATGAAAAGCGTGAAGGTAGCTTCTCTAATCGAATAGAGGGTAAGAATCAGAGTAATAGTTCAGGTTGGGCTTCTGGATACTATAGTCTGACATGCTATCAATCTATTTCAGAAGCTGGACAAATTGTAGTAACTTTCCTTGAGGGAACTGAGGTAGATTTATAAGAGACTGTGACTGGGAAGTTGCAGTCTTTTTGAGGTTTTAATGGTATAATGAGATTATAAATGTGTATAATATTTAAATTCTCTGGAGGACGCATAATGTTGAATTTAGTAAAAGGTCATCGAGTTAGCTTGGTAGAAAACCTGTTTGAGTCATTTACAAAGTTAACTGAACATCATTTGACAGCGAATGTACACGCAGAAAAAATATTAGAGGTTTTTCAACACTTTATTGCGATTCATGACGAGCCCTTGTTTTTTATTTTGGAATTTCCTGTCAGTATTGATAGAGAAAAAGTGATAGCAAAGAATATTATCAAGGAATCCCATAAGGATGTTTATTATATTGATGGTTGTTCAAGAGAGGAATGCCTAGCACTGTTGATTAGATACGGTGATTTGCTTATTAATGATGGACTTAGTCAGTTTGGATTTGGTGGGCATAAAAGTCATGATGAGATCATGCTTGATAGCTATAATGTTGTGACAATTTGTTGTGACAATTTATAGTAAAGAACTATCGGAATTTAATGACTTTTTTGAACCTCATAATATTCAATTTGTAGAAGAACTAGTGACAGCTTGGAAAACTTTTTCTAAGACCTCACCAGGAATCTCTGAAATCTATGAAAGTAATGGAAAAACTGTTTATGACTTGCCTGAAGAATTAGCTGAATGGGGAATATATTTAGCTGAAACTCGAACAGAATAGCATATCTATAGGATTAGAAAGAGAATATTTCAATTCCTCTAATACCCCAAATTTAACTTTAATGAATTTATAGGAGTAAAAGCTAAATGCAAACACACGTTGAGGCGGTATCACTCTTTGTACGATCTAAAAAAAGTAGAGTAGATTTTTAGTATATTTATAGATGTGACATTGGACATTAGGAGGTATTTTATGCTAGGAGCAATAGTTGGAGACATTGTTGGTTCTGTTTACGAATGGGACAATATTAAAACGAAAGACTTTCCATTATTTCGTGAGGATTGTTTTTTCACTGATGATACGGTTATGACCTGTGCTGTTGCAGAAGCCATTATGAATGGCGGTCAGAAGGATAACTTTATTGACGCCATGAAGAAATATGGTAGGATGTATCCTGATGCAGGTTACGGTGCAAGATTTAGTAATTGGGTTGATGGCGACGATCGAGAACCTTATAATAGCTTTGGCAATGGCTCAGCAATGCGTGTTTCTCCATGTGCCTGGGCTATGGATTGTAGTTTCTGTGCACGAACGGGAGCCTGGCCGTCCAGAAGAGCTCTTGCACAACTTTCTGCAGAGGTGACTCATAACCATCCAGAGGGGGTCAAAGGAGCTATGGCGACGTCTGATGCTATCTTTATGTGTCGCTTTTACTTTGGAGGTTACTGTGGGGATTATGAACAACCAATCAATGATAACCCTATAGAGTGCAAGAGACGCATCAAGGAACACATAGAACAAGAGTATGGATATAATCTTTCTCAAACGCTAGATGAAATTCGTCCTACTTATCGTTTCAATGAAACTTGCCAGAATACGGTACCTCAAGCTATCATTGCCTTTCTTGAAAGTACAGACTTCGAAGATGCGATTCGAAATGCGATTTCCCTTGGTGGGGATAGTGATACTCTTGCTGCCATCACAGGAAGTATAGCAGAGGCAGCTTATGGAATTCCTGATTGGATTAAGGAAAAGGCCTATACCTATCTAGATGAGCCCTTAAAGGATGTTCTAAAACAATGGGAAAAAAGGATTGTAATAAAATAATAGTGTATTATAGTGTGTAATTACTAATGTTAGAGTTGTAGTGATTAGATTTGAAGGAAGGTGGGTTATCGATGATTATATTGGAATTGTACCAAAATGATTATTCAAAAGATTTAGTCGCTTTTGATTCTTTAGAGGAGGGTAAAGCTTTTGTAGTTCAAATCCCTGGATATACTTTAGAAACAGAAGATGAGTTTGAAGTGGAGTATTTTAACCCTAAACACTTGCCTGATTATATAGAAATTGTCTTCAATGGGAATATTGTCCCTTTATCTAGGTTTTCGTTTAATTCTGAGGAAAATGTGGACATTATTTGGAAAGAGATTTCGAATCTATCGGTTAAAAACGATAAAGTGATTGAAGGCGCTACAAAAATCGATGCCTATGTCGTTAACAACGATGAAGTAAAAGCCTATGTCGAAGCCAGAGAAGCAAACTTCTGCAAGGCAAAGGACTTCTTAGAGCGCAACGGATATGAAGTCGACAGAAGCTATTTTGGAAGTGAAGACGGTGAGGCGATTGTCTACAGAAAAAAAGATACCGAAGATTGGCACTTCCTATGTCACTTAGACCCATCGTTTGTAGAGATTGAAGATGTAGAAGGATATATTAAAGAAGCGATGGAGTATATCCAATAGTCACTCAAATTTCCTTTTGAGTGTATGCCACTGCTTGCGTAGACGGCTTGAACAGTAAAGGGAAACATCTAGCACTATCTGCTTTCTTAGGGAGAAAGGACATTATGAAAATGGAAATCGGCAAAACCTATCTTGTAAAAAAAGATATTTTTGGTTTAATAAAAGATGAACTTTGGACCTTAGTTGACAAGGGTTATCAGGCTTATTTTGGTGAACATAATTTCGTATTTGTCAATGATGAGAAAGTGAAGGTATTTGCAGTTTTACAAGATAGTTCAGAAGAAGATATACAAATTTACCATCATCTGGATGATTATTTTGAAGAAGTTACTCACGAAAAATTTTAAAAAAATGTGAGATAAAAGTTGAAAATTTATGAGATTAGAAAATAGTGGAGGGAAAGATTTTATGATAAAGTGGAAATCTGTACCAGAAGATGAATATGAAGCTAGTGCAGCTTTTAGTGAGAATAGTCATTACGAGATTTCTACGATGACTTTGAAGGGTAAGAAAAATCTGATTCGATTGAAATTTCCCTTCTGTCATTTTTACCAAATCACAGATAGAGACTTATTTGATACTCTTCATCAGATTCCTAGTTTGCCAGAGCTTGAATCCCCGATTTGTAAGCTAGAGACTAGTAGCCTGATTACAGAACTGATTCATAGGGCGGGTGGAGTTTTGTCTGAAGAAGACTTGGTTCATTTTCGTATTTGTGCAAAGAATCTAGTCATTGACTTAGTTCTCTATAAAAATGAAGAGAGTGATATAAGGATAGAAGAGGTTGGTTAAAAATGAAGTGGGTTCATATTGGTGAGGAAATAGAGTATGATTGGTATGAATTACGGTGTCAACTTTCTCAAGAAAATCATCTGCAAATTTTTCTTGAGGGCTTAAAAAATCAAAAGTTAAAATACTGTATTGATTTTGGTAAGTTTCTTTTCTGCAGATCTATTGATGAGGGATGGGGCTTAAATTTACTAGAAGAAGATTTACTCATCGGACCAGAATTTCCCAATTTATCAGATGGGATTTTACTTGAAATGATAGATAGTCACCTCAAAAAAAGAGTTCAAAAAATTTACTCTGTTCCAATCTATCACTACCAAGTTCAGGGAATTAATTTGGGGATAGACATCCTTACAGAGGCTATTCCGATTATCAAAAAGATCTAGACTGAAACTAGGGTGTAAGCCATCTTGTTCAGTCTTTTTTTCTGTTAATGTAGTATAATAAAGGGTGTAGGAATTCTATTTTTTAATAGGATTTTTCCAAGTTAAGATTAGTTATTTTATGGAGTCAAAAGCTAGATCAGAGGTGAGAAAGTTGACTGAATTTGAGAGCTTATTTCTTCAAATAATCGAATATTCGAATCAGGTTACAGATGAAAATTTTCAAGAATATGCTGAGTTAGGATATAATCTTTTAAGGAAAATCCATCATCTAGGTATAAAGGAGACACAAGTATATGAGAGATTTTTTACATACTATGACAGCTTACAAGATGGAATGATAAAAGAGTGGTTTGCAGAAATGCTAGACTATATTTCTGGCTGGTGTCATTCAGAAAAATATCTTTGGAATCATCAGGAATAAGGGAGACCAGATTAGCAAATTGCAGCATTGGTAGTTGAAAGTGATTTTGCATAAGATATAGGAGTTAGCTATGTTTAATGACAGTTATATTTGGGGGCGTCTTTTCATCCCCCTTATCATGATTTTCGTCTTAGGATTGATGGTATTCTTTCATAGACGTCAGGTTTTTAAATATTTATATATCGTGAATATTTTTTTGTATCTGGTTGCGATTATTACTTATTTTATTTTAGAAAATCATCCAGTCGGCCAACCATTTCCATATCCATGGATGACAGCTATTCCGTTTGTTTGGGCCATATCTATCTTTCTAGCTTTTGGATTATCGTTCGCGTCTCTTAGTGCTTTTGTCATCGAACAGGCACAAAGGCATATCTGGGCAAGGATTATCATTGGTTTAGTTGTTCTAGCAATTATGATAGCGATCGCAATGGGTATATACTACTTTATAGAGATTATTAGAGTTATAGGTTACTTTTAATTTTTAGTCAGTTTCTGATGGTAAACATGTAGAAAGAGGAGCAATATGAAGCAATCACTTGAATTTTTAAGAGAAAGAATCACCGATAAGATGCCCTTAGAGGATATGGTAGCAATCTTTGAAGACTTGTGTCGTGAGCCTATTGAGGATGAGATGATTTTATTTGAAACAGGGACATTTACAGCTATATCTGATAAGCCCTTGTTTCAACTATCGTTGGTAAGGCAAGTCCCAAATGAAGATGAAGAGTTTTATCAGGTTCACCTTGATATTTTCTATGAAGCATGTCAAGAGAATGAAATATTTCATGAATCGATCTGGGATGAAGATTTAGAGGAAAATATCTTTGATTACATTAGAGCTTCAGAGGTGTTTGCCTATGCTAAAGAGCAGGAATACCAAGCGGTCAAAATTTATCTGGAAGAAACTTAAGAAAAGGTAGTAATATGTTTGATTTTTTTAAGAAAAAAACACACAAAAAACTTGAAATCAATCTCCACAACAATTCAATGATTATTAACGGAACCAGCTTAGCTTTTCCTTTGTCCTTGAAAGATATTGAAGCTGTATTTGGGAAGCCTGACCAGGTTGTCAAAAGAGATAATAAGTTTATTAAATACATTTATGACAATATTGGTATTGTATTTGAACATTCTTTCTCGATTAAAAATCATTTAAAAAAATGTAAGACCTACATTGATGAGGAACATTTGATTTCTACTGTTTTCCTTTACTATGGCGATATTGTAAAATCTATGACTGGAGAGAAAGAATTGCCAAAGCAACCCTGTCAAGCTATGGTATTATCAGATGGAAAATCTCCTTATTTCTTTTCTGATAGGCATAGAGTAGGGGATTTTAACCTTATTTTATGGACTCCTTATGGAACTAATTTTAATGGAATTACAGAGACAATCACAGACACACTTTCTATTTCCTACTTTCCAGAGATAAAACGTGAACGGGAAAGTTACAAGTTAAAAACAACTGATGGAGAAGTGCTTCACTTTGACAATATAAATTTTAAACTAGCTATTATCCAGGTTTTAATGTATGATTTAGAGGTTTTGAAACCTATTTTTAATATTTTTGATTTTGCAGAAGAAGCCAGTGAGTTGAACATCGACACAGAAAGTATGGAGATTATTCAGCCAGCACTTGATTATATGATAAATCTTCCTATACCTAAGAAATATGCTGAACAAGTCCAAGAAATCTATATGGATGGCGGAAATGAAATTTATCTGAATTTGATTCCTCAGTGGGACGGTGAAGATGATGGTTTCGATCTAAATGAAGTTAGTCTTAAAGAACTGCAACAGTTTCCAAATCTGAAGCAAGCGACTATCATAAGCAGTAATTTTGAACATGTCAAAGAAACGTTCGACATGCAAGGGGTTCAAGTGAAGGTATTATAATTGTTGCATTTATCTGAATAAATCATAAATGGATGGTATAAGTTCTTTAAGGATAAGGGCTAAAATGGAAAGAAATCTGGTGATAGAAAATGAACATTCTTGATCTTAATTCTAATCAGAAAGAGACGATATTGTTAATCCACCCGATGTTATCATCGGCTCAAGGGATGAAGTCCCTGATTGCAGACCAGATGGGGCAAGAGTTTAGATATATCATTCCGGATTTGTCGGCGCATGGGCAATCAGCTTCGGATACTTACGAGTCAGCTCTTAAGGAAAGCCAGATGATCTATGACTATCTAAAGGAACACCATATAAAAGACTTGCGTTTAGCCTTTGGTGCATCCTTGGGTGGAGTTGTATTACTGCAATTATTGAATTTCAAGGATATCAGGTTTGGGAAACTTGTTTTTGAAGGGATTAGTTTATGGACAAATGCGCCCTTGCTTGATGTCTTTACTAGGTATTTATTGTTAATAAAGCATAGAAAAGCTCTGCGAAATAGAGATCTTGCTATTCGTAAGATAGTTGCACTTTATGGAGAAAAAGGAGAGATGATGGCGGATTCTTTCATTGCTATGGATGAAGAAAGCATCAAACATATTTCCCATGATTGTGCCTTCGTAGCTTTGCCTAACCTTACGCCAGAGGAACAAAAAAATTGTGTTTTCTTTTATGGTTCAAAAGAATTCGACTTGATAGCTGCTAAAAAAGTTCTTCCCAAAAAGTATCCTCATGCCAAATTTCATATTTGGCAAGGATATGACCACTGTTGTAAGATCACTGAAAATCCGGCAGTTTACTGTAAATTATTAGAAGAAATGATTGTAAAGAAAAATATCAGTTTTAATGAGGTAAGACATGACAAGCAAAAAATCTGATCTTGAACATTATAGAAATATGTTAAAACAACCTTGGGGAAAGATACAATATGAAATAACCTTTGCCCAACTTGCTCATCTGGAAGGTAAGAAAATTCTAGATTTTGGATCTGGATTTGGCTTGGTCAGTGAATTTCTCTCTTGCAAGAATCAAGTTATTTCTGTTGAACCCAATGAGGAAATGCTTTATGCCAACTCTTCCACATCCTATGAAAAATTGTGGGGAAGTATTGACCAACTCGATTGTTTTACGGATAAATCCTTTGATCTTGTCCTTTGCCATAATGTTTTAGAATATATAGATCCTAATGACCGAAAAGACTATCTTCTGGAGTTCAAAAGAATTTTAAAAGATGATGGCTTGATTTCAATTATCAAGCATAATCAAGTTGGAAAAGTTCTACAAAGTGTTGTTTTTGCTAATGACATCAACCAAGCATTTAACTTACTCAATGGTGAAAATTTTGAGAGCCTATCTTTTGCAAGTGGTTCTACTTATACGATTGAGGAAATATTAGCTTTGTCTGGTCTTAAATTAGAAAACTATTTGGGGATTCGAACATTTTACAGTCTACAACCAAATGAATTTAAGAGCAAAGAAAACTGGTTAGAAGAAATGACAAAGATTGAACTTGCAGTATGTGATTTAAAACCCTATAAAGATATTAGTTTTTTACAACATTTGTGGCTAAAAAAATAATAGAAGCATAGGTTTTGTTTTAAAGTAAAATAAAAACTGTCGTATATGAAGAAAGAGTGAATGAGATGATTTCTTCAGTTTGTAACTTGATAGAATTTTTTCCACAAATCTATTTTTCCAATTTTGAAAGAATAATTCTTAGACAGTTCATGATTGTATCTATTTTAGTTCAGTACTTTCAATTTTTGTTTTTAGAAATTTCATTATATAATAAAGTGTATCAAAAAAAGATATATTGATAGCCTAAAGATGTAAATAGATATTGAGGGGAAAATGAATGCAAAAAATAATGGTGATTATCAATCCAACATCTGGTGGAGAAAAGGCTTTAGATTATAAGGAAAAGTTAGAAAATAAGGCTAAAAAATACTTCGAGCAAGTCGATACCAGAATTACACAAAAAGCTCAGGATGCAACACATTTTGCTGAAGAAGCTTCAAAAGAAAAATATGAGGCAGTTCTTGTATTCGGCGGAGATGGGACAGTCAATGAAGTGATCTCAGGTATCGCTGAAAGAGACTATATTCCGAAACTCGCGATTATCCCTGGAGGAACTGGAAATCTGATTACGAAACTATTAGAAATCAATCAAGATATTGACGGGGCTATTGACGAACTCGATTTTAATTCTACGAATAAGATTGATATCGGAAAATCCAATGGCTACTATTTTGGCTACATTTTTAGTATTGGTTCACTATCAGAGGCCATCCATAACGTTGGGATAGAGGATAAAACAAAGTTTGGTATGCTCGCCTATGCGGTTAATACTGTAAAGTCTGTGGTTACAGATCAAGCATTTAACATTACAGTTGAAACAGAAAATGGAAACTATATTGGTCAAGCAAGTCACGTTTTAGTTCTTCTTACCAATTATTTCGCTGATAAGAAGATTTTTAATGAAGATAAGGATGGATATGCAAACGTTCTGATTCTAAAGGATGCATCAATTCTTTCTAAATTATCTGTAATTCCTGACTTATTAAAAGGGGATGTCGTTGAAAATGATCACATCGAATACATAAAAGCTCGTCATATAAAAATTTCTTCAGATTCTGCATTAGAAACGGATGTTGACGGCGACAAATCTGATGACCTACCAGTAGAAATTAAGGTACTAGGGCAGCATATTCAAGTCTATTCTCAACCGAAAGCATAATCTTATTTACCTTTAACAACAATTTTTTTAAACAAAGGAAAGCCTATGAAATTTAGAAGATTAGCGACTATTGGTCTTTGCTCAACACTTCTTTTGACCTTAGTGGCTTGTAATCAAGCTCAAAAGTCGACTGATGGAACTACTGAAACTGCAGTAACTCAAAATCAGTCTGCTCAAGTTTCTTGGAAGGCTAGCTATACCAATATGAACAGTCAACCAAGTGCAGATGAAGTTCGAAAAGCCTTGGCTACACATTTGGATAAAGATAGTGTCGATGCATTTTTCAATCTTGTCAACGATTATAACAATACTGTTGGTTCAGTAGGCTTAACTGGAGATTTTTCTACATTTACCAAAACAGACTATGACGTTAAAAAAATTACCAATCTTTGGACTCCGAAAAAAGGTGATTTTGTAGGTACCAACTGTCGTATCAACAGTTATTGTTTATTGAAAAATTCCATCGAAATTCCAAAGTTAGAAAAAGATGATTCCCTATTATTTGTCGATAATGACGCTATTGATAAGGGAAAGGTCTTTGGTGCAGAAGACAAGGATGCTTTTGATATTTTATTCTCAAGAGTCAAGACTGAAGCGACGACAGATGTTAAGGTTCATGCAGCTAAGATGGAACAGTTCCTTTCTCAATTCAAGTTTAATGAAAATGCAAGAATGCTATCTGTTGTAGTTCATGATGACTTGGATGGTCAATCCCTCTTTATCGGTCATGTCGGCATACTTGTGCCAAGCGAGGACGGTTATCTCTTTGTCGAAAAGTTAACTTTTGAGGAGCCTTATCAAGCCATAAAATTTGCAACCAAGGAAGATTGCTACAAATATTTATCTACCAAATATGAAAACTATACAGGAGAAGGTCTAGCGAAGCCCTTTATTATGGATAATGATAAGTGGGTTCAATTCTAAATGTAGTATTTTTCGGATGATTTGCCTAAAGGGTAGGGTAAGAAGTTACCAACCTAATGATAGTTAAATTGATATGATTAGAGGACAGCAAGCATGGATGAACATACATTAAGAGTTGTAAAAATTGATAAGGAAGCTATTTTTGAGCTGCTCTACGAGACTTTTATAGCGCAAGTGCAAGAACTGCTGGACCTGTCGCCAGTAGATCTTATCAATGATTGTGCTATGGATTGGGAAAAGGGAGAGTTTATCTTTGCAGCACATCTTCAGGAAAATAGTCTGGGAGAATTGAATCCTTTTCCCAAAGATATTGATATCCAAGATTTGCTGCAAAAACTACCAGTTACAACAGATTCCGTTCTTGGCAAAGAAGTGATTTATAGAGATTTTTCATTCGATCAATTAAAAAATAGTATAATAGTAGTAAATAAAATTGTCATAAGGAGACACAATGGATATTAAAGATTTTACAGAAAAAGAACAAGAAATGATAAAAAAGGGATTAACTTTTTCTAAACTGAACGACAAGGAAACAGCCGATAAAATTATCGCCTTAATTCCTCAAGATATGATAAAACGAATTCCATTTTTTGTTAGAAAACATGCCATTACACGTACTGTTAAGAGAATATCGATCGAGTATCCAGAGTTGTACGCTGTAGCTGAACAAGAAGGGCAACTTCCTGAAAAGGAAGCTCAAGAATTGCGACAAATTCTTACAGATATTTTCCAAGAGAAAATGAATAAGCATAAGATTAAATAAGTTTTGAGAGTTATCGATAAGATGTCGATTGAGCATTAGGAGTTGAGAATGGCTATTGATGGCGTTAAAATCATTGACAGTGATCAAGGGTATGACATTTACAATGAAGTAGTTGGTCGCTATAGAGACGGTGATCATGTGTCCAATATTATCAAGGATATCCTCGATGCAGAGAAAGATTACTGTCAAACAGACTTTTTTACAGAAATTTATTGAACTGCTCTTGCCTACTCACTGTGGAAGATTGGTCACCTGACAGATGATATCAGAGATAAAACCTTGGAGTTTATCAAAAAAGGCGCTGATCCATTTTGGTTGGAAATAGATCCAAATGCTTTGAAGCAAAGGCAAAAAGTCTTGGAAAAACTTGCTATCCAGTTGCAAACTGAAAATCCTAGGCCTCTAAAGGTCCCTAAAGCCAAAACTAAACGCAAACCCTATTTTGAAGAAGGGGATCTCCTTGCTGTTAAGTTCCAAGATGAGTATGGTCTTGTCTTTGTATCTATGGTTGATCAGAGTCCTAGAAAGCTTGAGTACCATCTGGCTTGCACGCGCCTCTTACAAACAAAAAAGCCCACCATCGATGATTTTTTGACCAGTCATATCTCCTGTAAGATGGACAATACAAAGTTTGCTCTCGTTACAGACTGCTGGTTCAATCACAAAGATTTAGGCCAATTATTAGAAAATATTGAAAAAATTGGACAGGTGAAACTTAGACCTTTTAGTCTTTGGATGCTAGCACCTGCCCAAAATTTAGAAGATATTTATAAAGAAATTACTAGAGATAAAGGTTCCTCTGGCCTTAGATTCATCGAAACCTATAAACTTGTCGACGATATTTTTCCAGTTTAATGCCTATGTGATAAAGGGGGAAATGGTCAATCATTCCCACATGCTGTGTTGGGCTCTGACACCATAGCTATCTAGGGAACCATCTGAATTGAACTTGGCTTCAATCCGGTATCTTTTCCAGAGGTCGTAATCTGCTGTTTGGATGGTTAGGATAAAGTTTGCGTCAGTCTCAGCGACATTATAATCAGTAGGATTGACTTCAAAGATATCGATTAATTGTCGTGTTTGAAAGTCTTGGAGCTTGAGATTTGCTAGCTTGACATGATTGATGGAAATTTCTTCTAGTTGCTTGTTATCCTTAGGTGTTCTGTAATAGGTGACGACGCAGTTTTTGAGTTGATCCGTATCTTTTCCTGTAGGAGTAAGGCTCATAAAGCCATAGGACTGATTTTCCCGCTTGACTTCGAGAAGCTGACCGTAGTAAAAGTGGTCGTTTTTGGGATTGGTAATCAAGCTCTCCGCGCCTTTATCTCCAAAGGTAAAGCCTTGGTCCAAAAGCTCGGAAGCCTTGGTTTCTCCGATAATGACAGTGGTATCTTGAATGCTTACTGGAACAGGTTGAGCCGGAAGACCACTCATCATGATGCAAAACATAAACACATAGCTCGTTAAAAAAGCTGTTCCTATAAAAGCGTTGGTTGATGCATAGACATGACTGTTATGAAAATTTTTTCTTATAGCTAATACGATAAATTTGATAATACTTTTTAAAACCATACTAACAAGTACGATAAAAAATTGTTTTTTCAAACATTCATAAATGGCTTGAGGAAAGCTATTTCCATGATAGTAGAAGCCAGCCAATACAAGTAGATTGACGATTAAATAGATCAGCAAGAACCAATGAATCTCTTTAAGGGCATTAGCATCAGTGATTTCTTCATAGTCAACGTGAATTCTACCTTGAATGGCATGGCCGAGTTTATAGATCCATTTTGGGACATCTTTCCCTTTTCTAACCGCAATTACAAGTCTGATATAGAGATAGATAGTAAAGGACAAGGATAGAAAGAAAAGAGCATAAAAACCCAAAACAATACTAGTGAACATGACTATTTCCCCCTATTTTAACATTCAATAAAACAATTTCTTAGCTCCATTATAGCATTTTCTATAGAAATAGAGCTAAAAACATCAGTATTATCCTATAAGATTCAAAGGAGAAAAATCATGGGAATGATTGCCAATTATCAATATTTACCAGACAATGAATTAGAACAAATAAAAGCTCTTTCTAACCAGGAAGATGACTTGTTAGACTTTGCTGAGGACTCAGCTGATACTCATGATATCTTAATAGATATCGACAAAATGTGGGATGCCTTGGTCTTTGTCTTGACAGGATTTAGTAGTTTAGAATTTTTGGATGACAATCCCTTGAGAGAAGCAGTTTTAGGAGTGACTCCTTTAGAAGAAGTTTCTGAGTACATAGCCTATACTGAAAAAAACAAGATAGCCGAGATCGTAGAAGCTCTAGAAAGTTTTGACATGGACAGAGCCTTGGCAGACTTTAGTATGGAAGCATGCAAGAAAGCCGACTTATATCCTGATATTTGGGATTATCTTGAGGAAGAGGAAGAAATCAAGGATGATATTCGAATCAGTTTTGTAAATATGAAAGAGTTTTACAAAAAGATTCTAGAGCTCAATGGGAATGTCCTGGTCACTATTTGTTAAGGTTTTTATATTCCATTAGAAAGGTAGCCCCATGAATCCATTTCTAGAAAAGTATATTACTTTAAAAAAGCAATATCTGGAACAAGATGGAAATTCTTCCAGTGTTGCGGCACTCTATGATTTGGCTGATGAATTAGCTAAGTCTGAGGATTTAGAAGCGAAAAAAGTCTTAGTTGACCTTTATGAACAATTGGGTCACTACACTAGTGCCTATAGCTTATTTACCGAAATCTTAGACAAACCAGACCGAAAACAGTTAAAGAAACTGAGCCGATTACAAGAAATGAGTCAGAGTCATGGCGATCGTTTTGCTCTTCCTCGTCCTCTAAGAAAAGAAGAGAAGAAGCAAAGACAGAAGCTATTACAGTCTTTGCCACATTTTATCTATCATCCAGATCCCTTGGCTACAGGTTCATTTGTTGAAGGAGAAGCCAAGCTTTGTCCATCTTGTGGGAAAGAAAGCAATATTTATTATGACTTGATCCCTTATTGTATCGAGGATATAGAATACCTTTGCCCAATGTGCATTGCAAACGGTCAAGCAGCTAAAAAATTCGATGCAGAATTTGTCCAAGATGCCGAGTGGCAGGGAGAATTGGATCCAGAAAAGAATCAGCTGCTTTTTTGTCAGACCCCAGGCTACTCTAGTTGGCAGGGAGAATATTGGCGTTCTTGTTGCCAAGATTATTGTGCTTACTTGGGTACGGTTGGAACTCGAGAATTGAAGGATATGGGAATCGCTGAGCAAGTCTTGGCAGATTATGAAGCGCGTGAAGAATATCAAGAGGTAGAAGACTACTTGGTCAAAGACGGGCCTATCTGTGGTTATTTGTTTAGATGCCTCCATTGTCAAAAATACCAGATCTGGGTTGATGCAGATTAAATCGAAATGTGATTAGCTATGAAAATTAAAGAGAAGACTATGGAGGAACTAGAATTATTCGAAGCCGCCTCCAAAGATTTATTAGAAACTATGCAGGGATTTAAAGACAATCTATCTGTTCAATTCCCCTATTAGATAGTGATAACTGGCAGTATGATAAGGGATCGATAAAAGTTTGTAAGGCTGATGAGTCAGGATTCAAAAAAAGATGTAGGGTCGGAATCAGCTACAACTTGAAAGTCTCCCTATTAAACGAAGATGCCGAGCAAATCTGGTTACTGTTTAAAGACTGGTTCAATACTAGCAGATTGGGTCAAGTTGAAAGAAATCCTAATAATGAGGATTTGGGAAGATATGTCTTCTCAGCAAGTTCCTCTCTAGGTGATCAGGTAGATTGTTCGATTTATTTGCCCAATGAGTGGAATATCCCTCAGATTAGCCTTTCAGGCTATCTAACAGCTCGTTATAGGGCTTGTGATCTTGATAAATCGCAAGAATAAGATGGAGGTTTTTAGAGATGAGAAAGATTGATTGGGACAAGATAAAAACTCGCTTAGATGCCTTGCTAGTCATTGATGAATATCTGACAGATCCGAGTGAGGATTGGCTCAGACTCGTGATTAAGACTGAGGAAGACTATGGACTCCGCTACCTTATTGATAATGGCTCTGGTGATTCTTTAGATGTGATTTTGACTGATAAAATGATCCTTATAAAAGGCTTTGATCATGAAAGTAGTTTAAGCCAGTTTGCTGCTGACGAGTGGAATCAAGACGTCATTGATGGTTTTTATAAAGGACTGGATGAAAAGTATGTCTCACTTTATTCCGAAGATCAAAAAGATGAAACGACCTTCTTTATCTGGTATGATGGTCACGCGCATCAACAGACTTACCAAGATCAGGATGGCGGAGAATGGTTGCTATCTTACCTCTTTGATAGCTTTGAGAGATTTCATGAGTTTGTGACTGACTATTATGAAATTACCGTAGATAAAGATTTACTTAGGAAGCTCTACATGGAAGGCTTTCTTTCAGACCTAGAATTAAAGCAATTAATCCAAGATGATTAAGAGGCTTATTATGAGAGTGAACTATAAAAATACCCCTGAAAACTATCGAGCTATGGTGGAAATAATCATCCCACCCTTGCTTGATTTACTCAAAAGTTTAACCTTGTTGGAAGAGGAAATATTTGAGCGTAACAGAGCACTGGATAAGGAAAAAGAAGCCCTTGCCATCCCAGCAAATCAAGTTCATCCCAAGTGGAATGATATTATGGATGACTATTTTCAGAGGCAAATGCAACTTCTAACTGGACGAGTGACTCAAAAATGCTTGGAAGGAGGAGTTCGAAATTCTTATGGCTCCCCAAGTGAATATAACTATGTTCAAAGGAATGATTTTTCTGTAGATTTTATCATGACAAAAGCTGAAGAAGCAAGAGTCATCACCCATTATCAAGAAGCTTTAGAAATGAAGCATCAGTTTGTACTTAGATTGGTGGGTGGAAATTGGCTACTTGATGAGAAATTCTACGGTTTTGAGGATGAGGAAACTTGGTATCTCGACTCACTTTGACCAAGATAGCTTTGCTTCCCAACTAATATGAAGAAAAGGAGAAGTCCTATGAATTTTTTAAAAAATCTATTTACTAGTAAGAAAGAAAAGTCAGAGAAGAAAAAACAACTGATCTTGTCCATGCCCCTCTTCAAAGGCAAGCAGGCCTATTCTTTAGAGCAGGTCGTTCAGGAATTGAAAACTCACTGGGGACTTGAAGTTTCTGAAGTTTCTGGGGATGATTCTAGTGCAACCTTTGTGATTGATGGTGCTCTCGTTGCGCTGGCTTTAATGGATTTGCCTATCCCAAGTCAAGAATTTGAAGAATTGTATGCCTATTCTTACCTCTGGCAGGATGTTGAGAAGAATACACAGGAGCATACCCAACACGCTATTGTTTCTATTTTGTCTGACAATCTTTCGCCAGTAGAAACTTATTCCCTATTAACTAAAGTCAATGCCTCTATCCTAAAAACTAGTCAATCAGCTATTGGTATTTATCAGGGTTCTACCACCTTGCTCTTGCCCAAAGATCTTTATCTAGACCTGGCTGACCTTTTGAAAGAAGAAATGCTTCCCCTTCAACTCTGGATTTACATGGGAATTATCAACCAGGGAGATAAAACTAGTATTTACACTTATGGTTTGAAAGAGTTTGGAAAAACTGAGATTGAAATTATCGAGTCTCCTATGAATAGCGATGACTTATATTATTTCCTCTTGTCTATTCTTCAGTATGTTTTAGGCAGTGATGTCACCTTAAAGGACGGTGAAACCATTGGCTTTTCAGAAGATCAAAAAATAAAAATCACTGAGTCAAAAGCAGTCTATTTGGAAGGCAATTCCTTGAAATTAGATGTTTAAACCATGATTTATAATTGAGTGTCCTTCTTAGATTGGGGATTTTATGAAGCGCGATATAAAAAAGTATTATCTCTACCGATTTCTGGCCTATAGATTTGAAAAACTCTCTTGTAAGAACCCAAGTCTCAAGGAAATAAAACCAGAAAACAGAGAAAAAATCGTTCTAGAGGCTACTCGAACTAGTCAAAAGATTATTCTAGTCCTTGGAATTCTTTATGTTTTTCTAAATTCTGCTTTGTTCATTTACCTTAAGACCAGTGATTTCCAAAATCCTTTGTTTATGATGTATACTGACTACATCGACTATTTGGGTCAGCTGATAAACGGAGAATGGGGCGGTAGTTGGCGTCAAAAGAAAGCTAGTTTTTTGATGATTGCTATACTGGCTTTACCGATTGTACTGATAGAAGGTTGCCCCTTCTTCTTGCTGGTTTTATTAGTTGGGAATTGGACATTAAAGAGAAAGATAAGATTTGAGAGAGAACATAAAGGAGTAGAGTGCCATGGCTAGAACGGTGATTATAGGTACTTTAATTGCTTTTGCAATCTTTAATCTGCTACTCGGTCTGGGCTTTTATCTCTTTCTAAAAAAGAGGAGAGAGAATGGGCAGTCATTGTACGAAACCCCTGTAAATCAACAAACTCGAACAGAAAAACTGGGTCTAGGTGAGATTTTGATCTACCTGTCCCTGATTGCAATCGCGGGGATGTTTGCTTTTCAGACCTTAAATAGAGGTGGTGTTGGGAATTCTGTTTTAGCCAAAATGATCCTCCTACCAGCTCTAATGGCCCTTTTTAATGCTCGAAAACGAACAGGGAAGTCTATGCTCGCCCTCCTTATAACCTTTATGGTTTTTCTAGTAGGAGTCATGTTTAATCTCACGATTGGTTTCCCACCCCAAGCACCGATTTTGCAAATTAATGAAAGTAAAATCACGTTAGCAGAAACAAAAGCAAGTGATCTGATGGAAGCTGGATTTGATATCTATGTAAAACAGGGAGATGGTGCTAGCGACTACGAAGACCTCCTGACAGATGGCAATTTCCAAAAGTATTCAGGAGATAAATCAGTCACTATCGAAAAAGGCTTCAGACTTGATAGCAATGCTGTTCCCTACGCTCCCTATCTCTTTGCAAAAGATGGCATAGTTCTTGGGAGTATTTCCTTTTACGGGGCAGAAGATAAGGACGTGGTTCTAGAAGATTCTAAGGTTATTCAGGTCCGATTTAATAAGGACAGTATTGAAGAAGCAAAGAAACATTCTATCACTTTCAAGTTAGATGAACTCGACTTGACTAGTCGACTGGATGTTCCACTTGTTCAAGAAACTTTCAAAAAGCATCTATGGTCAATCCCCCCATCACATACAAGTGATGTCACTCAATTGTGGTATGGATTACAGTGGTCAAGTAACAGTGACTCTCTATTTTGGAATGAATATTATAGTCTTATCCGTCTAGATGAAAATTATTTGATGACTGATTTTGAACTAGCTGTTCAAGTAGCGCGTGATGAGTAAATACTATTTTGAATAGTTAGCTTTGCTTATGCCTATCTAAAGGAATTAATTTATTTAGTTCCTTTTTTTGTTTTTTGATTTAAATTTAAAACGATTTCCATTTTTAAGTTAAATAAATTTCACGAACGAAAAAATGAATTTATTTAAAAAAGTTTCTAAAAATACTTTACAAGAATACGAAAACATGATATAGTAATGAAGCTTAGAAAATGAGATGATGTTTTCTAGCAAATATAAACCCGAGTAAAAAATGCCTACGGACAGGCAGGGTTGAATGCCGAAGCGTGGTTGAAAAGCCACATTATTGATAGGGTTAAAAGCCTACTTTTATAAGTTGATGTTAGGACACTTGTCCTAATTCGTATAGATTTGTTAGTGTGGTGAAAGCACACGTCATCTTGTGAAACGATCAATAAAGTACGTAATATTTGCTACTAGAGAGTTAGGAAACATCAGGAACAGACATACTCAAAAGAAACAAACATAAACACGTCAGTAGATTGTAGAGCAGGTGCCAACCTGCTCTTTTTTCATAAGTATCCTTTGGCACCTAAGTTTAATTAATGTGGGAAAAATACAGTAAAGGAGTATGTCTTTATAATGTTAAATCAAAACCAAGCTCCTATTTATGAGGGGTTAGTTAAGTTACGAAAAAAAAGGATTGTACCTTTTGATGTACCAGGTCATAAGCGTGGCCGTGGGAATCCAGAGTTGGTCGAACTTTTAGGGGAAAAATGCGTAGGTATTGATGTCAATTCTATGAAGCCTTTGGATAATCTAGGACACCCCATTTCGATTATCAGAGAAGCAGAAGAGCTAGCAGCAGAGGCTTTTGGAGCTGCCCATGCCTTTCTAATGATTGGTGGGACAACCTCATCCGTGCAAACCATGATTCTTTCCACCTGTAAATCAGGTGATAAAATCATCCTTCCTCGAAATGTCCATAAATCAGCCATCAATGCACTCGTTTTATGTGGAGCTATTCCCATCTATATCGAGATGAGTGTGGATCCCAAAATCGGTATTGCTTTGGGGCTTGAAAATGATCGTGTGGCACAAGCTATTAAGGACCATCCGGATGCCAAGGCTATCCTAATAAACAATCCAACCTACTATGGGATTTGTTCAGATCTTAAGGGGCTAACAGAGATGGCCCATGCTGCAGGAATGAAAGTCTTAGTAGACGAGGCACACGGAGCTCATCTCCACTTTACAGATAAACTTCCTCTATCTGCTATGGATGCAGGAGCAGATATGTCAGCAGTGTCTATGCATAAATCTGGTGGTAGCTTGACACAAAGTTCACTTCTTTTAGTTGGCGAGCAGATGAATCCTGAGTACGTTCGTCAGATCATTAACCTGACCCAATCAACATCAGCATCCTATTTGTTAATGTCTAGTTTGGATATTTCACGCCGCAATCTGGCCCTTCGTGGTAAAGAGTCATTTGAGAAGGTCATCGAGCTATCTGAGTATGCTCGTCGTGAAATCAATGCCATCGGTGGCTACTATGCCTACTCAAAAGAGCTAGTAGACGGTGTGTCGGTCTGTGATTTTGACGTGACCAAGCTGTCAGTCTACACTCAGGGAATTGGTTTAACAGGTATTGAAGTTTATGACCTCTTACGTGATGAATATGACATTCAGATTGAGTTTGGTGATATTGGCAATATCTTGGCCTACATTTCGATTGGTGACCGTATCCAAGACATTGAACGCTTGGTTGGTGCTCTGGCTGACATCAAGAGACTCTACTCAAGAGATGGGAAGGACTTGATTGCTGGAGAATATATCCAACCTGAGTTAGTGCTGTCTCCTCAGGAAGCCTTCTACTCAGAGAGAAGAAGTTTAACCCTGGACGAATCAGTTGGGCAAGTCTGCGGGGAATTTGTCATGTGTTACCCTCCAGGTATTCCAATCCTAGCACCTGGTGAACGCATTACACAAGGTCTTGTCGATTATATTCAATTTGCCAAAGAACGTGGTTGTTCCCTCCAAGGAACGGAAGATCCAGAGGTCAATCACATTAATGTCATTGAGAGAAAGGAGAACTAGATGGATTTATGGTTTTCTGAAGTTCATACTCCAGATGTGAAATTGTCTTTGAGAACAGCTAAGCAACTTTACGCAGGTAAAAGTGAATGGCAGGATATTGAAGTTTTAGATACGCCAGCTTTTGGAAAGATTTTGATTTTAAATGGGCACGTCTTGTTCTCAGATGCAGATGACTTTGTCTACAACGAAATGACAGTTCACGTTCCTATGGCTGTCCATCCCAATCCAAAGAAAGTCTTGGTTATTGGGGGTGGTGATGGTGGTGTTGCCCAAGTTTTAACACTCTATCCAGAATTGGAACAAATCGATATCGTGGAACCAGATGAGATGCTGGTTGAGGTTTGTCGTGAGTATTTCCCAGATTTTGCTGCAGGTCTTAATGACCCTCGTGTCACCATTTACTATCAAAATGGACTTCGCTTTTTACGGAACTGCGAAGATGATTACGATATCATTATCAATGATGCGACAGATCCCTTTGGCCATACGGAAGGGCTCTTTACCAAGGAATTTTACGGAAATAGTTACCGTGCTCTCAAAGAAGACGGAATTATGATCTATCAGCATGGGAGTCCTTTCTTTGACGAGGACGAGTCGGCTTGCCGTAGTATGCACCGCAAGGTCAATCAAGCCTTTCCAATCAGCCGGGTTTACCAGGCACATATCCCAACCAGTCCTGCTGGCTATTGGTTGTTTGGATTTGCATCGAAAAAATACCACCCAGTCAAAGATTTTGACAAGGAAGGTTGGAAAAAACGCCAGTTATTCACAGAATACTACACTGCAAACTTACATGTGGGAGCCTTCATGTTGCCCAAGTATGTTGAGGACATTTTAGAAGAAGAGGAAGGGAAAAAATGAGTCGTTTATTAGTTATTGGATGTGGGGGCGTTGCCCAAGTTGCTATTTCAAAGATTTGCCAAGATAGCGAAACGTTTAAAGAGATTATGATTGCTAGCCGTACCAAATCAAAATGTGATGACTTGAAGGCTAAATTAGAAGGCAAAACAAGTACAAAGATTGAAACAGCAGCTCTTGATGCTGACAAGGTAGAAGAAGTGATTGCCTTGATCGAAAGCTACAAACCAGAAGCTGTTTTGAATGTGGCCCTACCATACCAAGACTTGACCATCATGGATGCTTGTTTGGCAACAGGTGTCCACTATATCGATACTGCCAACTACGAGGCTGAGGATACAGAAGATCCTGAGTGGCGTGCCATCTATGAGAAACGTTGTAAGGAACTTGGTTTTACAGCCTACTTTGACTACTCATGGCAATGGGCTTACCAAGATAAATTCAAAGAAGCAGGATTGACTGCACTACTTGGATCTGGTTTTGACCCAGGTGTAACTAGTGTATTTTCAGCTTACGCCCTCAAACACTACTTTGATGAAATCCACTATATCGACATTTTAGACTGTAATGGTGGTGACCACGGTTATCCATTTGCGACCAACTTCAACCCAGAAATTAATCTACGTGAGGTTTCTGCACCAGGTTCATATTGGGAAGATGGAAAATGGGTTGAAGTCGAAGCTATGTCTATCAAACGTGAATATGATTTCCCTCAAGTTGGACAAAAAGACATGTATCTTCTTCATCATGAAGAAATTGAATCACTTGCCAAAAACATTCCAGGAGTTAAACGGATTCGTTTCTTTATGACTTTTGGTCAATCTTATCTAACGCACATGAAATGCTTGGAAAACGTTGGTCTCCTTCGTACAGATGCTATTAATTTTAACGGACAAGAAATCGTACCAATCCAATTCTTAAAAGCCTTGCTTCCAGATCCAGCAAGCCTTGGACCACGCACTGTTGGTAAAACCAATATCGGTTGTATCTTTACAGGTGTCAAAGATGGCGTTGAAAAGACAATCTACATTTACAATGTTTGTGACCATCAAGAATGTTACGCAGAGGTTGGTTCACAAGCCATTTCTTACACTACTGGAGTTCCAGCCATGATTGGGACAAAATTAGTGATGGATGGCACTTGGAAACAACCAGGAGTTTATAACCTTGAAGAGTTGGATCCAGACCCATTCATGGAAGCTTTAAATAAATATGGTTTGCCATGGGTTGTGGTTGAAAATCCACAAATGGTGGACTAATGAAGTTAGAACAAGTACCAACACCAGCCTATGTCATTGATTTAGTAAAACTAGAAGAGAATTGCCGCATTCTACAAGAGGTTCAAGAAAAAACCGGCTGTAAGGTTCTACTGGCTCAAAAGGCTTATTCTCTCTATAAAACCTATCCCTTGATTAGCCAGTATCTCTCTGGTACAACGGCTAGTGGACTCTATGAAGCGAAGTTAGCTAGAGAAGAGTTTCCGGGGGAAGTCCATGTATTTGCGCCTGCTTTCAAGGAATCAGATATGGAAGAGCTACTGCAAATATCGGATCATATTGTCTTTAACTCAGAGAGACAACTACGAAAATATGGTCAACCTTGTCGTGAAGTTGGTATCAGTGTCGGTCTTCGCCTCAATCCTCAATGTTCAACGCAGGGTGACCACGCGCTTTATGACCCTTGTGCTCCTGGCTCTCGTTTTGGAGTGACTTCAGACAAGATACCAAGTGATTTATTGGAGTTGGTTGACGGACTTCATTTTCATACCCTCTGTGAGCAAGGGGCAGATGATTTACAAACGACTTTGAAAGCAGTAGAAGAGCAGTTTGGAGCTTATTTGCACCAAGTTAAATGGCTCAATATGGGCGGCGGACACCACATCACAAGAGAAGATTACGATGAGGACTTACTGATTTCTGAGATTATACGTATTCGAGAAACTTATAACGTAGACGTCTACATTGAACCTGGAGAAGCTATTGCACTTAATGCGGGCTATCTAGCGACAGAAGTCTTGGATATTGTTGAAAACGGAATTAAGACCTTGGTGTTAGATGCTTCAGCAAGTTGTCATATGCCAGATGTCCTTGAGATGCCTTATCGCCCCCCATTGAGAGATGGATTTGAAGCCCAAGAAAAACCTTATACTTATAGACTCTCTTCCAATACCTGCCTAACAGGTGATATCATTGGGGATTACAGCTTTGAAAAACCGATTGAAATCGGCGATCGACTCTATTTTGAAGACATGGCTATCTACTCCTTTGTCAAAAATAATACCTTTAACGGTATTGGATTACCAAGTCTTTATCTCATGGACGATCAGGGTGACTGTAGCTTAGTCAAAGCCTTCGGCTATCAAGACTTTAAGGAGAGATTATCATGATGGACAGTCCAAAAAAATTAGGCTATCGTATGCCAGCAGAGTATGAACCCCACCATGGAACTCTCATGATATGGCCTACTCGACCAGGTTCGTGGCCTTTTCAAGGAAAGGCAGCTAAAAAAGCATTTAGTCAGATTATCAAAACCATTGCCCAAGGGGAAACAGTCTACCTTTTGGTGGAGCAGGACTATCTATCTGAAGCCCAATCCTATCTTGGAGACCAGGTCGTTTATCTAGATATTCCAACAAATGATGCCTGGGCTCGTGATACAGGTCCGACCATTCTCCTTAATGATAAAAGGGAAAAGTTGGCGGTAGATTGGTCTTTCAATGCCTGGGGTGGTGCTGTTGATGGACTCTATCAAGACTATGAAGCAGATGACCAAGTGGCCAGTCGTTTTGCAGAAGTCTTAGATATACCTGTTTATGATGCCAAACCATTTGTACTGGAAGGCGGAGCTATTCACAGTGACGGTCAAGGAACTATACTTGTGACTGAAAGTTGTTTGCTCAGTCCTGGTCGTAATCCTCACCTGACTAAAGAGGAGATTGAAAAGACTTTACTGGAGAGCCTTGGTGCCGAAAAAGTCATTTGGTTGCCTTACGGTATTTATCAGGACGAAACCAATGAACATGTTGACAATGTTGCAGCCTTTGTTGGTCCAGCGGAGATTGTTTTAGCTTGGACAGATGATCAGGATGATCCCCAGTATGCCATGTCTGCGGCAGATCTAGCTCTTTTAGAGACGGAAACAGATGCAAAGGGGCGTTCCTTTACCATTCATAAACTTCCGATTCCAGCTATCCATCAAGTAGTGACCGAAGAGGATTTACCGGGTTATAGTTATGAAGAAGGTGAAGAGGAGCGCTATGCTGGTGAACGTTTAGCTGCTTCCTATGTGAACTTCTATATCGCCAATAAATCTGTCTTGGTGCCGCAATTTCAGGATGTAAACGATCAAGTTGCCTTGGATATCCTTAGTCAGTGTTTCACAGACCGTGAAGTCGTAGGAATCCCAGCTAGAGTTATTCTTTTAGGTGGTGGAAATATCCACTGCATTACCCAACAAATTCCAGAATAGGAGAAAAAAATGAGAAATGTAACGGTTGCAGCTATTCAGATGCAATGCGCTAAGGATGTGGAAACCAATATCCAAACAGCTGAACATTTAGTTCGTCAAGCTGCGGATCAAGGTGCGCAAATTATTCTCTTGCCTGAATTATTTGAACGTCCCTATTTCTGTCAGGAACGTCAATATGACTTCTACCAGTATGCCCAGTCTGTTACAGAAAATACAGCTATTCAGCATTTTAAAGTGATTGCCAAGGAGTTAAAGGTCGTTTTACCGATCAGTTTCTACGAAAAGGATGGCAATGTTTTATACAATTCCATTGCTGTCATTGATGCTGATGGAGAAGTCCTTGGCGTTTATCGGAAGACTCACATTCCTGATGACCATTATTATCAAGAAAAATTCTTCTTTACTCCTGGAAACACTGGCTTCAAAGTTTGGGATACTCGCTATGCGAAAATTGGTATTGGGATTTGTTGGGATCAGTGGTTCCCTGAAACAGCCCGTTGCCTTGCCTTGAATGGAGCGGAATTGCTCTTTTATCCAACAGCCATTGGTTCGGAACCAATTTTGGATACAGATAGTTGTGGTCATTGGCAACGTACCATGCAAGGACACGCAGCAGCAAATATTGTCCCAGTTATTGCTGCTAATCGTTATGGTTTGGAAGAAGTCTCTCCTTGCGAGGAAAATGGTAGACAAAGTTCAAGTCTTAATTTCTACGGTTCATCCTTTATGACCGATGAAACAGGAGCTATCTTGACCCAAGCAGAACGACAAGATGAAGCAATCCTCTTAACCACTTATGATCTCGACAAAGGAGCGAGTGAACGCCTAAACTGGGGTTTGTTTAGAGACAGAAGACCAGACATGTATAAAGATATTGTGAGATAATTGTTTGTAATTTTAGTTTAGGTAATTATCGTTCTAGAATAGATAGGAGTCTTTTAATGAACCAAGCTTGGGAATTATTATTTGAGGGAAAGATTAATGAAGCGAAGCAATTAGTTCAAGCAGAGTTTTGCCTAGCAACTTGTAAAGATTACAGTCTTTTAAACTTGATGGGCTATATCTATTTGTACGAAAAAAAGTATGAAGACTGTTTAGAGGTTTACAAACGTTATCTTCACTTGGCTATTACAGAAAAGGATCGTGAAAATGAACACATCGCATATCATCAATTGGCCATGGTCTATCGTGAAATGAATGATTTTCAGACAGCTCTTAGCTATATCGAAAAAGAGCGAGAAGTTATTGAACAAGATTTTTCAGGGGATTCTCTCAAATATTCTGTTAATGACTATGAGCAAGGTTATTTACGATTAAAGTTAGGTCAACTAGTTGAAGAGGAGTTTTATATGCAGAAATCGCTAGACTCAGCCTTAAAGACAGATGATCTTATCGCTCAGGCCTGCGCTTATAGAGGATTGGGAGAGATTTATCGAAAACTTGATTCGAGTAAATCCTATGATTATTTTAGTTACGCTATTAAACTCTTCGACAAGGCGGGAGATGAGATTGGAGCGGAAGAAGTCAGAGCTTTAATAGATCATAAAAAGTCTGAGACAAAATAGTTCTCAGATACGCAAAAGCTAGAGGTTCCTAATTGTGGAACTCTAGCTTTTTTCTGTAGATACTATAGTAATTTTTGATAATGTCCTAGGATTCTGATAAAATGAACATAGTGTTACCGAGTAGAAGAAAGACTGGAAAAATCTCAATCATTTTTTCCTTGAAGAATTAGTTCGTGATTGAGGTTAGATAAGGGAAAATGGACATGTTGATGTGGACAAGCCATGAACAACCACAAAGTGCCTGATCCAAATGCTTATTCGGTTTATTCGGATGAGTTCTTAGCAGAAATTTCTCAAGCTGAATTATTTTAACTGATATTCTGTCATTGTAATTACGGTAATTATTTGTTATAATACTCCAAAGGAGGAAATCAGATGGTAGTAAAAACAAGAAAACAAGGAAATTCAATCACCATCACCATTCCAAGTGAATTCAATATTCCAAGTGGTGTTAAATACGAAGCAAAATTGTTACCAAGTGGTGAAATTATCTTTACTCCCGAAGAGTATGGACATCAGATTTCTTATGTCTCTGATGATGCTTTTGACTTAAATTTGGACAAAATTTTTGATGAATACGATGATGTTTTCAAAGCTTTGGTGGAAAAATGACAGTCTATCTAACAGAAAGGCAAATCGAAAAAATCAATGCTTTAGCAATTCAACGTTATTCCCCAAATGAAAAAATTCAGACGGTTAGTCCTTCTGCCTTAAATATGATTGTCAATTTACCAGAACAATTTGTTTTTGGCAAACCTCTTTATCCAACAATTTTTGATAAGGCAACGATACTATTTGTCCAATTGATCAAGAAGCATGTTTTTGCCAACGCTAATAAACGAACTGCTTTCTTCGTTTTGGTGAAATTTTTGCAGTTGAATGGTTATCGTTTTTCTGTAACAGTTGAAGAAGCGGTCGATATGTGTGTAACTATTGCAGTAGAAGCCTTAACAGATGAAAGGTTAGCTGGCTACACCAAATGGATCTCTGAACATACATTTAGAGCTAATGGCCGAATTTAAGCTTGGATATTTAAATCCTATAAGTAAGAAATAGATAAACAGACAGTATTAGAATTCTGTAATTCAGAAAGCTAATCTTTTGAATATGTCAAACATTCAACCTTAATAGACAAAAAAGTAGCCCACTCAGGCTACTTTTTTAAAATTCTTTATAAACATAAGGATTCTCTGGTTTATCGACTTTTACAAAGGATTGAATTTCAAGGGTTGGGAGGACTTGGTTGAGTTCCTTGTGATAGCGATTGCTAATCTTACCTTTGACTCTCACCCAAGTGTTATTTTCATACTGATTGTTGTTTCCTGTGGTCAAGAGGCCAAAAACTCCCGAATCAGCGATGCAGTGCATGATACCAAAGCGAAAGACAAATTGACTATCGCTGTGACTTGGATCGTTGTAGACAAAGCCAATAAACTCGATTTCCTTGCCTTCAAATTCATTTGGATAATCATAGATAGCTTCCATGACTTCCAAGTAATTCTCATCGGTGATGACAATACTAGATTGAGCTAAGTATTTATCAGCAATTTTACGAACAGTGTCTACATAAGCTGTGTGTGAATAAAACCTACTGGTATCCGGTTTAAGATACTGACTGCTCGTACCTTCGCTTGCTTGGATTGCCTTGTCCGTTCCTTCTGACAGAGGAAAATAATATCCTTTTGCCGATACTGTTTGCGAATCTAGCTCGACAGTTGGAAATGTAAACCCAACTAACAAAGGTAAACTTAGGAGGACAGAACTAGCAAGCTTGGCAGAAAACTTATGTAAGTGACTGTGTTCTTTCAAACGCTTGAAGCAAATATAGGCTTGAACAATGGCTAGTAACAAAGATAGAACCATTGTTATATAAGCCAGATAAGAGTAGTGGAGGTTTAGATATTGATTGAGCTTACCAGATAGGTGTAGATAAAGGGTTAAGAAAAAATAACTAATCAAAATAAGAAATCGTATCATATCATCACCCCGACTAGATAAGAATAGACAAGAACAACAAGAGTCACAATGGTCATGAACTGCCAAATAAAGCGAGTTTTGAGATAATTTTTCATCATGAGTAAGTTCTTAACATCAAACATAGGACCTATAACTAGAAAGGCAAGAACTGGAGCAAAACCAAAACTGGAGAGAAGAGAAGAGCCAATAAAGGCATCTGCCTCACTACAAAGCGATAGTAAGAAAGATAAGAGCATTAAAAGAACAATAGCGAGTAGTGGTGTTGCACTAATAGATGTCAGAATACGAGTTGGTACATAAACCTGGACTATGCTAGCAAACAGACAACCGAAAACCAAATAACGTCCCATATCAAAGAATTCATCGATAGCTTGGATAAAGACCTGAAGGATTTTTTTACTTTTACTCAAATGAGAAAAAGTATGCTCATGACAAGCCAATCTATTTTCCTTTTGAATAGATTCCTCCCAGAAAAATCCAAGAAAGATACCCAATATAGTAGCAACAAGAATCGAACCTAAAGCGCGGAGTAAAACCATTTTAAATGAATTACCAAAGGCTGAATAAGTTGCAAAAAGTACGATGGGATTGATGATAGGAGCGGTTACTAGAAATGGAACAGCTGTATAGCTTGGAACCTTCTTCTCTAAGAAACGGTTGATGATCGGAACAATTCCACACTCACAAGAGGGAAAGAGAAACCCTATAAATGTACCAAAAAAGATCCTCCCCAAACGATTTTTAGGGAGAAATCTATATACTTTTTCAGGAGTCACATAGACTTCAATAGCACCTGAGATAATGCTTCCAATCAAAACGAAGGGTAGGGCTTCAATGATAATTGATAGAAAGATAGCACCAGCCTGTAAAATACTTGAAGGCAGACTTTGAAAGATCATCATCTATTTTTTCTTTTCTGCCTTATCTTTCTTTTCTTTGTCATCTGGAAATGTCACTTGCTTCAAATCAGGAAGTTTAGCGAACTCTTCGAACATTTTATCTAAGTCATCAGTTTTTGTAAATTTAACAGCCATAAGGCATACCTCGATTCTTTTAGTTAACACTATTATACTATTATTTCTAAGAAATAGTTGGATTTTAAAATAAAATCGTTTGTATCTTTATTAACTTGAATGAAAGTAATAAATTAATGAAAACAAGCTTTCTTCCTTATGGTATAATAGTTTCATGGATAAAAAATATGAAAAAATTTCCCAAGATTTGGGTGTAACTTTAAAGCAGATTGATACCATATTGTCTTTGACAGCTGAAGGTGCTACGATTCCCTTTATTGCTCGTTACCGCAAGGATATGACTGGTAGCTTGGACGAAGTGGCTATTAAGACTATTATCGACCTTGATAAAAGTCTTACCAACCTCAATGACCGTAAGGAAGCAGTTTTAGCAAAAATCAAAGAGCAAGGTAAGTTGACCAAAGAGTTAGAAGAAGCCATCTTAGCTGCTGAAAAACTCGCAGACGTTGAAGAGCTCTATCTTCCTTATAAGGAAAAACGTCGGACCAAGGCGACGATTGCGCGTGAGGCGGGGCTTTTCCCTCTTGCTCGCTTAATCTTACAAAATGTTTCTGACCTAGAAAAAGAAGCAGAAGCATTTGTCTGTGAAGGTTTCGAAACTCCTCAAGAAGCTTTGGCTGGGGCTGTAGACATCTTGGTTGAAGCACTATCCGAGGATGTTCATTTGCGTTCAATGACCTATCAAGAGGTACTTAGACGCTCTAAGATTACTTCTCAAGTCAAAGATGAGAGTCTTGATGAAAAACAAGTCTTTCAGATTTATTACGATTTCTCAGAAACAGTTGCAAACATGCAAGGTTACCGTACGCTTGCCCTTAATCGTGGTGAGAAGCTCGGAATTTTGAAAATTGGCTTTGAGCATGCGACTGATCGTATTCTTGCTTTCTTTGCTGCTCGTTTTAAGGTTAAAAATGCCTATATTGACGAAGTTGTTCAGCAGTCTGTTAAGAAGAAGGTACTGCCAGCTATCGAGCGCCGTATTCGTACTGAACTGACAGAAAAGGCAGAAGAAGGTGCTATCCAACTATTCTCAGAAAACCTTCGTAATCTCCTTCTCGTAGCACCACTAAAAGGGCGCGTGGTTCTTGGATTTGACCCTGCCTTTCGTACAGGTGCCAAGCTTGCGGTCGTTGATGCTACTGGTAAGATGCTGACAACGCAAGTCATTTATCCAGTCAAACCAGCTTCAGCTCGTCAGATTGAAGAAGCTAAGCGTGATTTGGCAGATTTGATTGGCCAATACGGTGTTGAAATCATCGCTATCGGAAATGGAACTGCCAGTCGTGAAAGTGAAGCTTTTGTTGCCGAAGTGCTCAAGGATTTTCCAGAAGTTAGTTATGTCATCGTTAATGAGAGCGGTGCGTCTGTCTACTCAGCTAGTGAACTTGCCCGTCAGGAGTTTCCAGAACTAACCGTTGAAAAACGTTCGGCTATCTCAATTGCTCGCCGTTTGCAAGATCCTCTTGCTGAATTGGTTAAAATCGACCCTAAATCTATCGGTGTTGGCCAGTATCAGCACGATGTTAGTCAGAAAAAACTATCTGAAAGTCTTGACTTTGTTGTTGATACAGTGGTTAACCAAGTCGGTGTCAATATCAATACAGCTAGTCCAGCCTTGCTTTCACACGTTGCAGGACTTAACAAAACTATTTCAGAAAATATTGTTAAGTACCGTGAAGAAGAAGGTAAAATCACTTCACGCGCCCAAATCAAGAAAGTTCCTCGCCTAGGTGCTAAGGCCTTTGAGCAAGCTGCTGGCTTCCTCCGTATCCCTGAAAGTTCTAATATCCTTGACAATACAGGAGTTCACCCTGAAAACTATACTGCGGTCAAGGAACTCTTCAAACGCTTGGATATAAAAGACCTAAATGAAGAAGCGCAAGCAAAACTCAAATCTGTTTCAATCAAAGAAATGGCTCAAGAGCTAGAACTCGGTCAAGAAACACTTAAAGATATTATCGCTGACCTTCTCAAACCAGGACGTGATTTCCGTGATTCCTTTGATGCTCCAGTCCTTCGTCAGGATGTCTTGGATATCAAAGACTTACAAGTTGGCCAAAAGCTTGAGGGAGTTGTGCGCAACGTCGTTGACTTTGGTGCCTTTGTTGATATCGGTATCCATGAGGACGGTCTCATTCATATCTCTCACATGAGTAAGAAATTTATCAAACATCCGAGTCAAGTAGTTTCAGTTGGTGATTTGGTAACCGTTTGGGTGAAGAAAATCGATGCTGACCGCGAAAAAGTGAATCTGTCGCTCCTTGCTCCTAATGAATCTAACTGATTACGTTAAACAAGTTTCTATCGAAGATTTTGGAAAACCTTTCAAACACCAAGCTCAATGGAATACTCGTCTACGGTCGACAGGTGGGCGATTTTTCCCTAAGGATGGTCATTTGGATTTCAATCCCAAGGTTTATCAAGAACTTGGTTTAGAGGTTTTTCGTAAAATTGTTCGTCATGAGCTCTGCCATTATCATCTTTACTTTGAAGGCAAGGGCTATCAGCATAAGGATTTAGCCTTTAAGCAACTTTTAAAAGAGGTAGACGGTCTCCGCTTTGTTCCTCCCTTATCAAGTGCCAATCAAAAGCCAAGCTTAGTCTATACTTGTCAGTCTTGTCAGCAAATCTATCAAAGAAAGCGAAAAATCGATACCAAGCGCTATCGTTGTGGTCTCTGTCGTGGAAAGCTCCTCTTGTTAAATCGGCCTAAGGACTGATGTAGTAAATTTAGCTTAGTGCTATACTAAGATTAAGAAATCCGAAAGAGGAATAAATTATGAATACAAAATTTTATAAAATGAGAAGAAATCGTATGGTATCAGGTGTACTTGCAGGTCTATCTGATAAGTGGAATCTTGATGTAACCCTAGTTCGTTTCCTTTTTGCAATCTTTACAATCGCAAACTTTGGACTCGGAATTATTATCTACATTATCCTAGCTTCGATCCTACCAACAAAAGAAGACATCGAAGCTGAAATGTATGGAACAGGCCCACGCAAGATCAAAGAAGCCCAACCTATCAATGATGACGAAGGTTGGTTTTGGTAACCATCTTACCATTCATTTGAAGTATTAAACCCTTGTAGTATCAAGGGTTTTTCTTTTGCTTAAAAATTTGTGGTAAACTAATAGTAGTTGATTTCAAAAAAATATCTTTATCTTACAAAAATGTAAGATTAAAGCTCCAAATGTAAGGTTATGTTATGGAACCATCTCTTTTTTTAGAGTACACTTATATCATAAAAATAAAGGAGCAAAACTATGAAAAATATTTTACAGAAAAAACAAAAAAGTAAACCGAGTCCTAAGGATATCGAGCGAGTTGAGCTCGGCATTCAAATGATGCAGGCTCAGTTTCAATTAATGGGATATTAAAAAGGAGATTATCATGACACTATTAGATGTAAAACATGTTCAAAAGATTTATAAAACACGTTTTCAAGGCAATCAAGTAGAAGCCCTGAAAGATATTCACTTTACCGTAGAAAAAGGCGACTACGTTGCCATCATGGGTGAGTCTGGTTCTGGGAAATCTACTTTACTCAATATTCTCGCCATGCTAGACAAGCCAACTCGTGGCCAGGTCTTTCTAAACGGAACTGACACAGCGACCATTAAAAATTCTGAAGCATCAAGTTTCCGTCGTGAAAAGTTAGGTTTTGTTTTCCAAGACTTCAATTTGTTAGATACGCTTTCTGTTAAAGACAATATCTTACTCCCTTTGGTATTGTCTAGAAAGCCTATTACAGAAATGATGAAAAAATTGGTGGTGACGGCTGAAAATCTTGGCATCAATCAATTGCAGGAGAAGTATCCTTATGAAATTTCTGGGGGGCAAAAACAACGGGTAGCAGTTGCACGTGCCATCATCACAGAACCTGAAATTCTCCTTGCTGATGAGCCAACAGGAGCCCTAGACTCTAAATCATCTGCAGCTCTCCTTGATATTTTTGATCAGATCAATGAACAAGGACAAACCATTCTCATGGTAACCCATTCAACAGCTGCAGCAAGTCGTGCGAAACGTGTCCTCTTCATCAAGGACGGCATTCTTTACAATCAAATCTACCGTGGAGAGAAGACAGAGCGTCAGATGTTCCAAGAAATCTCTGACACCTTGACTGTTATGGCAAGTGAGGTGAACTAGTATGTTTCGATTAACCAATAAGTTGGCCATTTCCAACTTAATCAAAAACCGCAAACTCTATTATCCCTTTGCTTTGTCTGTCATTTTGGCGGTTACTATTAGCTATCTCTTTTATTCCCTAGCCTTTAATCCTAAAATTGTGGATTTGCGTGGTGCATCTGCTATACAATTTACCCTACAACTAGGGCTTGTCGTAGTGACACTTGCATCAGCCATTATCGTCCTTTATGCCAATAGTTTTGTCATGAAAAATCGCTCCAAAGAACTGGGTGTATATGGCATGTTGGGCTTAGAAAAGCGCCATTTGATTGGTATGACCTTCAAGGAACTCCTGATATTTGGGCTAGTAACAGTCACTGCTGGGATTGGGATTGGTGCTCTCTTTGACAATCTCATCTTTGCCTTATTGCTCAAACTTGCAAAGATGAAGGTAGAGTTAGTAGCCACCTTCCAATGGTCCGTAGTTCTTTCTATCCTTCTGGTATTTGGGCTTGTCTTTTTAGTCATTGTCTTCCTAAATGCTATCCGCATTATCCGTATGGATTCTCTCCAACTATCTCGTGAGAAAGCAAAAGGTGAGAAGAAGGGGCGTTTCCTAGTCCTTCAAACTTTACTAGGGCTAATTACACTATGTGGTGGGTACTACCTAGCACAAAGCGTAAAAGATCCAGTTTCAGCGGTCTTAACTTTCTTCATAGCCGTAATGTTGGTCATTTTTGCAACCTACCTCCTATTCAATGCAGGTATTACAGTTTTCTTACAGTTACTCAAGAAAAACAAAAGATATTACTACAAACCAAACAATCTCATCTCTGTGTCTAACCTTATTTTCCGTATGAAGAAAAATGCTGTCGGTTTAGCAACCATTGCCATCCTTTCAACCATGGTTTTGGTCACTATGTCAGCAGCAACCAGTATCTACAACGGTTCTGAAAACATGAAAAAACTTCTGTATCCTCACGATTTTGATGTTAAAGGGCAAAATGTAGAAGTAGAGGATTTAGACAAACTTTTGACTCAGTATGCAAGTGAAAAGAGCTTGACGATTAGCAATAAGGATGTTCTCGGTTACGCAAGTTTCGGCCTTTCTAGTCAAGATGGTACCAAATTAACCACCTTTGCAAAAGGGCAGAATAGTGTTATGCCCAAGACTGTCTTCTTAGTTTTTGACCAAAAAGATTACGAAAAGATGACTGGTCAGAAATTAAATCTCACTAGAGATGAGGTAGGACTCTGGGCTCGAAATGACCAACTTAAAGGACAGAAAGCATTTAGTCTGAACAATCATAACTATACGATCAAGGAAGCAATCCAGCAAGATTTTGCCATGAATCATGTTTCAAATCAATATGTTCTCTTGATATCGGATTATAACTATCTAGTCGTACCAGATCTTCAAAACTTTTTGGAACAGTACCAGGATTCAGCTATATACACACAATTCTACGGTGGTATGGATGTAACAGCTAGTCCAGAGGAACAGTTAAAGCTATCTGATGATTTTGAAGCGTATGTGAACAATTTTAGTCATAATCTCAAGAGTGAAGATGCTATGGTTTATAATGGAACTACTAAAACTGATGCAATTGCTGAAATGAACGCTCTCTTTGGTGGAATTCTCTTTATCGGTATTTTCCTCTCTATCATCTTTATGATAGGTACTGTACTCGTTATCTACTATAAACAAATCTCAGAAGGTTATGAAGACCGTGAACGCTTTGTCATCCTGCAAAAAGTTGGCTTGGACCACAAACAAATCAAGCAAACCATCAACAAGCAGGTCTTGACTGTTTTCTTCCTCCCTGTAATCTTCGCCTTTCTCCATCTAGCCTTTGCCTATCATATGCTAAGTTTGATTCTCAAGGTTATTGGGGTTGTGGATACAGCCATGATGTTAAGTGTAACACTTTCTATTTGTGGTATCTTTGCTTTAGTTTATGTCCTAATCTTTGTGATTACTTCAAGAAGCTATCGCAAGATTATCCAGCTATAATAAAAAATAGAGAAAGTATAGTTGATTGAAATAAGATATGAACAAAAGATATTAGGAAAGTCAAATCAATTTCTAAAAATATTTTAGAATCTGTAGTGTACTATTCTAAGTTCAATCTGCTATAAAAAACTCTTAAGAATAGCGCGATATCAGCATTCCTAAGAGTTTTCACTATATGGTACCCAACCTACAATATGGCAATTTTTCTATTGCTGGTAGGGTTTGTCTACGTTCTGAAATACCTCGATTTTTTCGAGGTATTTTTATGTTTTAAATACTAAACAATTGTCCAAACAGATAGGTCACTTCCATAGTCAACAAACCGATACAAAGGTTACGGATCATGGCTGTTTTTGTTGGGGCTTTTCCGAGTTTGGCACTGGTGTAACCTGTAATTAATAGAGAAATCGCAACGATAAAAACAGTAGCAGGGATTCTGTATTCGCTTGGGAAAATAATAATCGAAAGCATTGGTGGTAGGCTACCAAGTACGAAGGCAATAAAGCTAGATGCAGCAGCATGCCAAGGATTTGTAAACTCTTCATACTCGATTCCGTATTTTTCTTCAACTAAGGCTTTAAGTGGATTTTTTAGAAAGGCTTTATTGACTAAAAGTTGAGCTGAAGTTTCACACTCACAATTTTGAAGATAAGCAGCATAGAGAGATTTCTTTGCGGCCTCGATATCCTTATCCAAAAGTAATTGTTCACGGGCTACAGCGGCTTCCTCAGTGTCTTTTTGAGTGGATACAGATACATACTCGCCACCAGCCATAGAAAAGGCACCAGCAAGAATTGCGGCTAATCCTGAGAGAAAGATAATCCAGATATTGCTGGTTGCACTGGCAACCCCGATAACAACACCTGCGATGGAAATAATCCCGTCATTGGCTCCAAGAACTCCAGCACGTAGGATATTTAAACGACCAGCAAAGTTTGTATCAATTTCATGTTTATTTTCTGACATAGTATTCTCCTTTATATCTAGTATAAAGTATAGGAGAAGTGAAAACAAGCATTTTAAACTATCTGAAAAAAGTTCTACAATTTTAATTTCTCAATCAGGCATAGCCATAGCTATTTCTTATGCCAAGATATAACAAAGTTGTATTTGTAACCTGACTACTTAGATGATACAATTAGCTTAATGAAATCTTTGGAGGTCTTAATATGACTCGTGAATTTAAATTTGAAACCCTACAATTGCATGCAGGACAAGTGGTAGATGCTACTACCAAATCTCGTGCTGTACCAATTTACCAAACAACATCCTTTGTATTTGAAGATACTCAAGAAGGAGCAGAACTTTTTGCCCTTCAAAAAGCTGGAAATATCTATACACGTATTACCAATCCAACAACATCAGCTTTTGAAGAGCGTATTGCAGCCCTTGAAGGTGGTGTAGGGGCACTTGCTACTGCTTCTGGGATGGCAGCTCTTACTTATACTATTCTTTGACTTGCTCACGCAGGTGATCATGTTGTTGCGGCATCTACTATCTACGGTGGGACCTTTAACCTTTTGAAGGAAACCCTACCTCGTTACGGAATCACCACAACTTTTGTTGATATCGATAATCTAGAAGAAGTAGAAGCAGCGATTAAAGACAATACCAAACTTGTTTTGATTGAAACCTTGGGAAATCCAGTCATCAACATTCCTGATATTGAAAAAATAGCTGAAATTGCTCATAAACACCAGATTCCATTGGTTTCTGACAATACTTTTGCAACACCTTACCTCATCAATGTCTTTTCTCACGGTGTAGATATCGCAATTCACTCGGCTACTAAGTTTATCGGAGGACACGGTACAACAATCGGTGGTGTTATCGTTGATAGTGGGAAGTTTGACTGGGAAGCTTCAGGAAAATTCCCTCAATTTATCAATGAAGACCCAAGCTATCATAATTTAAGCTATACTCGTGATGTAGGTGCAGCAGCCTTCATCGTTGCCCTTCGTGTTCAATTGCTACGTGACACAGGTGCAGCTTTATCACCATTTAACTCATTCTTGCTCTTGCAAGGTATTGAAACACTTTCTCTACGTGTTGAACGCCACGTTCAAAATGCTGAAAAAATCGTTGATTTCCTTGTGAACCATCCAAAGGTTGAAAAAGTTAACTATCCAAAATTAGCTGATAGTCCTTACCATGTTTTGGCTGAAAAATACTTACCAAAAGGTGTTGGTTCAATCTTTACCTTCCATGTTAAAGGTGGAGAAGCAGAAGCTCGAAAGGTGATTGACAATTTGGAAATCTTTTCGAACTTAGCCAATGTAGCAGACGCTAAATCATTGGTAGTTCATCCTGCAACTACAACACATGCTCAGTTGTCTGACTCAGACCTAGAAGCAGCAGGAGTAACTAAAAATCAAATCCGTCTTTCAATCGGTCTTGAAAATGTTGATGATTTGATCGAAGATTTGCGTCTTGCTCTTGAAAATATTTAAAAATAGATAAAATTTATCTGGTTTAAGATCCTTCTCACGAATAATAAAGTGAGGAGGATTTTTATGTATAGTATTTCATTTCAAGAAGATTCACTCTTGCCAAGAGAACGGCTGGTGACAGAAGGAGTAGAGAGTTTGAGTAATCAGGAATTACTAGCTATTTTACTTAGAACAGGAACTCGTCAATCTACTGTTTTTGAAATCGCTCAAAAAGTATTGAATCAATTAAGTTGCTTAACTGATTTGAAAAAAATGACCCTACAAGAACTACAGGGATTATCAGGTATTGGTAGAGTGAAAGCTATTGAGTTGCAAGCCATGATTGAACTGGGCCATCGTATTCATAAACAAGAAACCATTGAGGCAGAGAGTATTCTCAGTAGTCAAAAGTTGGCTAAAAAGATGCAAGCTGAGCTGGGAGATAAAAAACAAGAGCACCTGGTGGCGCTCTATCTGAATACTCAAAATCAAATCATTCATCAGCAGACTATTTTTATCGGTTCGGCTACACGAAGTATTGCTGAACCAAGAGAAATTCTCCACTATGCTCTAAAGCATATGGCAACATCTGTGATACTGGTTCATAATCATCCATCTGGTGCTGTCATGCCAAGTAGAAATGATGACCATGTTACGAAGCTTGTCAAAGAAGCCTGTGAATTAATGGGTTTGGTCTTATTGGACCATCTAATTGTTTCACACTCCGATTATTTTAGTTATCGTGAGAAGACGGACCTCATATAAATGAATTTAATACAAAACGCATCTCTATGGGAAATAATTACATAATAAAAAGCATCATTTCGAGCTTTTTGAACACTCGAAATAATGCCTTTTTCTTTTTTAAACCTTTTTGACCCAGCCACTTACAATTTATTAACGACATAGTCAAAGAGCTTCTTATCCTTGGGACGATTTTCATAGAGACTCTCAGGATGCCATTGAACACCGAGAAAGCGAATCTGATCAGTTGTCATTACTGCCTCGATAATGTTATCCTTTGGATCATAGGCGATAACCTTGAGATTAGGAGCCAAGTCCTTAATGCTCTGGTGGTGGAATGAATTGATATGGGAGATTTCCCCGTAAATCTCTCTAAGAATGTTATCTGGCTCTGTTGCTAAACGCTGAGTGGTGTACTCGGCAGTAGAGTCTTGCCAGTGGTCCTCAATATCTTGAAACAAGGTCCCACCCATAGCAACATTAAAGAGTTGAGTCCCACGACAAACAGAAAAAATTGGTTTGTTTTGCTGGATAGCTTCTTTAATCAGAGCTAACTCGAAGATGTCTCTCTGTAAGTGGTAGTCCTCACTATCAATAGTCTTTTCTTCATCATAAAACTTAGGATCGACATTTTGCCCTCCAGTAAGGATGAGCTTATCTACCATTGAAACATAAGCACGAGCCATCTCTTCATCACCGATGGGTAAAATAAGAGGAATACCACCTACTTCTTTGACACCTTCGACAAACCCCTTGATACAATAACTCATCATCAACTCATCATCAGGATGAGTTTTTTCATTTCCAGAAATCCCAATAATTGCTTTGGTCATATATGCTTTCGCTTTCTAATCCTCTTTTCGCATGAAATAGAGGAGAGTTTGCAATTCACTCGTTAAATCAACATACTGGACAACAACATCCTTTGGTAGTTGGAGGTGAACAGGTGAAAAGCTTAGAATCCCTTTGATACCAGCTTCAACCAGGAGATTAGCTACTTCTTGTGATTTGACGCTAGGAACAGTTAGGATAGCAGTTTTTACATCTGCATTTTTTATTTTATCTTTGATTTGGGAAATTCCATAAATTGGAATGCCATCAGAAGTTTGTGTTCCAACTTCAGGATGATCATCCAAATCAAAAGCCATAATGATTTTCATTTTATTGCGTTCATGGAAGCGGTAGTGGAGTAGAGCATGGCCCATGTTACCAATACCAACAAGCATGACATTTGTAATAGAATTATCATTTAGAAGATCAGCAAAAAAGGTCATTAGTTTTTTAACATCATAGCCAAAACCACGACGACCAAGTTCGCCAAAGTAGGAGAAGTCTCGTCGAACAGTAGCAGAATCAATTCCAATCGCCTCGGCAATTTGTTTTGAGTTTGCTCTTTCAATCTTTTCGGCGTTAAATCTTTTGAAGATACGGTAATAAAGAGAAAGTCTCTTTGCTGTTGCTTTAGGAATAGCGGACTGTTTTTCTTTCACAAAATCACAACCTTTCTAACTACTATTTTATAGAAAGATTGTGAAAAAATCAACAAAAACAAGAAAAAACTAAGAAAAATCTTAGTTTATATTGCTTATATCATTTTGAGATAGAAAGTGATAGAGATCTCCTAGAAGACCCTGATAGATTTCTTTTCCATTATAGGTGAGAGAAGTAATGACTGTCGTATCAGGCAAAGTCACACATCCTGATAGCGAAAGCATGAGTGCCTCGTAATCTTCATATTCTAAGACACGGTCAATTTGATAAGTATCCTTATAAGCTAGACGGAACATATTTGTATCCTATCTTTCGCTTTTAGTAAAGACGCCTCGTTCTACTAAACTGTCCATCAGGAAGTAGAACTTTTCTTGGTGGATGTGGTGTTCCTCTGACTTAAAGATATCTACCAATCGTAAACCAAATTTGTCGGTAATATTGATTTTTGCACCATTTAGCTCTTTATTGATAACGATTTTAAGCTGGAAACCTTCACCACTATTAGGAACTTTCTCGAGAAGTCGTGTAAGTTCGTAATTACCAACCTTTGTTTCAAAGAAAGTGTTATCTTTAAGAGTAAACTTTTTGACAGTTGGACTGATTGTGTAATCGTAACGGCAATTTTTTAGACGAATAGTTTGTTCGAATGCCATTGAGTTAACCTCCGATAATTTCTTTTAGAGTTTCTGCAAGTTGTTTCATTTCTTGAATAGTATTTTGAGGGGAAATGCTGATGCGAACAGATTCATGTAAGCGATGGGATTCTGGTCCATAGAAAGCTTCTAGGACATGACTAATTTGGACAATACCAGCAGTACAAGCTGAACCAGTCGATATTGAAATTCCAGCAAGATCTAGTCGAAGAAGCAATAAATCATTTTTTTGACCTGGAAATCCAATATTGAGGACATAAGGCAACTGGATCTTTCCTTGGTTAAGATAATAGTCAGCCCCAGTCATTTCATGTAGAAATACATCTTTGAGTTCTTCCACCTCTTTGAAATGCTGCTCCTGTTTTTCAAGTGCCTCTTTGAGTGCTGCTACCATTCCAACGATTGCAGGAAGATTTTCAGTTCCTGCTCTTTTCTTTTGTTCCTGATCTCCACCATGAAGGTAGGAGTCAAAGTCCATAGTAGCAGAGTAAAGAAAACCAATGCCTTTAGGGCCATGAAACTTATGGGCAGAAGCGCTTAGGAAATCAATTCCCAAAGTCTCAGGGAAAATCGGAACTTTTCCAACTGCTTGGACTGCATCCACATGGTAAGCTGCCTGATGCTGTTTCAGAAGTTCTCCAATTTCTGAAATTGGTAAAAGAGTACCCGTTTCATTGTTGGCATACATAGTTGAGACAAGAATAGTATCATCACGAAGAGCTTCTTGAACTTGTTGAGCAGAGATTTCTTGATTTATGGGTTGTAAAATTGTTACTTCAAAACCAAAATTCTCCACCAAGTATTCAATGGGCTCAAGGACAGAATGATGCTCAATAGCAGTGGTAATGATGTGTTTGCCCAAATTTTGGTGACGGAGACAGTGACCGATAATAGCAGTGTTGTTACTTTCAGTTCCGCCCGCAGTGAAGAAAAGATGTTGGGGTTTAGTTCCTAGTAAAGATGCCAAGTCTTGGCGCGCTTCACGCAATAATTTTCCCGCTTGGCGACCATGACTATGAATACTAGAAGGATTTCCATAGGTTTCCTGCATGACTTGAGTCATTGCTGAGATAGCAACTGCTGACATAGGAGTCGTAGCAGCATTATCCAAATAAATCAAAAGCTCACCTTATTTCTATTTAAATAGTGGACTAACTGGTTTTCTTTCGTGAATACGAACCATAGCATCACCAATCAATTCGCTAGCAGTGATGTATTGTACGTTTTTAGGTGTTTTCCCTTTAGTTGCAACAGAGTCTGTTACCAAGATTTCCTTGATATTTGCTGCATCTAACAATTCTGCAGCACCTTCAACAAAAAGTCCGTGACTTGAAACAGCATAGATTTCAGTTGCGCCTTCGCGTTCCACGATTTTAGCTGCTTCAGAGAAAGTACGTCCAGTGTTAAGAATATCATCGATCAAGATTGCTTTTTTACCTTCAACATCACCAATGATATAGCCTTGGTTGCGTTCAGAATCATCTTGCGCATAGTCGATAATCGCAATTGGAGCATCAAGATATTCAGCAAGGCTACGAGCACGTTTTACACCAGAGTTCTTAGGGCTAACAACAACCACATCTGAACCAACGAGTCCTTTATCACAATAGTGTTTTGCAAAAAGTGGAATTGTGTAGAGGTTATCGACTGGAATATCAAAGAAACCTTGAACCTGTACAGCGTGTAGATCAAGAGTTAAGACACGACTAACCCCAGCTTTAACCAACATGTTGGCAACAAGCTTGGCAGTAAGTGGTTCACGAGAAGAAGCGATACGGTCTTGACGCGCGTAGCCAAAGTAAGGAAGGACAACGTTAATCGTATTTGCACTAGCGCGAACACAGGCATCAACCATAATCAAGAGTTCCATCAAGTGATTGTTGACAGGATAGCTGGTTGATTGGATGATATAGACGTCATAACCACGGACACTTTCTTCGATGTTGACTTGGATTTCACCGTCTGAAAATTGACGGGAAGACAACTTCCCAAGTGGTACACCAGCAGCATCAGCAATTTTTTGAGCAATTTCCTGATTGGAATTGAGAGCGAAAAGCTTCATGTTTTTTGTATCTGACATTGATAAACCGTCCTCTATAAACTATGTGAAACTGTGTAGTAAACTATTTTTCTTAAAAAATCCTTGTCTCTTAGTCTGAGAAAAGTATATTTGAAGAAAGCATTTGCGACACAGATTCTATTATTTTTTATCCCTTCTATTCTATCAAAAAAAGAAGATAATTTCAGTATTTTTTCATATTTTCTATAAAACGAACTAATTTTGAGGGTGCTTTTTGGTAATGGATGCCATTTGCCTCTAAAAAGTCCTTAAAATCAAGCTTTCCTTGGTCGCCATTTTCCACCTCCAACTCTAGTTCGTAGTCAACAATATCAAAGTAGTGGCTTTGATCAAGTGCCATAAGACCAATAGAAGTTTCCTTTTCGTAACGAATGGTCGTCAAACAACCTAAAACTGTCCAATCTCTGGGTGTAATACCGCGGGAGAGGAGTTCCTCAAGAATCATTCCTTGAGGGAGTTTTCCTGATTCAAGGCATTTGGTGGCTTCTTCTAAGCTTAAGGCTTGATTATATTCCATATTTCCTACGGTTTGTGGGATTTTGATAGTCAATTCACCACTATCCTCAAAGGTGCGAATGCGCATGGCAATTTTATGCTGGCGAAGATAAAAATCTGGCGTGTCTAGGTAATAGTTTTTCTGTGTTATCGGTAAAATTTCCGAAAAATTTGCTTGTAATCGGAGATACTCTTCCTTAGTTAAAAGAGTTTTCATTTCAATTTCCAAATGTTTCATTTTTTTAACCTTTTCCTTATCTATGAAAGCGATTATATGGTATAATAAGCATTGTATTTATTGTATATGATTTTTTCTATAAAATCAAAGACTAGATAAATCTAAAGTGTATAGAGAATTGGACACAAAAAATATATGATTACAGAATGGGAAGAGTTTTTAGATCCTTACATTCAGGCTGTTGGAGAGTTGAAGATTAAACTTCGTGGTATTCGCAAACAATACCGTAAGCAAAATAAACATTCTCCAATCGAGTTTGTAACTGGTCGCGTTAAACCGATTGAAAGTATCAAGGAAAAAATGGTCCGTCGTGGAATCGGCTATGATACACTTGAGCAAGACTTGCAGGATATTGCAGGTTTGCGTGTTATGGTTCAGTTTGTAGATGACGTGAAAGAAGTTGTCTCTATCCTTCATAAAAGACAGGATATGAGAGTCGTTCAAGAACGAGACTATATTAAGCATCGTAAGGCTTCGGGCTATCGTTCATATCACTTGATTATCGAGTACACTGTTGACACGATTAAGGGTGCAAAAACGATTTTAGTTGAGATTCAGATTCGAACTTTGGCTATGAATTTTTGGGCAACGATCGAACATTCGCTTAACTATAAATATCAGGGAGATTTCCCAGAGGAAATCAAGGAACGACTTGCCATTACTGCGAGGATTTCTCACCAGTTAGACGAAGAAATGAGCAAGATTCGTGATGATATTCAAGAAGCACAAGCTCTCTTTGATCCCTTACATAGAAAGTTAAATGACGGGGTAGGAAACAGTGACGATACCGATGAAGAATACAGGTAAACGAATTGATCTAATCGCTAACCGCAAGCCTCAAAGTCAAAGAGTCCTATATGAGTTAAAAGATCGACTTAGGAAAAATAACTTTATATTAAACGACAAAAATCCAGATATTGTGATTTCCATTGGTGGAGATGGCATGCTCTTGTCTGCCTTTCACAAGTATGAAGACCAGCTGGATAAGGTTCGCTTTGTGGGAGTTCATACGGGGCATCTGGGCTTTTATACGGACTATCGTGATTTCGAACTGGATCAATTGGTTACTAATCTGCTTTTAGACAGTGGAGCAAGAGTATCCTATCCGCTTTTAAATGTAAAGATTTTTCTAGAAAATGGTGAAGTGAAAATTTTCCGTGCCTTGAACGAAGCTAGCATTCGGAGAACTGATCGAACTATGGTAGCGGATGTTGTTATCAATCATGTACCGTTTGAGCGTTTTCGAGGGGATGGTTTGACCGTCTCGACACCGACTGGAAGTACAGCCTATAATAAATCTATTGGTGGGGCTGTATTGCATCACACTATCGAAGCTCTGCAATTGACGGAGATTGCAAGTTTGAACAATCGTGTCTACCGAACCCTCGGTTCGTCAATCATTGTACCTAAGAAGGATAAGATTGAGTTGATACCGACTCGCAATGACTATCATACCATTTCAGTTGACAATAGTGTTTATTCCTTCCGTAATATCGAGCGAATAGAGTACCAGATTGACCACCACAAGATCCACTTTGTCGCGACTCCAAGTCATACCAGTTTTTGGAATCGTGTCAAGGATGCCTTTATTGGTGAGGTGGATGAATGAGGTTTGAATTTATTGCTGACGAACACGTCAAGGTAAAGACCTTTTTAAAAAAGCATGAAGTCTCTAAAGGTTTGCTAGCCAAAATCAAGTTTCGAGGTGGAGATATTCGCGTAAACGGTCATCCACAAAATGCAACCTATCTCTTGGATATAGGAGATGTGGTTATCATCGACATTCCTCCTGAGGAAGGTTTTGAGACACTGGAAGCAATTGATTATCCACTGGATATTCTCTTTGAAGATGATCATTTCTTAATTCTAAATAAACCCTTTGGTGTGGCCTCAATTCCTAGTGTTAATCATTCTAATACCATCGCTAACTTTATCAAGGGCTACTATGTGAAACAGAACTATGAAAATCAGCAGGTTCACATTGTAACCAGACTAGATCGCGATACTTCGGGTCTCATGCTTTTTGCTAAACATGGTTATGCTCATGCTAGGCTAGACAAACAGTTGCAAAAGAAAGCCATTGAAAAGCGATACTTTGCTCTGGTTAAAGGAGATGGTTTTCTGGAACCTCAAGGTGAGATTATTGCACCGATTGCCCGTGACGAAGATTCAATCATTACTAGACGAGTGGCAAAAGGTGGTAAGTATGCCCATACTTCCTATCGTATAGTGGAGTCTTATGGCAATATCCATCTAGTTGATATTCGACTGCATACAGGAAGGACACACCAGATTCGTGTCCATTTCTCCCATATTGGTTTCCCATTGCTTGGTGATGACCTATATGGTGGTAGTCTTGAACATGGCATAGAGCGTCAAGCTCTGCATTGCCATTACCTATCGTTTTATCACCCTTTTCTTGAAGAGCAGTTGGAGATGGAAAGTCCACTGCCGGATGATTTCAACACCCTTATTACTCAGTTATCAAATAATAATTTATCTTAAAAGGAGTAAAAACTCATGGAAGTTTTTGAAAGTTTAAAAGCCAACCTAGTTGGTAAAAATGCACGTATTGTCTTGCCTGAAGGTGAAGAACCACGTATTCTTCAAGCAACAAAACGCATCGTAAAAGAAACAGAAGTTATCCCTGTCCTACTAGGAAATCCTGATAAAATTAAAATTTATCTTGAAATCGAAGGAATCATGGATGGTTATGAAGTCATCGACCCAGCCCACTATCCTCAATTTGAAGAAATGGTAACATCTCTTGTAGAACGTCGTAAAGGAAAAATGACTGAAGAAGAAGCTCGTGAAATCTTGGTTAAAGACGTGAACTATTTTGGTGTTATGTTGGTTTACATGGGCTTGGTAGATGGAATGGTTTCAGGAGCTATTCACTCTACTGCGGCAACTGTTCGTCCAGCTCTTCAAATTATCAAGACTCGTCCGAATGTTAGCCGTACTTCAGGTGCCTTCCTTATGGTTCGTGGTACTGAGCGTTACCTCTTTGGTGACTGTGCCATCAATATCAATCCTGACGCTGAAGCTTTGGCAGAAATTGCGATTAACTCTGCTATCACAGCTAAAATGTTCGGTATCGAACCAAAAATCGCTATGTTGAGCTATTCAACTAAAGGTTCAGGTTTTGGTGAAAGCGTAGATAAAGTTGTTGAAGCAACTAAGATTGCTCATGATCTTCGTCCTGACCTTGAAATTGATGGGGAATTGCAATTTGATGCGGCCTTTGTTCCAGAAACAGCTGCTCTTAAGGCGCCAGGAAGCAAGGTTGCTGGACAAGCAAACGTCTTTATCTTCCCAGGTATTGAAGCAGGAAATATTGGTTACAAGATGGCAGAACGTCTTGGTGGCTTTGCAGCGGTTGGTCCAGTATTGCAAGGTTTGAACAAACCAGTTAATGACCTTTCACGTGGATGTAACTCAGACGACGTCTTCAAACTTACTCTTATCACAGCAGCCCAAGCTGTACACCAATAAAATACAAGATAGAGGCTGGGACAAAAGTCCTAGCCTCTCAATTGTCTTTGGATTGTCGAACAAGACGCAGTGGTTGAGTGGGCTCTACTACGCTGATTTCATCAGCTTTTACAGCCCTACTCAACTGTGCGGAGGTTGGACGACGAAATCGAATTCTAACGAATTACTGATTTCTGTACCACTCTCTTTTCGTTGAATTTTAAATCTAAATTTGATATAATGTATTTACAAATCATCTTTACAACGAGGTATTAATCATGGCAAATACTCAACCTGTTAATTTTAGAGCAGATTCGACTTTTTACCAACAAACGAAAGAAATCTTAGCTGATGAAAAGTTAACCCTGTCAGATATCTTTAATGCTGCACTTCGTAAAATTGCGACAGGTGCAGTTGATCCTAAAGAATTCGTATTTAGTGATTCACAAGAGCCCCAATATCAGGTTGCTTTTGAAGACTTGAAAAAAGAAATCTTGATGGGACATCAAGAAATTGAGCAAGGTAAACTAACGTCTTTAGCAGATGTAAGAAAGGAATTTGGACTTGAGTAATTATAAACGTTACCATGTTTCTCTTACAGATAAAGCTAAGAAAGACTTGAGAGAAATACATGATTATATTGTACTGAATTTTTACAGTCAACAATCTGCCGATAGTAAACTAGACCTTATTCTAACGGCACTAGAAACTTTAGAAACCTTTCCAGAAGCATGCCCTTTGGTATCGAGTCGAGGTTATGGTGAATTAACAAATGACGGAAAACGTTATCGATATATGCCAATTGAAAATTACTTAGCTTTTTATTATATCGACAAATATGAGGTTTATGTCTCAAGAATTTTAAATTCCAAGCAAAATTGGGCTAAGCTATTCAATAAGTAGAGGTGAAAATTTTTTTGAATCATTTAGTCCCACTCTTTGCCCTCCAAGAAAGGAAGTTTTTAAATTGAAATACAAATTTCTATTATTCGACCTCGACCACACCTTACTTGATTTTGATGCTGCTGAGGATATAGCTCTGACGCAACTCTTAGAAGAAGAAGGAGTAGAGGATATCCAAGCTTACAAAGATTATTATGTGCCTATGAACAAATCACTTTGGAAGGATTTGGAACAGAAAAAGATTACAAAATCAGAATTGATCAATACACGTTTTGCAAAATTGTTTGCTCACTTTGGTATTGAAAATGATGGGTCCTACTTAGCTGAGCGCTACCAGTTTTTCCTATCAAAACAGGGACAGACTTTCCCAGGTGTCGAAGAATTATTAAGAAAATTGATAAGTCAAGGTTATGAGCTTTATGCTGCAACAAATGGAATCACCTATATTCAAACAGGTCGTCTAGAACAATCTGGAATCGCACCATATTTCAAGGAAATTTTCATATCAGAACAGCTCCATACCCAAAAACCAGATGCTGAATTTTATGAAAAAATTGGAGCTCGAATCCCTAACTTTGATAAAAATCAGACCCTTATGATTGGTGATTCTTTGTCAGCTGATATTCAGGGTGGAAATAATGCTGGCATCGATACCATCTGGTATAATCCTCATCATCTGGAAAATAAGACACAAGCTCAGCCAACTTATGAAGTTCATTCTTACAAAGATTTGCTGAATTGTTTGGGGAAAATATAAAGATGCCAAAATAAAAGGGGGATAAAATTATGGGAACATGGGATGCAACGATTTTTGGAAATGACACTTCCTCAGATATTAAAGAAGAATTCTTCGAGAGATACAATCAAGGAGAAGATGCAATTACAATCAAAAATGACCTGACATCGGATTTATACGATGACGATATGTATGATGTCTTGTTCGCCTTAGCACACTGTTTATGGGAAGTTGGGCAATTAGATGATGAATTTTTGCTTGAAATTAAAGAAATCATTCTCAACAAAGAAGATTTAGAACTTGCCCAAGAATTAGGTGCAGATAGTGAATTTTTAGAACAAAGAAGTGAAAATCTAGAAAAGTTTTTAGAAAAGATAAGTGTAAAAAAAGACAAGCCCAAAAAGATTATTGCTCCACCTGTTCCTGTAGAAAGCAAATATAGGAACGGTGCTGTGATGGTGTTTCAGTATGAAGATGGTATGTATGGTGCTTTGATAGCGGTAGATGGAGCTTTCTTTGATAAGGAAACCTATTATGCTTATCTGCAGACTGATATTAAAATGACGAGGAAACCCACCATGGAAGATGTACGATCAGCACGGATTCTTGATCCTAGTTTTCATAGTGTAGAATTCAATTCATTTCGTGACTCTAAGTATTACTACTCTTTTGTAAATTGTATTTCAGGCTATTTAAAAAGTTCTGCAACGAAAAGATTTGAAAGATATAATGATAGTGTTTTTGAAATAATAGGCTATCTTTCAGATTGGGGGAGTTGCTGTAGTGCTGCTTCTGGAGGATTTGATTACTATAAACAAAAATCAAGTGATGAGTTTAAGATAAGCGTTGTAAAGGAATTGAATAAAAGATTTGATGAAAAACTTAATACTCGAACAGAATTGACTATTGATGAAATCGACAAAGAATTTATCCTTTCTAATATGAGAAATGGAGTTGAATAAAGGCTCTTTAGTATAAATTCATTCTAAAACTTCTCAAATCTTAATAGATACTTTTAAAAGTGGTTTAGATAGCCACTTTTTGCTATAATAGTAGCAGTAAAAACGAAGGAGAAAGCAATGGAACACTCATCCTGGCACGCCTTGATTAAGGAGCAATTACCTGAAGGTTATTTTGGGAAAATCAATCATTTTATGGAGCAGGTTTATGCTCAGGGAACTGTTTATCCGCCTAAGGAAAAAGTTTTTCAGGCTCTATTGACAACACCGCTTGAAGAAGTTAAGGTGGTAATTCTAGGGCAAGATCCCTATCATGGGCCAGGTCAGGCTCAGGGATTGAGTTTTTCAGTTCCTGATTCTATCCCAGCACCTCCTTCTTTGCAAAATATTTTAAAAGAACTTGCGGATGATATTGGGGTAAAACCGTCTCATGACTTGACCTCTTGGGCCGAGCAGGGAGTCTTGCTTCTTAATGCTTGCTTGACTGTCCCTGCTAGCCAGGCTAATGGTCATGCTGGTCAAATATGGGAGCCTTTCACCGATGCAGTGATTAAGGTTGTCAATAATTTAGATAGACCAGTAGTATTTGTTCTTTGGGGTGCTTATGCACGTAAGAAGAAGTCCTTGGTTACAAATCCTCAGCACTTGATTATCGAATCAGCCCACCCGAGTCCTCTTTCAGTTTACAGAGGATTTTGGGGTTCCAAGCCTTTTTCTAAGGCCAATGCATTCTTAAAAGAAAGTGGACAAGAGTCAATTGATTGGCTTAGATAAGGAGAGAATATGCCTCAGTTAGCGACAATTTGCTACATTGATAACGGGAAAGAGCTACTCATGCTTCATCGCAATAAAAAGCCTAATGATGTCCATGAAGGAAAATGGATCGGTGTAGGTGGAAAGTTAGAGCGTGGAGAAACTCCACAAGAATGTGCTGCTCGTGAGATTTTAGAAGAAACTGGTCTAAAAGCAAAACCAGTATTAAAAGGAGTGATCACCTTTCCTGAATTCACTCCTGACTTGGACTGGTACACCTACGTCTTTAAGGTGACAGAATTCGAAGGAGAATTGATTGACTGTAATGAAGGAACATTAGAATGGGTTCCTTACGATGAGGTTTTGAGTAAACCGACTTGGGAAGGTGACCACACCTTTGTCGAGTGGCTTTTAGAAGATAAACCATTTTTTTCAGCCAAGTTTGTTTATGACGGTGATAAATTATTGGACACTCAAGTTGATTTCTATGAGTAAAGGAGTATAGATATGTTAGTAATCAAAAACGGTCGTGTCATGGATCCTAAATCAGGTTTGGATCAAGTTTGCGATGTTTTGGTAGATGAAGGGAAAATTATAAAAATTGCATCACAAATTAGTGAAGAAGGTGCAGAAGTCATTGATGCAACAGGCTTAGTTGTAGCACCTGGATTGGTAGATATCCATGTTCATTTCCGTGAACCAGGTCAAACACATAAAGAAGACATTCATACAGGTGCTTTAGCAGCAGCTGCAGGTGGTTTTACAACTGTCGTTATGATGGCTAATACCAATCCAACTATCTCCGATGTTGAGACTTTAGAGGAAGTTCTTCAATCAGCAGCCAAGGAAAAAATTAACGTTAAGTCTGTGGCTACAATTACCAAAAACTTTAATGGTCAAGACCTAACTGACTTTAAAGCTCTTTTAGATGCTGGGGCAGTTGGTTTTTCTGATGACGGGATTCCTCTTGAAAGTAGTAAAGTTGTCAAAGAAGCCATGGAAGAAGCGAAAAAACTAAATACTTTTATTAGTCTTCATGAAGAAGATCCTGGCTTGAATGGTACGCTTGGTTTTAACGAAAATATCGCTAAAGAGCATTTTCATATCTGCGGTGCAACAGGAGTTGCAGAGTACGCTATGATTGCTCGTGATGTCATGATTGCCTATGCAACCAAGGCTCATGTTCATATTCAGCATTTATCTAAGGAAGAAAGTGTCAAGGTTGTGGAGTTTGCTCAAAATATTGGAGCAATCGTAACTGCAGAAGTTGCTCCACAGCATTTTTCGAAGACTGAAGCACTTCTCTTGACTAAAGGAAGCAACGCAAAGATGAATCCACCTCTACGTCTGGAATCTGACCGACGTGCTGTTATTGAAGGTTTAAAATCTGGAATCATTTCTGTCATTGCTACTGACCACGCGCCTCACCATGCTGATGAGAAAAATGTTGAGGATATTACCAAAGCGCCATCAGGTATGACAGGTTTGGAAACTTCTTTATCACTAGGTTTAACCTATTTGGTGGAACCTGGTGAGTTGAGTTTAATGCAATTGCTAGAAAAAATGTCTTACAACCCAGCTAAACTTTATAACTTTGAAGCAGGTTATCTATCAGAAAACGGTCCAGCTGATATTACAATTTTTGATGATAAAGCGGACCGAATCGTGGATAGTCATTTTGCTTCTAAAGCAGCTAATTCACCATTCATTGGTGAACAATTAAAAGGGCAGGTTAAATACACTATCTGTAAGGGACAAATCGTTTATCAAGCAGATTAGGAGCTTGAGGATGAATTATTTTCGTAAACTTAGAGATAGAAAACGAAAGGCTTGTCACGGAGTGTTTTGTCCTGCTGCCAACCGTGCTAAAATTCAATATGAAACCAAGGAAAAAGCTGACCACGCCGTAGACTATGATAATGGTGGCTTGGTTAGGAGTTATTATTGCAACACTTGTAATTGTTGGCACACGACATCAAAAGTTAGTAATCCGCCATTAAGCTTAAAAAATACGGCTTAAAGCTTTTTGGCTTGGATGAAAAGGAGTAGAAAGAGTAGGTATGCATACAACAGAAACTATTAAAGACAAAATCATCTTATTTTTAAAAATATTCTTTCCGATATTGATTTACCAATTTGCTAATTATTCGGCTTCCTTTGTTGATACAACAATGACGGGGCAGTATAATACACTGGATCTAGCAGGTGTTTCAATAGCTACAAGCTTATGGAATCCTTTTTTCACCTTTCTGACAGGGATTGTATCAGCCTTAGTACCAATTATCGGACACCATCTGGGCCAAGGAAAGAAGAAAGAGGTTGCTTCAGATTTTTATCAATTTATTTATCTATCATTAGCCTTATCCCTTATTCTTTTTATATTAGTCTTCTTTTTAGTACCAGTCATTTTGGGATATATGGGATTAGAGACAGCTGTAAAAAGTGTAGCAACCCGTTATTTGTGGCTACTAGCTATTGGTATTATCCCGCTCTTACTTTTCAGTGTGATACGTTCTCTACTTGATACACTCGGATTAACAAAATTATCTATGTATCTCATGCTTCTCTTGCTTCCTTTTAATAGTGGTTTCAACTATGTACTGATTTATGGAGCTTTTGGAGTGCCTGAACTTGGAGGTGCAGGAGCAGGTCTTGGTACCTCACTTGCCTATTGGGCTTTGTTATTGATTTCTATCTTAGTCTTGTTAAAGCATAAAAAGCTTAAGGAATATCATCTAGAAGTACCAATGCCCTTGCGAATAGAAAAAATCAAAGAAGCTATTCGTCTTGGGTTACCAATCGGAGGAACTGTCTTTGCTGAAGTAGCCATTTTTTCAGTAGTCGGATTGATTATGGCAAAGTTTTCATCTCTCATCATCGCCAGCCATCAGTCTGCCATGAACTTCTCAAATCTCATGTATGCCTTTCCTATGAGCATCTCAACAGCCATGGCTATTGTTGTTTCTTACGAAGTAGGAGCTAAACGCTTAACCGATGCTAAGCAATACATACATATTGGACGTTTAACAGCTATGATTTTCGCGATTTTGACACTTAGTTTTCTTTATATTTATCGTGAAAATGTTGCTAGTCTCTATGGTCAAGATCCCGATTTCATTCAATTGACAGCTTCTTTTATGACCTATAGTTTGTTTTTCCAATTAGCTGATACCTTCGCAGCACCTCTGCAAGGAATTTTACGTGGCTACAAGGATACGGTTGTTCCCTTCTATCTTGGACTTCTCGGATACTGGGGCGTAGCTATTCCACTGGGAATAGTCTTAGATTACTGGACAGGATTAGGTGCCTATTCTTATTGGATTGGTTTAATTGTTAGTCTGGTGATTAGTGGTATCCTTTATCAGTGGCGTTTACAAGTTATTATGAAAACAATCAAATAATTTGATGAAAAAAACCGGAAAAAAGTTTGTGAAATAGTTATTTTATGTAAAGAAAAGTCTTGATTTCATTGACTTTTCTTTTTTTATATTGTGAAAAAATATCAAGCATAATCTTTGACTCTAGTTAACCTATAAGTTAGAATAGAACTATAAGAAATTAAACTTAGAAAGGCAAGATTATGTCAACTTTAGATAAAAGTCTTTTGCTTGAGATGTTCCGTAAGATGGAAGAAATTCGTCGTATGGACTTAAAAATTGCTCAATTAGTAAAAAAAGGAAAAGTGCCCGGTATGACGCACTTTTCTGTTGGTGAGGAAGCTGCCAACGTTGGGGCTATGTTAGCTCTAAAGGAAGATGACCTCATCACCTCAAACCACCGTGGTCACGGACAAGCCATTGCTAAGGGTATCGACCTCAATGGGATGATGGCTGAAATCCTTGGTAAGTATACAGGGACTTGTAAAGGTAAAGGTGGATCTATGCACATCGCCGACCTTGATGCAGGTAACCTTGGTGCCAACGGTATTGTTGGTGGTGGTATGGGAATCGCAGTAGGGGCTGCCCTTACTCAACAAATGAAAAACACTGGTAAAATCGTTGTCTGCTTCTTTGGTGATGGAGCGACTAATGAAGGTGTATTCCACGAAGCTGTTAATATGGCTTCAATTTGGAATCTTCCGGTAATTTTCTACTGTATCAATAACGGTTATGGAATCTCTGCCGATATTAAGAAAATGACTAATGTCAAGCATATCCATGAGCGTAGTGCTGCTTACGGTATTCCTGGAATGTTTATCGAAGACGGTAACAATGTTATCGATGTCTACGAAGGATTTAAAAAAGCAGTTGACCATGTTCGTTCTGGTAACGGTCCTGTCTTGATCGAAAGTGTAACCTATCGTTGGCTTGGTCACTCATCATCAGACCCTGGTAAATATCGTACACGTGAAGAAGTCGATGAGTGGAAAGAAAAAGATCCAATCGAAAATCTTCGCAAGTACCTTGTTGAGAACAAGATTGCAAGTGCAGAAGAACTTGAAGAAATTCAAGCGCAAGTTAAGGAAGCAGTGGAAGCATCTGTTAAGTTTGCAGAAGAAAGTCCATTCCCTCCACTAGAATCAGCTTTTGAAGATATTTACGCAGACTAAGGAGAAGTAGAGAAATATGGAAACAAAATTAATGTCTTTCCGCGATACCATTATCCTTGCAATGTCTGAGGAAATGCGTCGCGATGAAAATGTACTCTTGATGGGTGAAGATGTAGGTGTCTTTGGTGGAGACTTTGGTACATCTGTAGGTATGCTTGAGGAATTTGGACCAGAACGTGTTCGTGACTGTCCGATTTCCGAAGCAGCTATTTCTGGAGCAGCTGCTGGTGCTGCTATGACTGGACTTCGTCCAATCGTTGATATGACTTTCATGGACTTTTCAGTTATTGCCATGGATAATATCGTCAACCAAGCAGCTAAAACTCGTTACATGTTTGGCGGTAAAGGTCAAGTGCCTATGACAATCCGATGTGCAGCTGGTAACGGAGTTGGTTCTGCAGCTCAGCACTCACAATCATTGGAATCTTGGTTTACTCATATCCCAGGATTGAAGGTTGTAGCTCCAGGTACACCAGCTGATATGAAGGGACTTCTTAAGTCTTCTATCCGTGACAACAACCCTGTTATCATTCTTGAATACAAATCAGAATTTAACCAAAAAGGTGAAGTACCTGTTGATCCAGACTATACTATCCCACTTGGTGTTGGAGAAATCAAACGCGAAGGAACTGATGTAACAGTAGTAACATACGGTAAAATGCTTCGTCGTGTCATGCAAGCAGCTGAAGAATTGGCTGAAGAAGGCATCTCAGTAGAAGTAGTAGACCCACGTACTTTGGTCCCACTTGATAAAGACATCATCATTAATTCAGTTAAGAAGACTGGAAAAGTAGTTCTTGTAAACGATGCCCACAAGACAAGTGGTTTTATCGGTGAAATCTCAGCTATTATTTCAGAATCAGAAGCATTCGATTATTTAGATGCACCTATTCGCCGTTGTGCAGGTGAGGATGTACCAATGCCTTATGCACAAAATCTTGAAAATGCAATGATTCCGACAGTTGAAAGCATCAAAGATGCAATCCGTAAAACATATAATAAACAATAATACATAAAATAAATTATGTAACATATTCGTGGTTTTATCTTTCATTTTGAAATAGATAAAATGCGACATGAGTGAGTCGAATCGATGATATTTGACGAACGAATTAGTAAGTCTACTAGGTTGACCGCCTGATAGCGACAACCGTAGCAACTTGAGATACGTGTGTATCCAAGTTGCTTGTAGAATTGAACTCGGGCTAAAGTCTGTGTGAAAAAGATAAACTTTCCTGGAAACTAAAGTTTCTTCGTCAAGTTTCCTATTTTCACTGTGACTTTTGACGCCCTTAGTATCTTATAATTGAATTCGGACGGAGGTCTGCGAAAAAAAGATAGATTTCCTTGTGTTCATGGAACACATCGTCAATCTCCTATTTTTTCATTGCCCTCTTCGTCCTTAATATCTTAGATTAGAGCACGGGCTAAAAGCTCGGAAAAAAGATAAATCTCCTTGACTTCATCGAAGTCTACGTTGATTTCCTATTTTTCGGTCGCTTTTAAACGCCCTTTGCATCATATAATTGAACTCGGGCTAAAGTCTGTGTGAAAAAGATAAACTTTCCTAGAAACTAAAGTTTCTTCGTCAGGTTTCCTATTTTCACTTTGACTTTTGACGCCCTTAGTATCTTATAATAGAATAGGAGAGGCCATGGCTGATGATAAGCTAAGAGCGACTCCTGCAGCTAGAAAATTAGCGGATGATTTAGGAATTAATCTCTACGATATTTCTGGCTCAGGCGCAAACGGTCGTGTCCACAAAGAAGACGTGGAAACATTTAAAGACACTAATGTGGTTCGCATTTCACCACTTGCAAAACGAATTGCCCTTGAACATAACATTGCATGGCAAGAAATCCAAGGAACTGGTCATCGTGGCAAGATTATGAAGAAGGATGTTTTAGCTTTCCTTCCGGAAAATATTGAAAACGATACGATTAAGTCACCTTCTCAGATTGAAAAAGTGGAAGAAGTTCCAGATAACGTAACTCCTTATGGGGAAATCGAGCGTATTCCAATGACACCCATGCGTAAGGTTATTGCTCAACGTATGGTTGAGTCATACTTAACTGCCCCAACCTTCACGCTTAACTACGATGTCGATATGTCTGAAATGCTTGCCCTTCGTAAGAAAGTCCTTGATCCAATCATGGAAGCAACTGGTAAGAAAATCACTGTTACAGACTTGCTTTCACTTGCGGTTGTTAAAACTCTTATGAAACACCCATACATTAACGCTTCATTAACTGAAGATGGTAAGACAATTATCACTCACAACTATGTCAACCTTGCGATGGCGGTTGGTATGGATAATGGATTGATGACACCAGTTGTCTACAATGCTGAAAAGATGACCTTGTCTGAATTGGTTGTTGCATTTAAAGATGTCATCGGACGTACTTTGGATGGTAAACTAGCTCCTAGCGAATTGCAAAATTCAACCTTCACCATCAGTAACTTGGGAATGTTTGGTGTTCAATCATTTGGTCCTATCATCAACCAACCGAACTCAGCAATCCTCGGTGTTAGCTCAACAGTTGAAAAACCGGTTGTAGTAAATGGTGAAATCGTGATTCGTCCAATTATGAGTCTTGGATTGACAATTGACCACCGTGTCGTAGATGGTATGGCTGGTGCTAAGTTTATGAAAGACTTGAAAGCTTTGATTGAAAACCCAATCTCAATGTTGGTTTAAAGTATTTATTATTAGAAATATAGATAAAGGAAGTAAGATATGGCCTTAGAAGTAATTATGCCAAAAGCCGGCGTGGATATGACAGAAGGACAAATCGTCCAATGGAATAAAAAAGTCGGAGAATTTGTAAAAGAAGGAGAAATCCTTTTGGAAATCATGACTGACAAAGTCAGCATGGAATTGGAAGCAGAAGAAGATGGATACTTGATCGCTATCCTAAAAGGTGACGGAGAGACTGTCCCTGTTACTGAAGTTATCGGTTATCTTGGTGAAGAAGGGGAAAATATCCCAACAGCTGGAGCAGCTGCACCAGAAGCTAGTCCAGCACCTGCAGCAAGTGCCTCAAATGATGATGGTAAGAGCGATGACGCTTACGATATTGTTGTTATCGGTGGTGGACCTGCTGGTTATGTATCTGCTATTAAAGCTGCACAATTAGGTGGTAAGGTTGCTCTTGTTGAGAAATCTGAACTTGGTGGAACTTGCTTAAACCGTGGATGTATTCCAACTAAGACTTACCTCCATAACGCTGAAATTATCGAGAATATCGGTCATGCAGCAAATCGTGGTATCGTAATTGAAAGTCCTAACTTCACTGTTGATATGGAAAAACTTTTAGAAACTAAATCTAAAGTTGTTAATACTCTTGTTGGTGGTGTTGCAGGACTACTTCGTAGCTACGGCGTTGATGTTCATAAAGGTATCGGTACTATTACTAAAGATAAGAATGTCTTGGTAAATGGTTCTGAATTGCTTGAAACCAAGAAAATCATCCTTGCTGGTGGTTCTAAAGTAAGTAAGATTAATGTTCCCGGTATGGAATCATCACTTGTCATGACTAGTGATGATATCCTTGAAATGAACGAAGTTCCTGAAAGCCTCGTTATCATCGGTGGTGGTGTCGTTGGTATCGAACTCGGTCAAGCCTTCATGACGTTCGGTTCAAAAGTTACTGTTATCGAAATGATGGATCGTATTGTTCCAGCTATGGATGCTGAAGTATCTAAGAACCTTCGTTTAATCCTTGAACGCAAGGGTATGACTATCTTGACGGATACTAAACTTCAAGAAATTATTGAAGAAGATGGCAAACTTCGTATCAAGGTTGAAGGAAAAGATGATATCATTGCTAACAAAGCTCTTCTATCAATTGGACGTGTTCCAGACCTTGAAGGTATCGGTGAAGTTGAGTTTGAATTAGAACGTGGTCGTATCAAAGTCAACGAATACATGGAAACTTCTGTTCCAGGTATCTATGCACCAGGTGATATCAACGGTACTAAAATGTTAGCTCACGCTGCCTTCCGTATGGGTGAAGTAGCAGCTGAAAATGCACTTAAAGGAAACCACGCTGTTGCCAAATTAAACTTAACTCCTGCAGCTATCTATACACTTCCAGAAGTAGCAGCAGTTGGTTTGACTGAAGAACAAGCTCGTGAGAAATACGATGTCCAAATCGGTAAATTCAACTTTGCCGCAAACGGACGTGCAATTGCATCTGATGCTGCTCAAGGATTTGTTAAAGTCATTGCAGACAAGAAATATGGTGAAATCCTTGGTGTTCATATCATTGGTCCAGCAGCAGCTGAATTGATCAACGAAGCGTCAAGTATCATTGAAATGGAAATTACTGTTGAAGAAATGCTTAAGACTATCCACGGACACCCAACTTACTCTGAAGTTATGTACGAAGCATTTGCTGATGTTCTTGGAATGGCTATCCATTCACCTAAGAAAAAATAAAAATAGATAGACTAGACTGGAATTATTTTCCAGTCTCTATCGTATTAGAAGGTATCTTATGAAATACATTATCAATCATTCAAACGACACTGCCTTTAATATTGCTTTAGAGGAGTATGCTTTTAAACATCTTCTTGATGAAGATCAAATCTTCCTTCTTTGGATCAACAAACCATCTATCATTGTAGGACGTCACCAAAATACCATCGAAGAAATTAACCGTGACTATGTACGCGATAACGGTATTGAAGTAGTCCGTCGGATCAGTGGTGGTGGAGCTGTTTACCATGATTTGAACAATCTTAACTATACCATCATTTCAAAAGAAGATGAAAAGAAGGCCTTTGACTTCAAGAGCTTCTCTACTCCAGTTATCAATACTTTGGCTGAACTTGGTGTTAAAGCTGAATTTACAGGCCGTAACGACTTAGAAATAGACGGTAAGAAATTCTGTGGAAATGCACAAGCCTATATCAATGGCCGTATCATGCACCATGGTTGTCTTCTCTTTGACGTGGATTTGTCAGTCCTAGCTAACGCACTTAAAGTGTCTAAAGATAAGTTTGAATCAAAAGGGGTTAAATCAGTCCGTGCTCGAGTAACTAATATTATCGATGAGTTGCCAGAAAAGATCACTGTTGAAGAATTCCGTGATTTACTCTTGGAATACATGAAAAAAGAATACCCTGAGATGACTGAGTATGTATTCTCAGATGAAGAATTGGCTGAAATCAATCGTATCAAAGATACTAAGTTTGGAACTTGGGACTGGAACTATGGGAAATCACCTGAATACAATGTCCGTCGTGGAACTAAATTCCCAAGCGGTAAGGTGGAAATCTTCGCTAATGTCATTGAATCAAAAATTCAAGATATCAAGATTTACGGTGACTTCTTTGGTATCGAAGATGTTGCAGCAGTAGAAGATGTCCTTCGTGGTGTCAAATACGAACGTGAAGATGTCCTCAAAGCACTTCATACCATTAACTTAGGTCGTTACTTCGCAGGAATTACTGCTGAAGAAATTGCTGAAGCTGTTGTTGAATAAAGTAAAAGATATCCATTTAACATGGATATCTTTTATCTTAGACTTGATATTCAAAAATAATGAGAGTAGAATAAAGAAGAAATCTGAACAAAAAGGGGATCAAATTCAATGATGAAAGTACCAGTAGAAAATCTTGGTCTATTTGAACAGTTAGACCGTATAGTAATGGCTTTTTTTAGCAAGCAACAATCTTCTAGTCCATATGATTTGAATATCAGTATTACACAAGAACACCTTGACCAGAAAAAGCAAGAGCTAGAACCATTAGGCTATCAAGCTGTCCAACTACCATTAGGAATGGCTTTAGATAATGTCATCCAGCAACCTCATTATAAAAGCTTAATCATTGGTGGACTTGCTCCCGACGAAATTATAGTCAGCAAAGAAGAATTAATGCCTTTGAAAGATATTGTGGACAGTTTTTGTATTATGTACGCTGCAGCGAATAACAGACTGGAAAATAGTAAGGCTTATGAATTAATGAAAGATAAGACGGTTTATTTTATTGGTAAACTATTTACAGATATTCAAAAAGCCGGTGATGAAATTGCTTATTTAGGAATTGATCGAATAGCGGACGATGGTACACCATATGAAGCAGTTAAATGTTTTCTAACGGAAGAGAGTGCAGAGAAGTTCAATGGTGAAAAAAGACCTGTCACCCCTGCAAACTTGGCCTATCTAAAATCATTCTGGGGAAAACCAGTTATTATTGAGCCACACCGTAATTATTGGATCGAATTTTTATAGAAAGAATAAAAGAGCGTAAGATTCCATAAAAAATCCTACGCTCTTTTTCTAATACTGAAACATTACATAAATTATATTATGTATCTTATAAACTATCCAAGGCATTTTTCTGTTCGTCATTAACGATATGCGTATACAAGTCCGTTACCTGTGTGCTAGCATGTCCTAGCTGGTGGCTGACCAAAACTTGGGATTTGGTTGCATCATATAGACGTGTTGCAAGCGTATGGCGTAGTTTGTGGGGTGTCACTCGGACTTTGAAATCTTCAGAATACTTTGCCACCATCTTTTCAACACTAGAAGCATCGATACGGTTTGGAACCCCTCGATACAAGGTTAGAAAGAGGGCTGTATCCTTTTTTTCTGTCTTATATCGTTTGTCTCGAATAGCAAGATATTGCTCTAAATAAGGCTTAGCAAAGGCAGCAACATTAACCGAATCTCGTTTTCCGCCTTTTCGAGTGACTTCAATCACCATCATCTTAAGATTGAGGTCTCGAAGATCTAGGTTAACTGCTTCAGAAAGACGGACACCAGAGGCAAGAAGGAGTGCGATAATCGCTAAATCTCGCTCCTTATTCTTGTTAAAGGACGATAAGGCTCGATTTGAGAGAGTTTTAGGGTATTCCTCATCTATATAATTCAAAAATCCCTCTGTTTCATCACCTAAAAAGAGCTTTTGCTTGATATTTTCAGCTCGCGCAGCCAAGGTTTCTTTCTTTTTCTTGGTAGCAACCTTCTTCATGACATTGCGATAGAAATAAGGTTCACCTTGATCATTTTCAACCTCCTCAGTCAAATACTTATAAAGACTAGAAAGTGCAGAAAGTGTACGGTTAATGGTTGTTTGAGAGACACCATTTTTAGTTGTATTAGCATTAAGCAAAGGGCGTTCACGTAAGTAAAGAATAAAAGATTCCATGTCTTTCTTGGTCATGTGTTCCAGAACGTCTAAGGGAATATTAGACATGGTATCAGCATCTGATATACCAGATTCCAAGACCCAGGTGAAAAATCGATCGTATTCCTTTAAGTATTCGTACAAGGTCGTAAAACTGTATGGAACAGCCAGTTTCGATTGATAGTATTCCAGAACATACCAGGGCATGACTTGTTTGAGTTTATCGATTCGTTCTAATAAGATCTCGCGTTTCATGTTTTTCTCCAAATCTTTCTATACTAGTAGTATAGCATAGCTAGGTATATTTTTCAAGAAAATTATAGTTTTTCGGAAAGATGTTATAGAAGATATATTGGATTGTCTTAATAAGTTATATAATCTCTTTATAACCAAAAATTTTTTTAAGCGAATTATACTCAATTATGTACTTTATTTAAGTGAACACTGGAAATTTTTAAAGCTGTTCATCTACTGTAAAATGTACTTTATTTAAGTGAAAACTAAAAATTTTTCAAATGTACATTTTGATACTAAAAAACACTTTAATGGTCATCAGTTAATGATTTATTAAAGTGTTTTTATTTAAATGAAATTTAGTGAAAATTTATTATTACTAACTATCCTTCTAATACATCTTCTATAATCTGCTTTACATTTTTATTGTTTAACTGAGTATGGAATGTTACTGTATATCCATCAATAGTCAGTTGTTTGAAGAAAGCTTCCGCACATTTTATTTTTGCGTCTTCGGTTTCACGGAGTGTGGATTTTTTTTCTACAGACTTCGTCTCTACTACAATATTCAATTCTTTTGTCCCGTCTTTATGTTTAACAACGTACATGAAATCAGGACTATAGTTTTCTCCTACAATCGTTGGAATTGCAACACTTGCTTTGGGAATTTTTCCATATACTACAACTTCGTCTATATCTGTCATAATATTATCTTTCTCAAGAGGAGAATCAAATAAAATTTTATCATACAAATATTTGTGGGAAGGTGTACCCTCAGCAAATTTTGTTCCCACGATTCCTTGTTTGATAACTTCTCTAATTGAACCATCTTTATTTGTTAATACTGTTTCAGTAACAGGTTGAGAAGAACGTTTGTATTTAAAACGTGTTTGCGTTTTCTTGATCCGCCAATCTGTGAATTCTGAAACAATATTAGCAATAGAATATTCGTTGAAGTATTCATCAGGTATATCTTTTTCCCTAGAAAGTTCACACATAGCATTGTGTAGTTCCCTTATAGGTATACTTGTTTGCAGGTTGATTCTTTTTAAGAATTCATTGTAAGGGAGAGAGCGTTTTACTGAATAAGAAACACCAGATGCTTCCTTGATAACCATAGCATTTCCCGCAGTTGCAAGTTGTTTGCGATGACTATTCAAAGTTAGATTTCCAAAAGTTCCGCTTCTTCTCAAAATATCATGAAGTGCCTTTGGAATTTCATCTGTCAAATCCGTATCATAGAATAGGTAATACTTGTGGTTGATACGTTCCCATAACTCTTTTAACTCAGAGTAAACTGCTTTTCTTATATGCACTACTTCCTTCTTATTTTTATTGATATCAGTAACCTTGTTACTTGATACCCCTGAAGCAAATTCAGGATAATCCTCATAAAAAGTATCTCTGTTTCTGATTTGGATTTCATAGTTACGATTGATGTATTTTTTACTCATTAATTCAATAAACAATTCATCGGTGTCAACACCACGTTCTTTAGCAACTTTAATTAATAAATCTTGAGAAAGTGTAATCAGTTGTAGTGATTCCCCATTTATTTCATCAATCAGTTTTTCGGCAAAATCAGCTTCAGTAAAATCGACTATATAATTAAGCTTAAACTCCTCATTAGAAATCCTGTTGCCATTTTCATCAACGGGAAGACGTAGCCCCCTCCCTACTTCTTGTAGTTTGCTATTGTCACTACCACTCGAGCGTAATTTAGCAATTGTGAATACATTAGGATTGTCCCATCCTTCTTTCAAAGTCCATTTAGAAAAAAGAAATCTTCTTGTATTAAACGAGCCATCTTCTTTGCGGAGAGAGAGAAGATCTTTCTTGTTATGAAGAATATCAGCTACTTCATTAGCAATTGCTTCATCAGAATTACTATTATCCTGTGCAAAATAACCTGCATGACATGCAGATAAATCTGATTTACTTGCCTCAAGGTAATCTTTATATTCTTGTTCACTATCCGGAAGTGTCTGCAAAAGTTCATCAATTTTTTCAAGTAATAGCTTCTCAAAGATAACTTTCAAATAAGCTACTTTACCATCATCTGAGTCACGATATGAAGTAATATCATCAATGAAGAACAAAGCAAGAGTTTTAATTTTATATCTTCTACCTGAGAAATTTTGGCGTTCTGTTTCAAAATGGCGGTGAATTGCTAACTTTAGCATTTGCTCTTGATAAGATGATGAATAAATATCTGTATTAAATTCTTCTCCCTGATATTTTACTTGTCCGTTTACCAGTTCAATGAAATTTTTTCCAATAGCACTAATTGTCACTCCTTCAAATGAGGAATCAATAACAGATAAAGAATCACCTGTAGTTAGTATGTATGTTTTTGTTTCTTCTCCTCTTTTTTTGAATTGGAGTGTAGCAGAAGTTTTTGATTTTACCGATAATATCTTGACTTTTTCTTCCTTTTTCGATAAAGGTTCAAAATGTTCCTTTGCAATACCTTTAATCAAGGTAAGATTAAAAGAATCACAGGCATTTAATTCGTAAATAAGATTATTAAAATCCTTGAAAGTAACTTTATTTTTGCCTTTACCAACTGTTATATTTGGAAATGTTGCTCCATAACGAATAATAATTTGTGGACTTAACTCTTCAACAATAGCTTTATACGCTTTTTGTTCACGAGAAAATCTATGAGGTTCATCAATAATCACAATTGGCTTTGTAGCTTTCAATGCATCAAAAGGTCTAAAGAAATCCCCAACCAAATAATCATAATCTGATCGAGAAAGCATATTACCATTTGTCAACAATTGCATATTAACAAGCAATACATATATCTTGTTCGAATTCTGACATGAACCATTAAAAAAATCACGAATACCAGGAGGCATAGCTAGAAGTCCTTTTCTCTTTTTTTTAGGACTTTCCAATACGCTTAACTCAATATCACAATTGTAGCCGCATGCATTAGAAAAATGCTGTTTTACATAGCTATCATCTATGAATTGTGATGTTCCTGCCTTAATCGAAAGAGACGGAACAGCAATAATGAACTTGTTAAAACCAAATTTTTTATGCATTTCAAAAATTGTTTGTGTATATACATAAGTTTTGCCTGTTCCCGTTTCCATCTTGATATCAAGGTTTAGATAATTTCCTTCATCTCGACATCCCCTATAGTCTGAACGTATATTCTTTTGAATTTCATTTAAATTCTTAATAAGACTGGGATCATTTCTGTCAAATGTGGGATTTTCATAATTTCGATAAGGTTTTATCATTCTAATCCCATCAATGGCAGAGATTGTAGCGTCAACTGCTTTCTGCTGATGATCCAATTCTCTTTCTAGTATAAGTTCCAAAACAACACCTCCTTAATATCTGATATCCAAATTAATTTTGAGATTCTTTTCAGAATCGCGAAGGATTTTTACATTTGTTTTTAAATTCTCTAGTTCTACATAGTTGAAACTATATCCAAAGAGAACAATATTTTGTGGATTAAAAGCTCCAACTGTATTGTATCTGTCAACAAGAGCCTTAATAGCTTCTTCAGTAAGTCCTGGATTGATAAGGTATAAGTGATTTTCGCACCAGTATGCCGTATACTCTGCAAGATCTACCGTTTTACAATTATTTACAAACCCATAGTTATCATGCACTAACCATGTTGTAAGTATAGTTGAAGTACCAAATTCATCATATACAGTAGTGTCAGTAATAAATCCGCCGTTATCAAACTTTTCAATCTTATCAAGCGTATTTTGGGTGACCTCTGCTAAAGAATAATGTTTAAAACCAAGATCTGCACTTGTATTTGGATTTTGTTCTTGAATCTTTTTCTTTGCTCTAAGAATTCTTTCAATACCAATATAGTCGAGACTATGTGGTCTATTTGCAGAATCTAAAAAGTCCAATACTTTCTTCACCTTTGCTTTTTCACTTTTTCTAACTGTTTTATATTTCAAGTCCAGATCTTCTGGAAGTTGAACGGCAATTATTTTCCTTTTTCCATTATCCTCAGCATTTAAAGACATAACTGCCTCCGTTGAAGTTGCTGAGCCTGAAAAGAAGTCTACAAATAGAGAATCTTCAGCACCTCCTATTTGCATAGCTTTTTTCACAAGATAAGTTGGTTTAGGAAAATCAAATGCATCCGACATACCATATATACTCAATTCTTTTGAGCCTTGTTCTGTTATAACTGCTGTTTCTTCCCATATATCGTCGTCTTCTCCAACCAAATCTCCAACAATATTATCTTCATACCATATTGTTTTTGCTTTAAATGTGCCCTTCCGATATTTCTCATAAACACCAAATTCACCTGTATTTTTTAATTTAGCAACCACATTACTTTCCATCGGATCAGAATTGTTGTTATCAACTAATTTTTTCTTTCCCCAACGCCAGCAGCTTTCCACTCCTTCACTGTTAAGTGGAAAAATTTCTATTGAAAAATCAGATGTCTTCTCCAACGAAATTGGACTATATCCATATTTGTCAACAATATTAGGATTAGTATAAATAGGATAGAAAAGATTAGGACGATTATACTTACCGTACTTTGGATTCCTATTTCTAAGTTCACGTTCTTCAAATTCACCAATGGAATCTTGTTTATCGAAAGCACCTACACCCTTTGATAATTCATTTAAAATAACATCTTCATTTTTAATGTATACCAATAAATACTCATGAGTCTTTGCAAGTTGTTTATAAGTTTGCCCCCTCTTATTAGCTTGTACAATAATACTAGCAATAAAATTGTTTTCACCAAAAATATCATCACACAGTAATTTAAGGTTGTCTTTCTCATTATCATCAATTGAAATAAAAATTACGCCCTGTTTATTCAATAAATCTCTAGCTAGTTGTAATCTAGGGTACATAAACATTAACCAAGCAGAGTGTGATGCACTGCCCCTAGTAGTTAAATCCAGAATTCGTTGTGCCTCCTCTTCATCGATACTGAGCTTCTCAACCAAATCCTCAACAGTGAAATTAAATTTATCATTGTAAACAAAGTCATCAGAACCAGTATTATATGGAGGATCTATATAAATACATTTAACTTTACCTGCATAAGATTTAAGCAAGTGTTTCAAAACATCGAGATTGTCACCACTGATATATATATTCTCACTGTCGGTGTTCTCAGGAAGGCTGTTGTGTCTTTCATCAGGAACTATTACTGTTTCAGTATCAAACGATGCTAGCATTTTTGCGTAATTTTTACCTAAAAATTTTAATTCGTACCCCTCGTGAGAAATCTCAATTTTATCTTTTAAAAATTCAGAAAATTTTACAATATCAAAAGAGCCATCAGTACGAAAACAAGATGGAAAACTCTCTTTTAAAATATTCATTTCTTTCTGATTTGGTGTAACCAATGCGTTTGCTGAAATAATATCTTTTATCATTTTTTTACTCCTTACTTTAAAATCAAGCTACGACTCTTTAATGGTAGTGTACTCTGCATCATACTTTGAACAGAATTCCTTTATATTTTTCATAGCATTAAAATTAGGTTTTGCATTGCCACCTTCCCATCTATTTACAGTAGAAAATGCGACAAGTACTTTATTAGCAAAATTATGTTATGTTAAAAAGCATTTTTTAATCTTTTAATTTCTTCTGAAAATCATATATTATCACCTTTATAATAAATGTTTCAGAATTATAGCGTTATTATATCACAAAATTATGTTTTTTTTACTATTTAACTTTTGTGTAACTTTGCAGATTGATTTATTAATTGTAATCTCTTTTTATAGTTTGAATTTCATTCCAAAAAAAATGATGTTTTCAATTAACTAACTGTTCTTTTTGTAACTTCTTCTGCCACTACTAGAGTAAAAAATGTACAAATCAATTCCTTGGTTTAGCTCTAGTTAAGTCGATTAGTTAAATGAATTTAGACTATTGCTTTTTATAACGACTATAAATTGTATGCTCAATGTTATAATTTATCTTCCGAATCTACTTCTTTATAATTTATCGGAATTAAAGCAACTTCACTGCTTAGAGTAGATTGTTTTTCATTTTCACTTATTTGAATGGCATTTTTGAGTGAAAAAATAACTTCTCTTACAAGATTTAATAAATCTAATGTACACTCTTGAAGTTCAAATTCAGTTAGATACAGTCTAGTTTCATTATTTTCTTCACTTCCATCAATAAAATTCAATGTAATATTAGTAAACCTATGCTCTAAATAATTTCTAATAGTTTTTAATAGCTTTGCGTGTGGATTTGCTGTCAAAGAATTATTACCATTATCAAAATCTTTCGATATCCAAAATATAGATGATAGACCAATATTCTTATCCAACAACTTACCTAAATTGCTATTTGTTCTCCAAATTGAATGAAAATTTACTTGTCGAGTCTTAATTTTTAAAGAATAATATTCATTTATAAACATTCCTACTTTATCTAATAATGAATATAGTGTTTTAAAAGCTGCTTTTAATCCTTCTACTCGGATAGAATATTGTACGTATTCTAGACAATCAATAAGATCAACATTCTCATCAGCATAATGAACCGAATCAATTTCAATGCTATTAAAACAGAGATAACGCGCATAAACATATTCTTGCTTAATTTGATTAAACATAGAAATATATTTGTTTAAATCTTTATCCGATTGAAATAATAAACTTGGTAGCAAAAGATTATCATCATATCTATTTATATCGTCAGCTTGTAAGTCATTAAGTGGATTAAGATACAGCCCGTTGTTCCAACACCATTCGCGATACTTTTGTGAATTAGGATTATAATCGATGGTTTTACAAGAGCATTCATCTAAGTCTTTATAATTAAGATATTGTTCGTAAAGTTCAATAAATCGCTTTTCTGCATAATCAACTCTGTTTGGATCTGAAACAGTTATGCTTGTTTCTATTAAATTTTTAATTTTTTTAATAAAGTGGAGGTGTTCGTTATCATTCAAAAAATTACGATAATGATCTAGACAAATAGCCAAGTTACCACTAGCCATTGTGAATCTTGGATTGATTTGTATACATTTACAATACATCTTAATAGCTAACTGCTTTCTACCACAAGCATCTAATAAATTTGCGTAATTAGTGTAAAGTGAACATAATAATGGGAAAACAAACCTACTGTTCTCAGAATTTATATCAACGTTATTTGAAATTTCTATAGCTTTTCTTAAGTAATAAATTTGTTGAACTGTAAAATCGGTATCTATGTTGAAAACTAAGTTATCACTTAGTTCAAATATATCAGCGTATGCTGTCCCAATAGAATAAAATAATTGAATTTTGGAAATATCATCAATAGTGTTTTCCATATTTTTTCCAAATTCTATTAGTCTATAGATTTCCTCTATATTTTTATGTTTAAAAGCATTATCGAAATCCATTGACAATTTAAGTACACTATGATTAATTGGATTATTTGTTAACATCTTCACCCCAAACTAAATATCTCGATTTTAAATTTGATTTTCCTTTATTTTCCTGTTCTTCAACTAACATATCAGATAAAAACTCTTTTATCATGTCCCAATTAAAATTCTCTTTAAATCCTCTACTACCATCAGAAGGAACATTTAATGAAAATGTTGCAAATACGGTTTCACAAGTTCTTCTTGGAAATTTTGCTAAGTAAGAATCAAAAAATGAATTTGAATACCTATAATGATGGCTATGAATAAAGTCTTTCCATGTATTTAGCATAGTCTCTTCGTCTATAATATCTATTACGGAAACTTCTTCAAGTGGTCGGTCTTCAATATTTCCCCATGCTTTTTTCATTAAATTAACAGCATCCACATCGCTCTTAGGAGCACTGTATCCAAAAATAGTTAACATATATGAATGATCGACAAAGTAATCTAATACTTTCCAACACCAATTTATGTATCCATCGGAAGAATAGTCTTTGTTTTTTACGGGATACAATAATTTTGTTGGATTTAATTTTTTATAACATGTTGGGCAATAGTAATCTACTGTTCCAAACTCAGTATGTTCTTCACAAAAACCGACAGCTACATTCCCATGTAAACAAAGAATTTGTGGCAGGTTCAGAGTAATTTTTAAACAGCGAACATAAGCTTGTATAAGTAAAGGGTCCCAATTAAACGTAGCTATGCAATCTTTATTAGTTAAACTTAATATTAAAAGATCATAAATTGTTGGTTCATCAGGTAACTCCAACGAAGCAAAATAATCATAGAGTCTTTCTTCTAGCTTCCTAACTATTTCAGAGCACTCTTCTCTCTCAAATAACTCTGAATAGATATCTTCCAAATTTTCGCTCTTTGTCTGTAATTCAACACCGGCAAGAATTTCTTCTAAATTAAGTTTTTTTAGCAATCCATTCATAACTGAAGAGCTTTTCCCATTTTTATCACCATCTGGAATTGCTGCAATAGTAGCACCAGCGCCTAGAATAACTGTATGCGATCTCATCTCATTTCTCCTGAAAGTCTTTTGACACTATTATACCACTGTATCTACTTTATCTATGCTTCAAATACTATTATTATAGCCATAAATATTTTAAATAAAATGTACAATTGAACCGTCACTCCTTCTACTGTTACTTGAGTAAAAAATGTACAAATCAATTTCTTAGATTTGATTATATGATGCACTATAAAACATACAAAATACCACTCTAGAATAATGTACAAAACAAAAATAAAGTACACTTTTTAAAGAATGTACTTTATGCTTCTAATTCAGTTGTATCAATGGTTTAGCTCATGTTAAGTCAATTGTACATAAACTTTTAGTTTTGAAAAATAGCTTAAAATTTGGTAATTCATTGCTTTATTGAACTTATAGTTTTAAAATTTCTAATCTTCTACAGTGTATTTGATTGTAATAAAAAACTCGATTCCATCTTTTAGGGACCGAGTTTTTTTTTTATATTGTTTTCATCTATAAGAATCTGTCGATCAAATAAATCTGAAAAATCTTTTTCTTAAATTATTACCTGATACAACATAACATAAATTATGTAAATTAATACTGCTATAAAAGCAAATCTTTCACTTTTCCAATTTCACTTTTTGGAATTACGAGATGAATCATATCACCTAGATACATCCTTGTAGATCCATTAACTGTCTTACTTTTACCGTTATGTACCTGGGTTGTGATAAGCACATTATGTGGTAAATTGAGTTCATGTACTTGTTTCCCTGCTATTTTATCTGAAACTGGAATTTCAATGAGGGTAACTTCTCCTTCATCTGAAGCTTCTTCAGGCAGCATTTTTTCCAACATAGCCTCATAGACTGGCGCACCCTTGAGTAGATCCATGATAATATAGGCAACTAGGGTCACCATCCCTAAAGGCATGAGATTGCGGATGTCACCAACCATTTCCGTCACAAGAATCATAGCTGTCAAAGGTGCTTTTGAGATAGCCCCAAAATACCCGCTCATTCCAAGAATCACAAAGATAGGGAATTGCTGCTGGCTAACAAGTCCAAGATTGACACAAATAACACCTACCAGGGCACCAAGTAAGGATCCTAAAGCTAAAATTGGCAAGAAAATACCTCCTGGCAGTCCACTACCATAACTGATCATACTCCAGATAAAGCGAATGATAAAGTAAATTAAGAGAATTTGAAAACTGAAATCCTGTTCTGTTAAAGATAAAACAATTTGATTTCCCCCACCAAGTATCTGTGGTAGGAATATTCCCACAGGAATAATCAGGATAAAAGCAAAAATTGGATGATAAGCTTTATCAATATGAAGCCTTTGGCCAATACATTCATAAACTTTGCCGACATTCAGAACCGCTTTTTCATAAAGAAAACCTGAGAGCCCAAGAAAAATTCCCATCACCAGATAAATCCAATATTGATTCAAGCTCATGAGAGGGATATCATCTGGCATATCCAGAACGGGTGTTAAGCCGAAGATGAGAAGGGAAACAAAGTTTGCTACCAGACTGGCAGCCAGGGTTGAAACCCAGAAAAATCTTGAAAAGTGATGGTAAACTTCTTCTACTACAAAAAGCAGACCTGCTATTGGAGCGTTAAAGGCTGCAGCAAGTCCAGCAGCAGCTCCACTCGCGATTAAAGAACGTTCTTCGACAGGGCTAGACTTGAGCCACTTAGCAATTCCTTTACCTCCAACAGCACCTAGTTGAATACTTGGACCTTCACGCCCTAACATGAGTCCACTCGCAATTGCGAGAATACCAAGAACATATTTCTTCCATAGCACACTCCACCAGTTGAGAGACATGAGACCTTTTAACTCTGCCTCAACTTGAGGAATACCAGAACCTTTGATATCTTTTTCCGAGCGTGTTAATTTGGCGCTAAGCCAGCAAATTAGAATATAAAACAATAAAATGATCAATAGATTTCGAAGTAGATTTTCTTGGTCTAGATATAGTCCTTGAACGACATGAAAGCCTTTTTCAATCAAAAAACGAAATGACCCAACAATAAGTCCTACGACTAATCCAACAATAATACCTCGCCCTGCTTGAGCTAAGATCGTACTGGACGCGAAAGCAAATTCCTTCTTGGAGCTGAGTATTTCCGACTGTTCCTCCATAATTCTCTCCTTTAATTATCTTTTACTAGTTTCTGAAACGATTGTTTTAATCGGTTCAAAACTGGTGCGATGAATAGGTGTGACACCGTGCTTTTCAATTCCTTCTAGATGCTTAGCTGTTCCATATCCTGCATTTTGTGCAAGATCGTAACCAGGAAATTCTTGATCGTACTTGGACATTAGCTCATCTCTGGTAACCTTAGCAATGATGGATGCTGCTGCAATAGATAAGGAGTTGGCATCCCCTTTGATGATGGATGTCTGAGAAATTGACAAGTCCAACTTCATTGCATCAATCAAAAGGTGTTCTGGTTGAGGTTCAAGCTGAGAAATAGCTTCTTTCATAGCTAGTTTAGTTGCTTCATAGATATTGACTTGATCAATGACTTGATTATCCATAATCCCAATACCGATTGCTAGAGCCTTATCTTTAACAGCTTGAAAAATCTCTTGATGTTTTTTCTTTGGAATCTTTTTACTGTCATTCAAGCCTTTAATCTTGCAATTTTGAGGTAAAATTACTGCAGCAGCCACTACTGGACCAGCTAAAGGACCACGACCAACCTCATCTACACCAGCAATTAGAGATATCCCTTCACTATATAGATCTTTTTCATAGCTAAGCATGGCTTCTAAGCGGAGATTTTCATCAATTTCAGCTTGAATGGCTTTCTTACGCTTTTCAATTTCCTTTTGTACACCTGAACGAGAATCTTTTTCAAATTCCTTAAACAAGGGACTTTCAAGTTTAGTTATCTTTGCTAATTCTTCTTTTATTTCTTTAATCGTTGCCATTGAGGTCTTCCAATGTATCTAAGGTATAGTTACCAAGTTTTCCATCACGAACCTCTTTGACAAAGAGATTGTAAAAACGATCGTAATCATCACGGAAACCAAGGATACGAGTCATATCCATGATAATTTGAGGAGCTTCATCATCCAGATTCATTTGTTTAAAACGTTCCTGAAGTTTTTCAGGGTAATGCGTTTTAAAGTAATTAAGTCCAAAAATTGTTACTTCATCCATCGGAAGCAACTGGTCTTTGATAGCTCCAGTCAATGCGAGTTTAAGGGCAACCGTTTCATCTTCGAATTTTGGCCAAAGAATACCAGGAGTATCCAAGATTTCTAGATCCTTATTCGTCTTAAGCCATTGTTGCCCCTTGGTGACACCTGGTTTGTTACCAACTACAGCAATTTTCTTACCAGCTAATCGGTTCATCAATGTAGATTTTCCAGCATTTGGAATGCCGATAATCATGGTACGCAAAGTTTCGATTTGAATACCACGTTCTTTTTGACGAGCAATCTTATCTGCCATAAGCTTTTTGGCTGCATCTGTCACAACTTTAACTGTAACCTGCTCTTTGGAGTTAATAGCTAGGGTTTGAATTCCTTGTGCTTCAAAGTGTTGACGCCATTCTTTCGTTTGAACTGGATCTGCCAGATCTGCCTTATTTAAAATTAAGAGCCTTGGTTTATCTCCTACAATTTTAGTCAGCATCGGATTTTGACTAGACAAGGGTAAGCGTGCATCCACCAAAATCGTCACAAAATCAACAAATTTTAAATTTTCCTGAACCTGTCTTCTTGCCTTGGACATGTGGCCAGGAAACCATTGAATAATAGCCATAATGTAAAATTCCTTTCTTAGTTTGGATTTTATCTATTTTATTATTGTCGAGTAAGCAACAGATAGCTTTTTTTCTAAAAATAAATCACTAACTTCTATTATATCATGATTTCTCCTATTTGACTCTCTATTCAGTCTATTGGTTCCTCTAAAACGATTGAAAAATAATAGTGTTTACCATGATTTTTTACATAATGCTTTATATACTTTTATGTTTGAAGAATAGATTTGCTACAATCGCTAGTTGGATATTGTTTCTCATAATGCCAATTGTCATAAGTATGTGTCAATTGAGCATTTTTGTAGCAAAACACATCTCCACCTAATATGGTCAGATTATTCGCTTGGACAATAGCAAGTAAGTCTGTTATAACTGAGTAGCTATAAGCGTATGCATTAATCCCTAAGTGGTTTAGATTTTTCCTCTTTTGTGCATATGTTCAAAATTCAATTTCATAAAGGAATTTCCTCGAGTTTCTCTTGATAAGCAAAATCGATAACCACTTTTCAGTCGTTATCGATTCTAATGATTTCTAGTCTTTTTCGCCCAGCTTACTGTTGATTGTCATCATAATACTTGCAATCTTTTCTCCCCAATATGGGTCTGATGCGTAGAGGACATTCATTCCGGAAGCTTTATTTCCAAGATGGGTTCTACCTTCGTCATAATAATTTTCACGAATCCATTTAGCTGCACCTAAGATACCCTTGTCGACATTGTCAAAGCTTTTGGCTGAATCATATGGTGTTGTATCATAGGCTGCAATGCCAAAGAAGTTATTCTTATCCTTGGCAATTTGACTACGTCCCCATGAACTTTCTAGAGCACTGTGGGCAATCAAGTAGAGGGCATTGATTTTATAACGTTCTTCCGCTTCTTTAAAGACTGCACCTTTACCTGCCAAACGACTTCCTTGAATATTCATGACAGAGAAAATTTTATCCAACTCTGCTGCTGTATAATTAGTTGGTTTGCTTAAATCTCTAAACAAGAAAGGATTTTCAACTGTAAAGTTGTCAAAGTTAGCACCATCAGCTGAATAATACTTTTTACCAATGGTCATAGCCGAGCTATGTGGTGCAACTCGAATACTAGCATAAGGTGATAACTCGTGGTAGAGATATTTACCATCCGTAGTATAGTGAGGAATGAAGTCACTTGCAGAACTAACTGCTACAAGATCATTCTTGTTCATATAACCTGAAAGGCCAGAGATTTTGACTGGAAGTCGACCACCTTGAACTTCTGTTCCAGTAACTGAAACAATGCTACCTTGTGAGATATAGCTGAGTCTATCACCTGAAGCGCTGTAGACATAAGCTGTAATTGGAGCTACCTTATAGTAAGATGATGGATCAGAAATCCATTTTCCATTACTTTGGAAAGAATGGTCTTTACCTTTGATTTTGAAAGTCCCAGTTACATAAACTCCATCTTCTTTGAGGTAATACCAAGCGTCATAGTCCTTATCAAAAATCCATTCATTCTTAGCCATATAGCCGCCAGATTTTAGATAGTAAGCTCCCTGCCACTGATTTTCAGCGTAGCTACCATCAGCTTTGATATAGAACCAGCTATTGTGTTTCTTATCAAAGATCCATTCATTCTCAGCCATGGCTCCACTATCTTTAAGATAGTATTTCTTTTTCCAGGTGCTACTTTCCATTACACCTTCGGCATCAAAGTAATACCAACGGTCTTTAATTTTTTCCCATTTATTTCTAGTTATCTTACCAGAGGCGTCAGCGTAATACCACTTGTTAGAAATTTTAACCCATGAAGATTCGGCTAATGCACCGCTCTTGTTGAAGAGATACTCTTTGTAAATCGTATCACTGAGCATCGTTCCGTCTTGGTTAAAGTAATACCAGATGTTCTTAATTTTTTCCCACTTATTACGAAGAATTTTCCCATCTTGATTTCCATAGTACCATTTATCACCAATTTTAGTCCAAGTGTTAATTGCTAAAGCTCCACTACTATTGAACAAATAGTCATTGTGGATAGCATTACTAAGCATGATACCATCTTGATCAAAACGATACCAATCTCCAGAAATACTAGCCCATTTATTTCGAGTTACTTTTCCTTCTTCAGTCGCATAATACCATTTGTTTTCAAGTTTTACCCATGATGATTCCGCTAAGGCTCCACTCTTATTGAAAAGATAGTTGTTAAAAATAGTATTACTTAGCATGATGCCTTCTTGATTGAAATAATACCAAACACCAGCTATCTTCTTCCAATTTAAAACAGGCTTATTATTCTCATAATAGCGCCATTGACTGTTTTCTTTTTGCCAACCTTCTTTGTTAACCTCTTCTACTACTGCTTCTGTCGAAGACTGCTCCTTGGTGTTAGTAGTTTCCTGCTTTGGGGAAGTTTGAGGCTCGACTGTTTCTGACTTGTTTTGAGTTTGGTTCAGATTGCCATTTCCTGCTTGGCTTCCTGTAGCCTTTTCAGAAGTTTGAACTTTATTGGTAGCTTGAGATTCCTCAGCATAGACAGTCGTTTTCGCAATACCTGCCATAGAGAGGGCAACCGTACTTGCCAGCAATACTTTTTTCATTCTTTTCTCCTAACAAAAACCAAGTTTGGGATTTGTTTTTCTTAAATATTGTATTAAAAACGCCAATTATCCATTTTATTATACAATATTATTTTAAATACGAAAGTAGTATTTAAAATTAGAAAGAAACTTGTAATATTTTTACAATATTTTAGAAATAAAAGGCGATAAAAAGTTGTCGAACATCAGCTGAACGACTACTTTTTAATAACATTATGCCTGACCATAGACTTCTTTGCGTTTGGTTTTAGTTACTTTGCTAGCATTCTTCCAAAGGTTTGGATTGATGAAAATAGTGACGACCGCTAGTATTGCAAAACCAATCCCAACATACCAGTAGGGTGTATCCAAGGTTGTAGAGCGTCCTGAAAGATTGACAATCCCACGGAAAAGCGTACCTGCTGTAATAATCGCTACTGCCGAATTCCATAGATTTAGACTAATACGAGAGAAATGAGGGAGAACCTTGAGAAAGATTGCTAGTAGAATCCCCCCTACAAGGGGTGCTGCAAATAAATAGTGCATATGAACAGAAGTTTCTCCAAAACTAAATGATTCGTAAATTCTAGAAAATGCAAAGAAGAAAATAGTGATTAGTGTATAAGAAATGACTGTTTTCTTAAAACGTTTTTTGCCAAGATTAGTAACCGATGTAGACAATGTCACTCACCGCCCTTTCTGAAATTTTGTTTCCGCCAGTCGTTGGTTTATTGATAACCTGACCGTTGAAGTAAAGTGTAGATGATCCACCACCATCAAGGTTGTAGGCAGTTTTTACTCCATAAGATTTCATGACCTCAGCTAGCTGATAAAGAGAGAGACCTTCACTTTCTGAGGTACGTCCATCTGAAACAACGATGATATAGTGGTTTTTATCGATTATACCAATAGCTGTACGAGGATTTGAAGCCATTGCTTGTCCTACTTCTGTATTGGTATCAACTGCAATTTCACCATTTTCGACCAAGGCTGGTCCAAAAGCCAAGAGATTGACGACACCGTCATTAACTAGTTGCTCAGCTGATATCTGATCTTCGTAAATAACCTTGAAAGAGCCGTCTTTATAAATAGCTAAGTCGCCATTACTAGAATCTTCACGAACAGTATCACGATAGACAACGCCATTACGGATAACATAACCTGTAGAGTTAGCTCCATAGTAGTCCCCGTTTACTGCTAAAATGGCATTGTTGTCAGCTGCGGTTACAGAGGTTTTTGCAGTTACGTTAGTTCCATAAGCATTTTGAGCAAAGGCAGTTTTCAGATAATCTGATGAGCTCAGAGTAATATCAGCAACGTAGACTTGTGTATTATTGACCGTCGTTTCAGACAAATTGACGGAAATATTGTCATCTTTATAACTAGAGTCAGTGACAGTAGCTGTCTTAGCAGCTTGACTTGCTGCTGCAGCATTGGAACTTGTGCTAGTTGTAGCAACTGTTGATATTGTCTCAGCAAGGACAAAGGTCTTTAGCATGGAATAACTAAAGGATCCTGTCAAGAGTAGGCCAAGAACTGAGGCGTAAGCATAGCGTTTCTTTAAAAATTTCATAATACAGTTGATGTCCTTTCCTTAAAGATGAATTTCTTTTGCACTGTCCAAGAGACAGCGAAGAGAAGGATGCCGACGATAACTTTGGCAATCAGAAGGTTGATACCAAAGACTGTAAAGAAGAGACGAATCAGTAGCGTATCTAAGACAAAGAGTCCAACTGCTAGACCAAAGTATCCCATCCCTGTTTTCACAAGACTATCGTCATTTTTAAAGACTAGTTTTTTATTTGTAGAATAGTTGAAAATAGAACTAGTTACACGAGCTACTCCCTTTGCTAGAAAAATTCGTAGACTCGTCGGAACTGTCGGCAAAATCAAAATTGCTAGGGCGTAAACGATATAGTCTACAACAAAGCTACTGAGAGATGACAAGGCAAATTTAATGATATTTTTATAGATCATGAGCCCGTCTTGGATTGGGCGGAAGTGTGAAGCCTCATTGTCATTAATATAGACAGTTTCAATAGGAACTTCTAAAATCTCATATTCTTTCGTTGCTTCGAGCAACATATTCATTTCATATTCGTAACGTTGGCCTTCAATCTTAAGCATAAACGGTATCAAGTTTGTAGTAAAAGCACGAAGACCTGTCTGTGTATCTGTTACTCCTACTCCAGTCTGAAGTTTAAAGATAGCTTTGGTTAAGCTGTTACCAAAACGGCTACGAAGGGGAACTTTTCCTGAAAAGGCACGTACACCCAAGATTAGCTTGTTTGGATTTTCGGAAGCTTTATTAGCCGTGCGGAAAATATCCCATACCTTGTGCTGTCCATCCGCATCTGCTGTGACAACCGTACCATAAATGTTTTGTTCTTGGATATAAGTAAAGGCTGTTTTTAGAGCCTGCCCTTTACCTTGGTTCACTTGGTGACGGATGACAGTTGCATATTGTTCTGCTTTGTCAAAGATTTTTTGGCACTCTGATGAACTGCCGTCGTCTATGACTAAGATATGAAAATCACTCTTTTCGTGAATTTTTTCGATGAGTTTGATAAGTTTATTATCTGGTTGATAAGCTGGAATGACTATGTAGTTCATATCGATACCTCTTTCTTTGATGATGGTATAACTATACAGAACATCGCTTAAAGATACCTTATATCAGTTTTCTTTAAGATTAGGTTTAAAAAACTTTAAGCTTAAAGAAACGACTTATCAATTAATAAGAAATATGGTTTGAATTTTCAGATAAAAATAAATATACAAAAATCCCCAAACAGTAACTGTATTTGAGGATGAATCTTATCACAAAATGAGAGTTCTTAATCTATTTTCTCTCTTAATCTTTCAACAAAGAGATAGGCTGCTGGACAAGTTAAGGTGTTTTTAATAGTCAGGTTATTGATTTGATAAATCTTTTTACGATCGGTATGTGGAAATTCTCTGCAAGCCTTAGGACGAACATCATATATAGAACATAGATTGTCCCCTCCTAAAAATGGACAGGGCATCGATTTGAAGACCTTATCTCCATCCTCGTCTACCTGCAAAAACTCAGCTTCAAAAGCTGGCAATTTCATTTTAAAATACTTGGCAATACGTGTGATATCTGCTTCTTTGAAGTCTGGACCAAGACTCTTACAGCAGTTAGCGCAGGCTGTACAATCAATTTCATTAAAAACTTCTTGATGGATTTCAAGTGCAATTTTATCTAAATTTTTAGGCGCTTTCTTCTTTAGATTTCCTAAAAACTTTCGATGCTCTTTTTGTTTTTGCAAGGCTAGTTGGTGATAATATTCGATATCGATTTCTTTTGACATAGTTTCTTTCTAATTTTTAATTGATACAAATATTTTAAGTTTTTACATAAGTTAAATTATGTAGAAAACTTTGAGACATAATTTTAACAATAATGAGTCTCTCCATGCAGAACGAAAACTACTGCTATACTATCATTCTTTCTAAAAAAGGTTTGATGCAGTTGGTTAAAATGCCTTCTATCCAAGATTTTTGAGCGGACGATAGGTTTTCTGCATTTAAAGACTCCTTTAAAAAATCACGTACCTGGTCGGGTGCTATTTCAAACTCAAAAGCCTTCATTTTGTAGAAGAAATCAAATAGATTATTAGATAGGTATTCTCTTGAAAATGGGATTTCTCCAGTTTTTCGATACATTGTTAAAAGTCGAGAAAAGCGAGCTTTTTCTTCTGGAATATCTTGAAAATAAGAGTTTAACAACCATACTTGCTTTTGTTTTCTTTCAAGAGGGTCTTGACTAGCAATGCGTTGATCCTTTTCAAGTTCTCTTTGGTACTGTTTTGATTTTATAGAACGTTCTGTCCGATTTTTTCCAAAGAGAATTTTTTCCCACTGGCGCTCCTCTAGTGTCAGTGTTTCGCTCAATCCAAAGTAATCCTGATAGGCTCGTTCAGCTGGTCCCATTGCTAGAACTAGATTATCCGCATATTGTTTGGCAATCTTGTCTCGCTTCTTTCGTTCCTTTTCAGCCTTGATGCGAAGCTCCTGCTCATAGTCAAACTTTTCTTTTCCGAGTTTAATAAGATAGAGTTGATCGTCAGATTTTCCAAGTAGAAAGGGTTTGATAAATTTCTCAAGGACTTCTTCCATACGAGCTTTCTTCAAAGGCTCTGCCTTAGTCCAACTTCCACCTTGAAATACCTCCAAAAAGAGTTGATAATCCTTTTCTGGTGAGAATTGATTACCTCGATTTGACTTAAAAGCTCCCTTTTTCCATAGCCAGTTGATCAGTTGCTCATCAAAATCTGTTTTATTAACTCGAATGGCTTCTTTTTTCTGGGCTTTTCTGGTCAGATTTTCAAGCTTTCTGAGAAGTCTTTCCTCCTCTTCTAGCTGTTGATCTAGGCTAATTCTCTGGAAATGACGCACACAGTCACTCCCAATGGGAAAGAGACGTTTGCCGGTAACACCGTTAAAAAGTTCATAAGCGAACTTAATAGCATTGCCACAGACACAATTACTTCGACCGATTCCATTAAAAATCAAGGAAACTTCACTCCATTCTTTGGTAGCTTGTTCCCAAGTATCAGCTTTAGAGGACTCTAAAACTGCATCATATAAGTTTTTTCTAACAGGAATGGACATGATGCCTCCTTTCTTTTTATAGTTTAACGACTTCTACCAGCTCTTTGCCAAGTAAAATCAAGTATTTTTCAACGGTTTCTATCTGATAAGAACGAGATAGAGCCTCTGCATAGAGAGATAATTGACCTCTATAACGTTCAATCAGTTGACTAGCTTGGTCATAGCGGTCTGTCTTGTAATCAAAGAGAACAATTTTATCATCGTAAACTAGATATCCATCTAAAATTCCACGGACAACAAAATCTTCCTGACTCTTAGCATCTCTTTTTAACATAGAGAAGGGTTGTTCTCGATAAAGTTTATCTTGATTTGCAAGAATCTCTTGACCAAGATCTGTATCAAAGAAGGACAAGATTTTTTCTAGATTAACTTTATCTTTAACAGCTGAAGTTGCCTGAACTTGATTTAAGGCTTCTGTTAGAGTTTCTATACTTGGCCTCTGAGAAAGGTTGATTCGCTGCATGAGTTCATGTGTGGCACTACCAATCTCGGCTCCAGTAACTTTCTCTGTTTTAGAGAAGTCTGGAAGTTCAAACTGAATCAAATTATCTTTTACTTTACTTTGACCAGCTACTACTACACCTTCCATATCCATGACTGGTTCATAAAACTTCTTAATCTGGCTTGGGGTCTGAACACTCGGAAGATTAATCGCTGCACGGTGGACTTGATTATAGACTTCCACTTCTTTCAGCATTTCTAAAGCTTCCTTAATGGTATCAGATTGACGGTTATCTGCTTGGGATTGATCTTGAAGCTTACTTTTATTTTCCAAGACTCCGATCACTTCCTTGGTTAAGTCTTCTTCACCCTCAAAACGTACAGTGAAGTGCAAATCCTCTTTCGTAAATGCTTGGTAAATGGCCCAAATCCAATCTTGGAAATTAGTAGCATCTAGTCTAGTTTCTCGAGTCAAAAGACCTTTTCCATTTGTCGGATATTCTTTAGACTCCAACTTTTCTCGAGAACCTTTCCCGACTAAATATAATTTTTTCTCAGCTCGCGTCATGGCTACATAAAGCAAACGCATCAACTCAGAATAACTTGCTAATTGGAGCTCTTCCTCATTTTGAATATAAGTCAAGCTTGGGATGGATAGCTTAATCGTAGATGGAACATATTCCTCTTTTGCATTTGTAGCTACTCTAGCTACGTACTTAAGACCAAGGCCATTTTTACGACTTAGGATAACTTCAGACATGGAATCTTGCTTATTAAATTGCTGATCAATATTAAGGATAAAGACATAAGGAAACTCAAGGCCCTTACTTTTATGAATACTCATAAGTTCTACAGCATCCTTAGGTGGTGCTACAGCCACATTGGCAAGATCATGCTGGGCTTCCAAGACCTGATCTATCATTCGAATAAAGCGAGATAATCCCTTAAAATTACTCTTTTCAAACTGATCAGCTCGTAAAGCTAAGGCATAGAGGTTAGCCTGTCTAGCCTGACCATTTGGCAAAGCACCAACATAGTCATAGTAAAAGCGGTCACTATAGATTTTCCAAATGAGACCATAAAGTGAGTGCGTTTTGGAATATACGCGCCAAGCCTGGACTGTTTCCATGAAGAAGTTTAGTTTCTTTTGTAATTCATCTTTGATTAAATCCTTTTGAAGACCAATTTTCTTCTGAGCATTGACTAGTTTCTCATAAAAGTTTTCTTGAACCTTATCCTCGGAATTTTGAAGAGCTAGACGAGCCAATTCATCTTCATCAAAGCTAAACATAGGAGACTTCATGAGAGCTACTAAAGCAAAGTCTTGCAGAGGATTATGGATGACACGAAGAGTATCCAACATAACCTGCACTTCTAAAGATTGCAAATAATTGTTTAGAGCGCCATCAGTTTTAACTGGTATCCCATATTCCGACAAAGCAAGTAAAACCTGGTCGTTCCGACTTCTGCTGGCAGTCAAGAGAGCCATGTCCTTGAAAGGTACACCTTTATCATTATGAAGGTGAATTATCTCCTTAAGCACCATGCGCATTTCACCAGTTAATTTGTTGGTTGCAAGTTCCTCCTCATCATCAGAATCGCTATCATCCTTATCATATAAGAGAACTTCTGCCTTGTTTTCAAGATTTGCTTGAATATCAGTATTTCCAAAAACAAGTTGATGCATACCATCGTATGAAATTTCCCCAACTTCCTCGTCCATAAGACGCTTAAAGACATCATTCGTAGCATCTAGAACTTCTGAACTGCTCCGGAAATTTTCCTTAAGTAGAATTAATTGACCTTCTTCACTTTCCTGAGCAAATCTATGAAATTTTTCGTTGAAGATTTGGGGATCTGCCTGTCTAAAACGATAAATAGACTGCTTAATATCTCCTACCATAAAACGATTATGACCGTTTGAGAGGAGTTCCAGCATTCTCTCCTGGATGTGGTTGGTATCCTGATATTCATCGACCATAACTTCGTGGAAGCGTTCCTGATACTCTTGTCGAACCTGTGGGAAGTTTTCCAAAATCTCAATGGTATAGTGGCTAATATCCGCAAATTCAAAGGCATTTTCTTCACGTTTTCGTTGTCTATAGGCATCAACAAAATCACTCATGAATACTTGGAATGTCTCTGCCAAGTCCCAGGAATCTTGATGATAATCTTCTTGGAATTTTAGTAAAGTGATTTGGTCATTGAGTGCAATCAATTTTTCAAACTTTGCTTTTCTCTCTTGGTTGTAGATTTCTTTCAAGTCTTGCAGTTCGGCCTTACGACTAGCATTTGTAAGAGAACGACCTCCCTTATCCTTAGAGATACTAACAACTCGGTCTAAAACTTCTAGATATTGCTCAAAAGTAGATTCATGGCTTAAAGAACCGATCTCGTCAAGGACTTGTTGGACAGATTCTAGGTAAGCTGCTTTGCCAAATTCCTTGGCATCATTTTCCAAATGGTAACGGAAAAAGCTTTCTAAATCCCAAAGTCTTTCTTTTATATCCTCTGCAAGGGTTTCTTTAGCAACTGTAAAATCAGCCTTTTCAAAGCCTTTTAGAAAGGAATTTTCTAGCCAAGCCTGAGGATTGCTGGTAGATTGCAAAAAGTCATAAATCATATAGACCTGTTTACGCAAACCACGCGCATCTTTGCTTCTACCTGCAAAGTTCTTGACCAATCGACTAAAATTATCTTTATCCTTGCCTTGGTAGTGCTGTTCAAAAACTTGTCGAAAAACCTCATTTTTTAAGAGAAGCTGCTCACTTTCATTCTGAAGAATGCGGAAGTTTGGAGCAAGGTCGAGAAGATAGCCATGTTTAGTTAGGAACTTCTGAGTAAAAGAGTCCATGGTCCCGATCGCAGCATTGGGTAAATCAGCTAGTTGTCTGCCGAGGTGTTTTTTTAGTTCCAAATCTTGAGTCTCTTGGATTTGTTGACTGATTTTCTTTTCCAAGCGTTCTTTTAACTCGGTTGCTGCCTTTACCGTAAAGGTTGAGATAAAGAGTTGGCGAATCTCAACACCACGCGCTAGTTGGTCAAGAATTCGTTCAGCCATGACAAAGGTTTTCCCTGAGCCAGCTGATGCTGAGACCAGAATGTTTTGACCAGAACTGTAGATCGCTTGAATTTGCTCAGCAGTTTTCTTTGGCTTCTTGTCAGAATTAGCTTCTGTTACTTGCAAGGCTGCAATCTCTTCTTGGGTTAAAAATTTCATCGCTCCAACTCCTCTCTGAATTTATTAAACCAAGCTTCCTTGGCATTGCTCTTGGCAACTTTCTCTAAAAATCTCGCCTGACCTAAATGATAATTGGCTTCAAAACCTGTAATAGCTTGGTATTGTTGCACATAGGGTGCAATGCTTTTACCGTTTTCTGTATAAGGGTTGATCGCAAATTCACCAGATAAAATCTTCTCTGCCGCTTTTTTGTAGAGAAGGGCATTATAGTCCAACAATAACTGGAATTCCTCATCAGACAACTGATAAGTCTTGTTTTTATTGTAAAACTCTCCAAGGTTTTTTATCTCTTTTTCAAGAAAGAGGCCTTGGTATTTCATAGTCTTATTGGTTTCTGCTACTGCTTTAGAAAGAGTTTTTGCAGTTTGTAATGACTGAATTGGTTCAGCCATTTCTAGGTACATAGCACCAAAGAAGTCTCTATTCCCTTCTTGCTTGAGGGCAGCTAGATAGGTTGGTAATTGCGAGTTAAGACCATTATAAAACATAGGGAACTTGAACTGAGTCAAAGAAGACTTATAATCTACAACACCGATAGCTCCATCTGATTTTAGACGGTCAATTCGGTCAACCTTACCACGAACATAGAGATTTCGACCATTATCTAGCTGAATAAAGGCTTGTTCCTTGCCACCAAAGACTGCCTCTTCCTGAATCGTTTCAACATCCGCATTATGTCTAAGAATATGTCCAGTAGCGCGTGCGACATCCAAGAGGACTTCCTTAGTAAATTGAGCCTCCAAACTCTCCTGATAAATAGCTTGAAACTCACGTTCTTGACTGGTTTCAGAGATAGCTTGTTCTAAACGACGATCAAAGGATTCATTAGGGGGAAGTTTCATTGCTCGTTCAAAAATACGATGTAAGAAATTCCCGTGACTTCTTGCATCAGGACGAAGACGCAATTCTTCCTGCAAGCCTAAGACATAACGAAGGTAATAACTATATTCATTTCGATAAAACTCCGTTAATCCCGAAGTTGATAGATAAAAATCTTGATTTTGAGGATACAAGGCATCTAAAGTATCTGCCGCTAAAGTCTTACTGCGAGGACTTGTAGGCAGGACTGGATTTTCTAAACCTTGGTCTTCCAACTTTCTCCCCATGACACGAGCTAAAACTTTGACAAAGGTTAAGTCTTGGTCACTTATCTCGGACTCACCTTGCTGATGATAGGCAACAAGACTAGACAAAAGACTGTGATAAGAACCAATATCATCCTTTGTTAGATTCTTTCGGTCAATTCTCTGTTCAATCTTGCTAAAACCAAAGTCCTGCAATTCTTTCAGATAAACTGACTCTTTACTCTCATTTTCATTTAGTAAACTTGGTGCTGACAAGACTAACTGTTTACGGGCAGAATTGACCAAAGAAAGCATGGTATAGCGGTTTTTCTTAAGGTTTTCTTGACTTGCAATCAGTAATTGAGAACCTTCTTGGGTTGCTTGGTTCAGTACTTCCCTTTCTTCATCGCTCAATAAACTAGTGTTTTGAGCAATTTTAGGCAAGTGATCTTGACTCAAACCAAGTGCATAAATGTATTCAGCTGTCAAAGGTGCAATCAAATCATAACTTTGCACCAGAACCGTATCTACCGTTGCTGGGATCGTACGATAATTTGATATGGACATTCCCGAATGAAGAAGTGCCAAGAAATCATCTAAAGTGACCTGAGAACCTTCAAATACAGTTGCAAATTGCTCCATTACGTGGCAAAATGCTTTCCAGACCTCCTCTTGTCTTTCTTGTTCTGCCACTTCCATTGTTGCAGATAAGGTTTGCAATTGCTTGGTCACAAAAGAATCCTTCAAAAAGTTCTTCCATTTTGCAAGGATATTTTCAGCCTTTTGTTTACGACTGGATAATAGAGTTTCTAGTGGGCTTAGAACACGAACACGAAGCTCATTTAATTTGATTAAATCAAATTTTTCACGATGATTTTTAGTAAATTCTTGTTTAAAGTTAGACAGACCATCAATCCCCAGATAGCGGAGATATTGTTCAAAGCTATCAATTTCCTCTTGGTTAAGGTCAGTATACAAGCCAGTGCGTAAGAGATTAATCAAATCTTCTTGACGGAAATTGTATTGTTTGAGACGTCCCACGGATTCTACAAATTGAGTCAAAGGATGATGAGCCATAGACTCGCTTCTCCCCAGATAGAAGGGTATCTGATATTGATTAAAAATTGTCTGCAGAGACAGTCTATAGGACTCTACATCACCTAGTAGAATACGGAAATTCTTATAACTAAGTTCTGAGTCTTGGTGCAATTTCTGGCGAATACTACGAGCAACTAGCTCTAGCTCTTCTTTTTGGGTCAGACAAGACCAGATTTGCAAGTCTTCTCTATCCTTAGCATCCACTTCTATACTGATTTCAGAATAATCATAAGCACTTTCCAGTAATTTTGAGGTTTTAGCGAAAGCATCAAGGTTTTCATGTTCTTGACATGCATTTTCTGCCTTAGTCTGATATTTAAAGGCTAAATGACGTAGAAACTCAACACTGGCTTGATAGAGGTTGCCTTCACTAAATGGGCTAGTATAGGCTCTCTTAGACGCATATACACCAATAATAATCTCAACACCCTTACGATGGAGCAAGTCCACTAGGTGTTCCTCTTCTGCAGAAAAACGGGTGAAACCATCAATGACTAGGGCAATTTTACTAAAATCACTACTTACCTTGTTTTCTTCGATAGCATTGATCAGATACGATAATTGACTTCCTTGAGAAACTTGACCTTGATTTAGATAAGCTGTTACTTTTTCAAAAATTAAGAGTAAATCAGAGCGTTTATCAGCGTCAGCTAGACTTTCCAAGTCCAAAAAACTCATCTTAGCAGTTGTCATTTCGTGATAAATTTCGATCAGTTGTTGGATGAATTGCGGATCTTGTTTAATAGCTCCGTAAACTCGCAAATCCTTAGCATCAATCTCAGATAGACATTTATAGAAAGCCATACCAAGACCGATATCATCGAGACTAGACTTCGCTGGTATATCGTTTAAAACCAGATAACGAGCCATCTGAGCGAAGCGCGTGACTGTGATAGCAAAAGAAGCCTGCTGACTCAAGTACTCCAGCACGGCACGTTCCTTTTCAAAAGAAAGAGAGTTAGGGGCAATGTAAAAGACTCGTTTTCCCTGGGCGACCAGCCCTTGAGCCTCCTTTGTTAGGATTTCTGTCAAAGAAGTCCGAATATCGGTATACAGTAATTTCATCTCTGCCTCGTTTGTTTTTGTCATTACCTTTTATTATATCATTTTTTAGGTCAAAACAGATTGATATAAAGCCCTTATTTTAACCTGTCCCGTATTAAAAAAGTCGGAATAAAATCCGACTTTTTAATATTTACCTAGCAGAAAATACGAGCATCCATAATCCCAAAATGCTGTAATGTTAATCATGATATGGAGCAAAATGGGATAATAGAGAGAGTGAGTTTTTCGGTAGAGGAATGCATAAATTGCTCCTCCACTTGCATAGGTGAAAAAGGCGAGTGGTGTTAAACCTGAGCTGACATGCACATAGCCAAAGACACAGGCTGATAGCAAAACATCTCCATACCATGGTGAATCTTTCAAAAATGTATTCATCAGAACTCCTCGATATACCAATTCTTCTGTAATTGGTCCTAGAAGACAAACAATAAGTAAAAGATAAGGTAACTCTTGTCGCCCTGTCATCTCAGTCAATTCATTTAAAGCGATTTGATTGGACGTTGCAGGGGTTAAAAAGGAAAACACAATATCTGAAAGATAACTGACTCCATAAGCAAGAAGCAAATAAACTGGATATCTCCATTTCCACTTCAACTCAAGAATTCTTTTACCTTCGAATACTAGTAAATAAAGAATAGCTATAAAAGTAACGATGAGCTCTAAAAAAGAAAGAATTTGAAAAAATTCTCTACTAGCAGGCACAAGCCTACCTGCAAAATGATTAAAAATCCACCAAAACCATGTCTTCCTATAAACAATTACTAATAAAGCTAGTAAAATCTGTACTGTTCTTCTTTTCATAATAAGCCCTCTGCTTTTTCTTCATTATCTCTATAATCTCAACTGCATTGCAAGTTTAGTATAGCATATATTTGCCAATTATCTTCTTCAAATCTTAAATTGTCATCCAAACGTCCTAAATTGACATAGTAATCCTTATTTCCTCCAAAATATGCTATAATATAGATAAAAGACGTGAAAAGGAACTACTATGATTAAACTACTTGCTCTGGATATGGATGGAACTCTACTCAATGAAGCCAAGGAAATCCCTCAGGCTCATATTGACGCCATTCATAAGGCTATCGACAAAGGCGTCAAACTGGTTCTCTGTACTGGTCGTCCACTCTTTGGAGTCCTCCCATATTATAAGAAACTGGGTCTGGATTTGGAAAATGAATACGTCATCGTCAACAATGGATGTTCTACCCACCAAACCAGTGATTGGGGACTGGTTGACTGGCGGGAACTTAGCAAACCAGACATCGAATATCTGAATGACCTTGCTGAAAAGAGTGAGGTTCAATTAACTCTCTTTGATGAAGAGCACTACTTCGTTCTTGGAGGTAAACCAAATCCTATCGTTCAATATGATGCCACACTTGTTTTCTCTGACCTGACTGAAATCTCACTGGAAGAAGCTACTAGCGGGAAGTATCGTATGTTCCAAGGTATGTTTTTAGGGACAAAAGAACAGACAGATGACTTTGAACAACGATTTGCTGATGAACTTTGTCAAAAATTTAGCGGTGTTCGTTCACAACCAGTGATCTATGAAGCAATGCCACTCGGTACAACCAAGGCCTTTGCTCTTTCTCGTTTGGCTGAAATTTTAGATATCCAACCTTCTGAAATCATGGCTATGGGTGATGCCAATAACGACATTGAGATGTTAGAATTTGCTGGGCTGGGGATCGCTATGGGAAATGCCAGCGACCACGTCAAATCTCTCGCTGATGCCGTAACTGCTAGCAATGAAGAAGATGGTGTTGCACGCGCTATTGAGAAATATATTTTGTAAAAAATAAGCCCAGTCAACTAGTATTTCTAGCCAACTGGGCTTTTATTTTTTTTAAAAATTTAAAAACTTTAGAAACTCTTTAGAAATGCTTGACGATTCTTTGATATCTATGCTTTATACTAGAGTTATAAAAATAAAACACCTTAAAGATTAAAGGAGAAAACTATGAAAACAGTCCTCGAAATCCATGGCTTGTCCAAACAATTTGGCAAACAACCTATTCTACAAGATCTTAGTCTCTCAGTAAAAGAAGGAGATATCTATGGACTTATCGGAAAAAATGGTGCTGGTAAAACAACTCTGATTAAAATCGTTACACAATTATTATCTGCTGACCAAGGAACTATTTCCCTCTTTTCTAGTCAAGGGTATAAGGAGTGCACAAAAGCACTATCTCGAGTAGGTTCAGTCATTGAATCCCCAGTAGCTCACAATCATTTAACAGCCTATCAAAATCTAAGATACTATTGTACTATTCGACATATCCCAAATGCTGATCAAGTCATTCAGGAAACATTAAAGTATGTGGGGTTAGCAGATACAGGTAGAAAAGTTTTTCGAGATTTCTCTCTTGGAATGAAACAACGCCTAGGCATTGCTATTGCCCTCCTATCAAAACCAGACTTTCTCATCCTTGATGAACCCATCAATGGTCTTGACCCAATCGGTATCAAAGAGTTTCGTCAAATGATTCAACGTCTGCATCAAGAGAAAGGAATGACCATTCTCATCTCTAGTCATATCTTGTCAGAACTTTATCTTGTTGCCAATCGCTTTGGAATTCTGGACCAAGGAAAAATCATTCGAGAAATCAGTAAGGCTGAATTTGAGACACTGAATGAAGACTATATCGTTCTGAAAACAAGTGAAAAAGAAAAAGCTAGTCAAATCTTAAAAGACAAAGTGCGTCTTGAATTTAAAGTTGTGAATTCAGATAATGAGATTCATATTTTTAGTCATGAACAAGATGTCAAACGAATTCTCAAAGAACTTACTCTAGCAGATGTCGCTGTTGATGAGATTTACTATGCTCGTCAAAATCTTGAAGAATACTTCACACAATTAGTAAAATAGGAGGAAGATCATGATTCATACAATTCAAGCAGACTTTTACCGTCTTTTCCGTTCCAAAGGTTTTTGGATTACAGAGATTGTTCTCTTTGCACTCATGTTAATGGGAGCTACTATTGGGGCTACAGGACATCTAATGTCAGTTAATACAACGCCCCCAGAATCAGAAATTCCAACCCAAGGTTGGAATGGTGTGCAAGCCCTGATTAACGCATCGAGTCAAGGTTCAAACCTCGTTTTTCTCTGTATTATCCTTGCTTGCCTCGTTCTGGGAGTTGACCTTATCGGAAACCTCTATAAAAACAGTTTGACAGTAGGGGTTTCTCGCACAGAATTCTTCCTAGCTAAGTTTGTAGTATTAGCAAGTATCGCTCTAATGCAAATTCTTGTTAGTCTGGTTATTGCTTTCGTACCAGCAACTATCCTAAACGGGGTTGGTACGATACCAGAAGGATTTATTGGCAATCTACTTCTAACAATTGCTCTGGAATTCCTCTGCCTTCTAGCTTGGCTATCTATTGTTTCCTTCATTCTCTATGTGACTCATTCTTATTTGGCTGTTTTCATAGGCTATTTAATCAGTTCTATCTTGCTTTCAACACCGATGCTTATCTTTCCAGATATCGAGATTTTACGCTATTTATCCTTAAATGTTGCCTATGCCATGACTGCCTATAGTCAGGCTGTTCTATACACCATTATCGTTACAGTAACTGTTATTCTATTCTTTACCATTAGTGGACTTGCTGTTTTCAAAAAGAAAAGCTTATAAAAATGACCTCCTCTTTTCAAAAAGAGGAGGTTCTTTGTTTTAAAAGAGTATCTTAACTGTAAACCAGGCACCATCTGTACTTAGTTGTAGTTCTGCTCCAAGGAGATGGGATAGTTCTTCAGTAATATAAAGACCTAAACCAGACGATTCTTCTGTATCTGAGAGATTTTCAGAGTAAAATCGCTGACTGAGATTTTCAATTTTGCGAATGGGTTGTTTGACCAGATTTGAAATTTCCAAACAAATGTGATTGTCCACTTCCTTCAAAGAAAATCTCGCTTCATCCTTACCATGTTTTAAAACATTGCCAATGAGATTTTGCAACATACGGTCTAATAAATCTGAATCAGTCAACAAATACAAACTAGGTTCCACTTGTAAATCAAGGTTAATCTTTGCCGTCTGAAATGAATCATAATAGGTCAGCAGTTTTTGCGTCATAAATGTCGAGACTTCTAACTCAGATAAGTCAGGTTTTACTGCTCCCTCCATTAACCGACGATAGTCCAAAAGAGCCTCTAGACGTTTTGAAACTTGATTGAGATGATGGGAAATTTTTTTCAAACTCTCAGACTCAGGATTTTCTGTTTTAAGCAATTGCTGAGTATAACCCGATGCAATCGTTAAGGGCGTTCGAATATCGTGTGCAATATTGCTAATAGCCATGTCTAAAGTCTGTTTTTCACGTTTCATAATCAAGCGTGACTGCTCAACTTCTTGAAAGAGATGATTGATTTGCTGGTAAAGATGTAAAAAATCCTTAGAGAACGTTGATACTCCAATTCTTTTCATGCTTCCAGTAAGAATCTTATCTTCGATTTGTTGACTCAAGTTAACGAGTGCTAAATGGTAGCGAATCAACCATATCGTCAATAGGATAATAACCAGCACTAGCAAAGATAGTAAAATGTAGATCATTTCTCATCTCCTTTTAACCGAACACCAACTCCCCAGATAGTTTCAATATACTCTTGCTCTGGATCCAGTTGGCCTAATTTTTTACGGAGATTACTTAAATGAGTGTTGAGAGTATTATCGCCTGGTAAATAAGTATCCTCCCATACCAACTCATAGAGTTCTTCTTTCGTGAAAATTTTCTTAGGATGTCCCAGTAAGGTTTGGAGAATCAAACATTCTTTCTTAGCTAGGCGAATAGTTTCCTGGCAATTTTTGATTTCAAAACTATCTGCATCAAACTGAATATTTTTTAACTCTTGAATCAACTTGTCAGGATTTTCGATTTCAGCTGGTTGCTTGTCACTATTTTGACGTAATTGTACCGTAACTCTGGCAAAAACTTCATCCAAATCAAAAGGCTTTACAATATAATCATTAGCACCATCTAAGAGATATTGACTGATGAGCTTTTTATCGCTTAGGGCAGTTAGCATGATGACAGGAACTGAGCTATCTTTTCTAACGGCTTTTAAAACTTGATCGCCATTTTTTCCTGGAAGCATAATATCCAGCAAGATTAGATCAATGTTGCCTTGCTCAAAACGAATCATTCCTTCAGTACCAGAAAAAGCTTGAATCACCTCATGTTCCTCAGAAAGAAGAGTTTTCAAAATTTCTTGAATCTCATTATTATCTTCAATGATAAGTATTCTAGCCATAAACACCAACCTTTCTAATAGTATTATATCATGTTTTTTTAGGATTTTCGGATAAAGAAAAACTCTCCTTCATGCTTAAATACGAAGAAGAGTTCATTATCTATATTAAATTAAAGCTGTCAATGCGGTAATAAGTCCAAAAACAATACCTGGAGCATTTGCTGCTGCCAAAGGAATATCACGTTCTTTTTTAAAGAGTCCGTAGTATACCCAAAGACTGCAGTTAAGTGCAGCTACTGCTGGTTGGATAAAGTTTCCTTTTTGACCCGCAAGGTTATTCATAATTTGTGGAATATATGAGATATACATCATTACAGACATAAAGGTTGCAATCCAACCTAAAGTTTTCATTTGTTTTTCAGTCATTTTCTTCTCCTTTCAAAAGCAGTCTCAATTATACACTATTTTTTAAAATCATGTGAGCAAAAAAACTTTTTGTTAAGAAAATGTAAATTATCACAAGATTGTGATAAGAGAATTCGTAAAAATGGTGGTGGGACAGAAATCGATAGACATAGTCTCGATTTCGTAGTCCCAGCCCCGCGAGGATGATTAGGAGCTTTTTGGAGTCTAAAAGACGAACAAAAAGTTCAATCAGCTACCGCGTCAAAGTTTGATTGCTAATAAAAAGTGAGGTCGGGATCTTTTGTCCCAACCTCAATCTTAACCATTTTGAAAACTTACTTCTTCTCAATCGGTGCTACACTAGCCAACAGTTTTTTGAGGCCGACCTCTGGGAAATTGATTTTCAATTCCTGAGTAGTTCCACTTCCTGAAACTTCAAGGACAGTACCTTCGCCCCATTTCTTATGAAGTGCAATATCACCAATAGACCAGCTTGTCTCACTTGAAGCCGATTTAGAACCAGCTGCTGCAAACTGTCCAAATGGTAGTCCTTTTGATTGAATGAATCTTGGTGCTGCATTGCGTTTACGATCCTGAAGGGCTTGAGCTAGGCTCATTCCTTGTCCAAATGCGACACCTCCACTGCTATAAGTTGCTTTGAAGCTACTATTGGCTGGACGAGCCAAACCTTGATAGGTCAGTAAATCTGAACTAATCTCATTGATAAAGCGTGTTGGACGATTATAGTTGGTACGTCCAAAAAGCAAGCGTGAGTTGGCATTAGTCAGATAGAGAATTTTCTCTGCGCGCGTGATTCCTACATAGGCCAGACGACGTTCTTCTTCTAGTTCATCCACATTTTCTGCTGCACGACTAAGTGGAAAGACATTTTCTTCCATCCCAATCAAGAATACAACTGGAAACTCCAGTCCCTTGGCAGCATGGAGCGTCATCAAGGTTACTTCTGATGTTTCCTGACTGCCAGAGTCTGTATCTGCAATCAAGGCCAAGTCATTGAGGAAGCGACTTAGTTTATCCAGTCTAGTTTCTTCTTCCTGATTATCTGGATTATCATCGAAATTCTTGGTAACAGAAAGAAACTCTTCGATATTTTCGATGCGAGCTTTACTTTCCAAAGTCGCCTGGACATTGAGAATATCCACGTAGCCTGTCTTTTCCAAGACTGCTTCCACTAACTCAGTAATGGTTAATTGATCCAGTTGCTCCCGCAAATCAAGAATCATATTTGCAAAATCCCAGATCGACTGGGCTGCCTTACCTTTTATCCCTGACAACATAACGTTAGCTGAAGCGTCTAGCATGGATAGGTTTTGCATATTAGCAAAATCACGGATTTTCTCTACTGTTCCTGGTCCAATACCACGTTTAGGTTCATTGATAATGCGCTCAAAACTGATATTATCACTCAAGTTGGCAATGAGATTCAGATAGGCGATAATATCACGAATTTCTTTACGGCTGTAGAACTTAGTTCCACCGACCATGGTATAAGGAATATTGGATTTGAGCAGAGCCTCTTCAATCGTACGAGATTGGGCATTGGTACGGTAAAGAACTGCAAAGTCCTTGTGGAGGAAGTTTTGGCTTCGACCAAGTTCATCAATGGTTTTGGCTACAAAGACTGCCTCGTCTTGTTCATCATTAGCACGATAGTAGACAATCTGTTCCCCATCAGCATTTTGAGTCCATAGATTCTTAGAACGACGATTTTTATTGTTTTTGATGACATCGTTAGCTGCTTGGAGAATGGTTTTGGTTGAGCGGTAATTTTCCTCCAACAAAACAACCTTGGCTTTAGGATAATCCTTCTCAAAATCCAAGATATTCTGCATATCAGCACCACGCCAACCGTAGATAGACTGGTCAGCATCCCCAACTACACAGATATTTTGAAAGCGTGAAGCCAGGAGTTTAACTAATTGATACTGGGCATGGTTGGTATCTTGATACTCATCAACGTGGATGTACTGGAACTTTTGCTGGTAATAAGTTAATACATCAGGATTTTGGTCAAAGAGCCGCAAGGTCAACATAATCAAATCATCAAAGTCAACTGATTCAGACTGACGGAGTTCCTTTTGATAGGCATCATAACACTTAGAGACAATGTTTGTATATAAATCTCCTGCTTGAGCAGCATAAGCAACATCATCAATCAGATCATTCTTAGCATTTGAAATGGTTCCCAATATAGTCCGTTCATTCCATTTTTTTGGATCCAAGTTTAACTGTTTGAGAATGCGTTTCATCAGTGTTCGCTGCTCACCTGGATCGATAATGGTAAAGTTACGATTGTAACCAATATGATCCGCATCACGACGTAGGATACGCACACACATAGAGTGGAAGGTCGCGATCAAACAATCCTGAGTAGCTGGGTTGAGCCCATAAGCACGCTCCTTCATTTCACGCGCAGCCTTATTGGTAAAGGTAATGGCCAAGATATTCCATGGGTTTACCATCTTTTCATCAATTAAGTAGGCAATACGGTGGGTTAAAACTCGGGTCTTTCCAGAACCAGCCCCCGCCATGATCAGCAGTGGACCTTCTGTTGTTTGGACCGCTTCAGCCTGTCGGTCATTCATACCGTTTAATAATTCGTTCATTTCCTCTTCCTTATTCTTCAAGTCAATGTTTCTATTATATCAAAAAAGCGGAAAAATAACTTTTCTTAGAACTCTTCTGATTATTTTAGTTGGCAAGACAAGAAGAGGCTGGGACAAAAGTCCTAGCCTCTCAATTCTCTTTTGATTGTCGAGCAAGACGCAGTGGTTGAATAGGCTCTACTACGCTGATTTCATCAGCTTTTACAGCCCTACTCAACTGTGCGGAGGTGGGACGACGAAATCGAATTCTAACGAATTACCGATTTCTGTCCCACTCTCAGTAATTATTCTATTAATCCTTTATAGACTGCAAAAGCGTCATTAGGGCTTGGGCAGAACGACGTCCTGCTTCTACGATAAACTCATCAAAGGAAACGGATGCTTCATGATTGGCATTGTCACTCATAGCACGAATGACCAAGAAAGGTAGATTCAAGGCATGAGCTGCTTGAGCAATAGCTGCTCCTTCCATCTCTACAGCAAGAACTTGAGGGAAGTGTTCTTTAATGACCTTGATTTTATCTTCTCCAGCCACAAAACTATCACCTGTAGCGATTAGGCCCAAGTGCCAAGTTTGTTCCAGTTTAGACAAACTCTCTTGAATCAAACTGATAAACTTTTTGTCTGATTCAAAATAAAGAGGTTGTTGAGCCATTTGACCGTAATCATAGCCAAAGGCAGTCACATCAACATCGTGATAGGCAAGCTTGTCTGCAATCACTACATCCCCTACTGCGATCCCAGTTGCCACTGCACCAGCAGATCCAGTATTAATCACTGCATCAACCTGAAAGTGATCTGCTAAGATAGCGACACTCATTGCAGACATGACTTTTCCGATACCACTCTCTACGAGTACAAGTTCAACAGAACCAACTTTACCGGTATGATAGCTATTTCCCAGAACCTTTTCTTCACGAGCGTCCTCCAAGTGTTGAAGTAAGTAAGCTAGTTCTTCAGGCATAGCTGCAATAATTCCAATTTTCATGATAGTCCCCCTAAATAAATCTCATTGCTAGAATTAACAAAATCAAGAGAAGAATAACTGCAAATAGAATCTTATTCAATTTAGAATTAAAGACATTTCTCTTAGTATTTTCAATCCGACGACTTTTGTGAATAGAGGGTTCAACTTCGATAGTCAGTGTATCTTGGCTAAAGCCATGATCTCTGCTTCGTGAATAGGCAAAATTTTGAGAAGAAGTCGGTAAAATCTTAGTTTCCTCATCGTCAACCAAAGGAGGACCTGAGATGTCCTCTCCTCGATTGGCACGTTCAATCATTTCATCTGTTAATAAAGGTTTACCCATGGGTTCCTCCACTATTTTTTTGTAATTCCCAGTACTGGATAGCCATAATGGTCTTAGCATCACAAATATCTCCAGACTGGATCAATGCTTTAGCTTGGTCAAGACTGACCTCGAGTAGCTCTAAAGTCTCATCTTCATCCTGAGGACGAGGATTTTCAACTTTTGTCAAATCGCTTGCCAAGTAAAGTTTTAAACGCTCGTTACAAAATCCAATCGCAGAATAAAAATCATAAAGAAGATTTAGTTTGCCAGTATAGGCTGCTTCTTCTTCTAATTCACGAAGGGCTGCTGCTTCTGGATCTGCATTTTCACCTACTTCAAGCTTACCTGCAGGAATTTCATAAGAAACTTTCTCAATTGCCTTACGATATTGTTTAACTAAGACAATCTTATTTTCTGGAGTAACTGCTAAGACACATACCGCTCCATTGTGAAAAATCAAATCACGTTGTGCTTTACCTTTGCCAGAAGGAAGTTCAACCTGGTCTTGAACCAATTGGAAGATTGGTCCACTATAGATTTCTTTACGACTTAGGGTCTTTTCTTCGAATTCCATGTTTAACTCCTATTTGTTTTTAGGGTGATGTGGCAGACGAGTAGCATAACCATCTTTATTAGCTTGACGACCACGACCGATGGCAATGGCATCAGCAGGAACATTCTTAGTGATGGTAGAACCAGCACCAACAAGAGAGTTATCTCCAAGCTCTACTGGTGCAATAATGGTTGAATTAGAACCGACAAAAACATTGTTTCCAATCACTGTCTTGTATTTGTTCTGCCCATCGTAATTTACAGTGATCGTTCCTGCACCGAAGTTGACATCACTACCAACCTCACAGTTACCAATGTATGTCAAATGGCCAGCTTTTGTATTTTCTCCAATGCTAGAACCTTTGACTTCAACAAAGTTCCCGATATGCACATCTTTTGCAAGACTTGAGCCTGGACGGATATGAGCATAAGGACCAACTGTAACGCCACCAGCAACCGTGCTTTCTTCAATCATTGAATTGGTAATCACTGCTCCTGCTCCGATACTACTATCAACGATATAAGTTCCGTTGGTCAAAACAGTTTCTGCACCAATCTTACTAGAACCTTTGAGGGTTACATTTGCTTCGATTTGAACTTCTGGAGCAATTTCAACATCAATGTCAATGTAAGTAGCTTCAGGATTCACAAAACTAACTCCATTAACCATGTGGGCTTGGTTAATGCGACGACGCATGATACCTTCGGCTGTGGCAAGGGCAACACGGTCATTTACTCCAAGACTTTCGTCAAAGTCTTTCAGAGTATAAGCTCCAACTTTTTCTCCTGCTTCACGGAAAATACCAATCACATCTGTGATATAGTATTCACCTTGAGCGTTGTTGGTATTGATATTCTTAAGAGCTTCAAAGAGACGAGCATTATCAAAGACATAGGTTCCTGTATTGATTTCCTTGATTTGTTTTTCAAAATCTGTAGCATCCTTCTGCTCAACGATTCGGAGCACTTCAGCATTCTCATTACGAACAATACGTCCATAGCCAAATGGATCTTCAGCTTCTGCCGTAAGGATTGTAGCTACATTCTTGTGATTTATGTGGAAATCAATCAAATTTTTAAGACTTTCCCCAGTGATTAATGGTGTATCACCAGCGATAACCAATGTTTGTCCGGAAAGACCTTCAAGAATTGGCTCAGCCATCATGACTGCATGACCTGTACCTAATTGTTCAGACTGTCTCACAAAATCTGTTTGACCAGCTAAAACTTGCTCCACTAGTTCTGCTTTATGGCCAACAACCGTTACTGTTTTTTCAGGTTTAATTGCGCCAACGCTACGAAAAACATGCTCAAGCATTGAAATTCCTGCAACCTTGTGCATGACTTTAGGTAGATCTGATTTCATACGGGTACCTTTACCCGCTGCTAAAATAACTGCATAATTTGCCATATTTTTCTCTTTTCTATTGAAATTCCTTTTAATTATATCATATTTTTACTCTTTCAAACACAAAAGAAGTCAAGTGGGCTAAAACAGAGTCTTTACGGCATAATTTCGAGTATTTTTTTTGATTTTTTCCCCCATTTACGATAAACTATAGAAGTATGAGAAAGAAAATTAATCCCGCTTTTATTTTTACTGTATTAGCTCTTATCGTGGGGGTTTTGGTCCTAAATCGACCCAAGTTTGAAGACCATCCCGTCAAAACAAAGCAAAATCCAGTTCAAGTAGAAACTCAAGCTTTACATAATATCAATAAACCTATTGTTGATGTTTCTGGTTGGCAAAGGCCGTCAGAGATTAATTATGACACCTTATCTCAAAATATCTCTGGTGCGATTGTTCGCGTTCATTATGGAGGTCAAGTTTCTGAAGAAAATGACGCTGCCTATAAAAACGGAGTCGATAAGGTCTACAAGGAGCATATCACTGAGTTTCAAAAACGAAATATTCCAGTAGCTGTTTATGCTTATGTTGCTGGAAAAAACATAGAAGAAATGGAAAAAGCTGCCGAAGTCTTTTATAACGCTTCTTCTCCTTATAATCCCAGCTACTATTGGTTAGATGTTGAGGAAAAAACCATGTCTGACATGAACAAGGGAGTTGAGGCTTTTCGAGCTAAACTAGCTGCACTAGGAGCTAAAAATATCGGTATCTATGTTGGTGTCTACTTTATGGAGGAGCATAGTATCAGTACTGAGAATTTCTCGGCTATCTGGATACCGTCCTATGGGACCAACTCGGGTTACTATGATAGTGCTCCTAATACAGATCTTGACTATGATCTTCACCAATATACCTCTCATGGAAACCTTGGTGGATTTGAACATCATCTAGATTTGAATCTTATTTCTACTTTAAAAGATAAGGAAGAGACATTTAGAAAATTATTCTTAAAGCCTTAACAACTATTACAATGAGCAAGTCAGACATTGCTTTCTGCTTGCTTTTCTTTATTTTGTATTATAGAAATACTATAAATATGTTTAAACTAATTTAAATTTTGGAGGACCTTTATGTTATCATGGCTATCAAAAATTATTAAAGGAATTGTTATTGCTCTCGGTTTTATTTTGCCAGGAATTTCTGGTGGTGTTCTTGCCGCTATCTTGGGAATTTATGAAAGAATGATTCGTTTCCTTGCCCATCCTTTCAAGAATTTAAAAGAAGATCTACTCTTTTTCCTACCTGTCGGTATTGGAATGCTCCTAGGTATCGGCCTTTTCTCATATCCTATTGAGTACCTTCTCGAAAATTATCAAGTGTATGTGTTGTGGAGTTTTGCTGGTGCTATCATCGGAACTATTCCAAGTCTTGTCAAAGAATCTACCCGTGACTCCGAGAGAGATAAGATTGATCTCATTTGGTTTTGGGCGACCTTTATCCTTTCAGGTATTGCCCTCTATGCCTTAAACTTTGTCGTCGGATCATTGTCAGCTAATTTCCTTAACTTTACTCTTGCTGGATGCTTATTGGCACTTGGAATTTTAGTGCCAGGACTCAGCCCTTCTAATCTTCTTTTAATCCTTGGTCTATACAGTCCGATGCTAACTGGATTCAAAACCTTTGACTTATTCGGAACCTTCCTTCCAATAGGAATTGGAGCACTTGCTACTCTTGTCATTTTTTCAAAATTTATGGACTTCGCTCTCCGTGTCTATCAATCTCGTGTTTACCACTTTATCATCGGAATTGTTCTTTCAAGTACAATCTTAATCCTCATTCCAAATGCTGGTAATGCTGAAAGCATCAGCTACAGTGGATTATCTCTTGTGTCTTATGTCATTATCGCATTTTTCTTTGCCCTAGGTATTTGGCTAGGTATTTGGATGAGTCAATTGGAGGATAAATACAAATAATGGCTAAAAAAGTAAAAGTCAAAAAAACCTTGGTCCAACAAATTTTAACCAAGGCAGGGATTAATCATAAAGGAATTCAAATTAATGCTTTGGAAGGTGAGTTACCTCAAGGTTACGATAAAAGCCAGATTTTCAAAACTTTAGCCCTTCTGGGAGATAAGACTGGTCCCCTTATCGGTATCCTTCCTATCACTGAACACCTTTCTGAAAAGAAGCTTGCAAAGATTTCTGGTAATAAGAAAGTCAGCATGATTCCACAAAAAGACCTCGAAAAGACAACAGGCTATATCCATGGCGCCAATAATCCAGTTGGAATTCGTCAAAAACATAACTACCCTATCTTTATCGATCAAAGTGCACTTGAGCTTGAAGAAATGATCGTTTCGGCAGGTGAAGTTGGGCATAGTATTATTATCAACCCAAAAGACCTTGCAAGCTTTGTTAAAGCAGACTTTGCAGATATTTTAGAAGGACAATGATCAATGAAACTATACTTTGTTCGCCACGGTAAAACTCTTTGGAATCTTGAAGGACGTTTTCAAGGGGCAAGTGGTGACTCACCACTCCTTGAGAAATCCATTGAGACCTTAAAACAATTGGGCCAGTATCTCCGGGAAATTCCATTTGATGTGATTTATTCTAGTGATCTTCCTCGTGCCGTAACTTCTGCTCAGATTATCCAAAGTCAACTGAAAGATAGCTGTCCCTTACAAGAAACATCCCTTCTAAGAGAATGGCAACTTGGAAAACTTGAAGGAGCAAAATTTGCAACTTTAAAAGCAATCTATCCCGATCAAATGAATGCTCTCCGTAGCAATTTAGCGAAGTTTGATTCGACTATGTTTGGTGCTGAGTCCGTTTATCAAACAACACAACGAACTATCAATTTTGTTAAATCACTTCAAGATCAAGATTTTGATCATGTTTTAATCGTCGGTCACGGAGCCAATCTCACAGCAAGTATACAAACTCTGCTAGGTTACGATGTTCCTCTACTTAGAAAAGATGGTGGTCTAGCAAATGCTAGTGTTACCGTTCTTGAAACATCCGACTTTGAAAACTTCAATCTTATAGTCTGGAATGACACTTCTTATCAAACATAGAACTGAACTTAACAATCACTGTTAAGTTCTTTTTATATTTTGTAGAATATCCGTGAATTTATTTGACATTTATGTTAAAATGGGAGTATCGCAATATAGACTCATCCTATCAAGTATTGAGTAAAAACTAGGAGGAAACCATGTCAACAGAACATATGGAAGAACTAAATGACCAGCAGATCGTTCGCCGTGAAAAAATGGCTGCGCTCCGCGAACAAGGAATTGATCCATTCGGTAAACGCTTTGAACGCACTGCAAATTCACAAGAACTAAAAGATAAATATGCTGATCTCGATAAAGAAAAACTACACGAATTGAACGAAACTGCTACTATTGCAGGTCGTCTTGTTACCAAACGTGGTAAAGGTAAGGTTGGATTTGCCCACCTTCAAGATCGCGAAGGTCAAATCCAAATTTATGTGCGTAAAGACGAAGTCGGAGAAGAAAACTACGAAATCTTTAAAAAAGCTGATTTAGGAGACTTCCTTGGTGTTGAAGGTGAAGTCATGCGTACTGATATGGGAGAACTCTCTATCAAGGCAACTCACATCACTCACTTGTCTAAAGCTCTTCGTCCACTTCCAGAAAAATTCCACGGTTTGACAGACGTTGAAACCATCTACCGTAAACGTTACCTTGATTTGATTTCTAACCGTGAAAGCTTTGAACGCTTTGTTACTCGTTCAAAAATCATCTCTGAAATCCGTCGTTACCTTGATCAAAAAGGTTTCCTTGAAGTGGAAACACCTGTTCTTCACAATGAAGCTGGTGGTGCTGCTGCCCGTCCATTTATCACTCACCACAATGCCCAAAACATTGACATGGTGCTTCGTATCGCGACTGAGCTCCACTTAAAACGTCTTATCGTTGGTGGTATGGAACGTGTTTATGAGATTGGTCGTATCTTCCGTAACGAAGGAATGGATGCTACACACAACCCTGAGTTCACTTCTATCGAAGTTTACCAAGCTTATGCAGACTTCCAAGATATCATGGACTTGACTGAAGGCATTATCCAACACACTGCAAAAGCTGTTAAAGGCGATGACCCAGTTAACTACCAAGGTACTGAAATCAAAATTAACGAACCATTCAAACGTGTTCACATGGTTGATGCTATCAAAGAAATTACAGGTGTTGATTTCTGGAAAGATATGACTTTGGAAGAAGCTAAGGCAATCGCAGCTGAAAAGAAAGTTCCAGTTGAAAAACATTACACTGAAGTTGGTCATATCATCAATGCTTTCTTTGAAGAATTTGTTGAAGAAACTTTGATTCAACCTACCTTTGTCTACGGTCATCCAGTAGCTGTATCTCCACTTGCTAAGAAAAATCCTGAAGATGAGCGCTTTACCGACCGTTTTGAACTCTTCATTATGACTAAAGAATACGGAAATGCCTTTACTGAGTTGAACGACCCAATCGATCAGCTTAGCCGTTTTGAAGCTCAAGCCAAAGCCAAAGAACTTGGTGACGATGAAGCGACTGGTATTGACTACGACTACATCGAGGCTCTTGAATACGGTATGCCACCAACAGGTGGTTTGGGAATCGGTATCGACCGTCTCTGTATGCTCCTCACTGATACAACAACTATCCGTGATGTGCTTCTTTTCCCAACTATGAAATAAAATACAAATCTCCTAGTCACATTCTAGGAGATTTTTTAGTATTAATATAAAAGACAAACTCGATTTTGAGCTTGTCTTTTTGTTGTTCAATTAGAATAATCCAAGAACAGTTCCATCACTTTCAACATCCATGTTGAGAGCGGCAGGACGTTTTGGAAGTCCAGGCATGGTCATGACATCACCAGTAAGGGCAACGATAAAGCCTGCACCAAGTTTTGGTACCAATTCACGAATAGTAATTTCAAAGTTTTCAGGTGCTCCAAGTGCGTTTGGATTATCTGAGAAACTGTACTGAGTCTTAGCCATACAGATTGGCAGTTTATTCCAACCATTTTGAACGATTTGAGCAATTTGGGTTTTAGCTTTCTTTTCGAAGTTTACTTTGCTTCCGCGATAGATTTCAGTCACAATCTTTTCAATCTTTTCTTGAACAGAAAGGTCGTTGTCATAGAGACGTGTGTAATTTGCTGGGTTTTCAGCGATAGTATTGACAACCGTTTCAGCAAGCGCTACTCCACCTTCTGCTCCATCAGCCCATACGCTAGCTAGTTCGACTGGAACATCGATTGAAGCACAAAGTTCTTTCAAGGCTGCGATTTCTGCTTCTGTATCAGAGACAAATTCATTGATAGCAACAACCGCTGGAATACCGAACTTACGGATATTCTCAACGTGGCGTTTCAAGTTAGCAAAACCTGCACGTACTGCTTCCACATTTTCCTCTGTCAGAGCATCTTTAGCAACTCCACCATTCATTTTAAGGGCACGAAGAGTCGCTACAATGACTACTGCACTTGGAGCTGTTGGCAAGTTTGGAGTCTTGATATCCAGGAACTTCTCTGCACCAAGGTCTGCACCAAATCCAGCTTCTGTCACTGTGTAATCTGCTAAACGTAGAGCTGTTTTTGTCGCCAATACAGAGTTACAACCGTGGGCAATATTAGCAAATGGGCCACCGTGTACGAATGCAGGTGTACCATAGATTGTTTGAACCAAGTTGGGTTTAATAGCATCCTTCAAAATCAATGCCAAGGCACCTTCAACCTGTAGATCACCCACTGAAACAGGCGTACGGTCATAACGGTAACCGATGACGATATTTGCCAAACGACGTTTTAAATCTTCAATGTCAGTTGCCAAGCAAAGGATAGCCATGATTTCTGAAGCAACAGTGATATCAAATCCATCTTCGCGAGGAATACCATTAAGAGGACCACCGAGTCCAACAGTTACATGACGAAGAGCACGGTCGTTTAAGTCAACCACACGTTTCCAAAGAATACGACGTTGGTCAATTCCTAGCTCATTTCCTTGGTGCAAGTGATTGTCAATCAAGGCAGAGAGAGCATTGTTTGCAGTTGTGATAGCGTGCATATCCCCAGTAAAGTGAAGGTTGATATCTTCCATTGGTAGTACTTGGGCATAACCACCACCAGCTGCACCACCTTTAATCCCCATGACTGGTCCAAGAGAAGGTTCGCGAATAGCAATCATGGTTTTCTTACCAATCTTATTCAAAGCATCAGCAAGTCCGATGGTAATGGTTGACTTTCCTTCACCAGCAGGTGTTGGATTGATAGCTGTAACCAGGATCAATTTACCGACTGGATTTGCCTCAACCTCACGAATTTTATCAAAGCTAAGTTTAGCCTTGTACTTTCCATATAACTCCAAATCGTCTGCAGAAATCCCAAATTGGTCAACGACCTCAACGATTGGTTTTAGATCAATACTCTGTGCAATTTCAATATCAGTTTTCATAATAAACTCCTCTAACCTATGATGTGTTAATTCATTATAACACAAAACAAGATTTTTAACAGACAATAAACTTGATAACGTTCGTAAATATAACGCCTGCAAAGGATTTATCGGCTACTATTTTAATTTTTATATGCCTTTATAAGTTTTAACTATAGTTGAAAGCTTGGATTCCACATAATATTCTATAGCTTTCATTTTACTTACTGCTCATTTTTTTGTACAATAGTTCTATGAAAATTTTAGTTACATCTGGTGGTACAAACGAAGCAATAGATCGCGTTCGCTCCATTACCAACCACTCTACTGGTAGACTTGGTAAAGTTATAACTGAGGCTTTACTAAAGGCTGGGCATCAGGTCTGTCTGATTACTACGCAACAAGCGTTAAAACCAGCACCACACTCAAATTTATCCATCATTGAAATCAAAAACACTTCCGATTTACTTCGAGAGATGAAACGGATTGTTCCTGATTATCAAGTTTTGATTCATTCCATGGCAGTCTCTGACTATAGTCCTGTTTACATGACTGGTCTTGACCAAGTCCAAGCAAGCCAAGATTTAAGTGAGTTTTTGCATAAGAAAAATATGGAAACAAAGATCTCCTCTAAGGATGAGGTGCAAGTCCTATTTCTCAAGAAAAATCCTAAAATTATTTCTCTTGTCAAAGAATGGAACCCCAGTATTCATCTCATCGGCTTTAAACTGCTTGTTGATGTTACCAAGGAGCATCTGATTCAAATCGCTAGAGAAAGTCTTAAAAAGAATCAAGCTGACTTGATTGTCGCTAATGACCTCACTCAGATTAATGCTGATCAACACCTGGCTTACCTAGTTGAAAAGAATGATTATCAGATTGCTACCCACAAACAAGAAATTGCTGACTTGTTAGTGGAAAAAATTCAAGGATTTGACTGTTAGAAAGGAAAATTATGGCTCGTATTACACTCGCTGTTACAGGCTCTATTGCTTCTTACAAGGCTGCTGATTTGGTTAGTATCTTGAAGAAACAGGGGCATTCTGTTACTGTACTCATGACCCAGGCTGCGACTGCCTTTATTCAACCTTTAACCCTTCAAGTCTTATCTCAAAATACCGTACATCTCGATCTTATGCAGGAACCTTCTCCTGATAAAGTCAATCATATCGAGCTAGGCAAAGAAACAGATTTGTTTATCCTTGCCCCTGCAACCGCTAATACGATTGCGAAAGTCGCGCACGGTTTGGCTGATAATATGGTAACTGCTACTGCTCTTGCCTTGCCACACTACGTTCCAAAACTAGTAGCACCTGCTATGAATGCCAAAATGTATGACCATCCAGCAACTCAAACAAACCTAAAAACTTTAGAAACTTATGGTTATACAATTATTGCTCCAAAAGAGTCCCTACTGGCCTGTGGCGATGTAGGACGGGGTGCTCTTGCTGATCTTGATACTATTTTACAACAGATAAAGGAAAAACTTCATGAACAAACGCTCTAATATTGCTCCAATTGCTATCTTTTTTGCCAGCATGATCGTCATTCATCTGCTGAGCTCTATTGTCTTTAATGTCTTGCCATTTCCAATTAAACCAACCATTGTCCATATTCCAGTCATCATTGCTAGTATCATCTACGGACCACGGATTGGGGCTATCTTAGGTTTCTTGATGGGAATGATTAGCTTGACAGTCAATACGATCACGATTCTCCCAACCAGCTACCTCTTCTCTCCATTTGTACCAAATGGTAACATCTACTCCCTAGTTATTGCGATTGTACCACGCATCCTTATTGGTTTAACTCCATACTTTGTCTATAAACTCCTCAAAAACAAGGCGGGGCTCATCTTCGCGGGAGCACTCGGTTCCCTCACAAATACTGTATTTGTACTAGGTGGAATCTTCTTCCTCTTTGGAAATGTTTTTGACGGAAATATCCAAAAACTATTAGCTACTGTTATCTCAACAAATTCTATTGCAGAACTCATAATCTCAGCAATACTTACTCTAGTTATTGTTCCGAGACTTGAAAAAATCAAAAAATAAGAGGTCGGGATTTTCCCGACCTCAATTTTTATTTGCCCCGAGTAACTGACTCTGTATTTAATTAAGATTACAGACCCTTTAACGAAACTATCTAAAAGCATGATTGTAAAGACTCACCAATATGGGAAAAGCTTCAATCTTGGAAAAATGTTTACTTTCCCACAGCCTTTTATCTACTTATTATTGGGCTAGACGTGCTTCTTCTAAAATCTTTTCAATCTTTGTTGTCAGTAAATCAATAGCTACTGTATTGGTCACTCCTTCTGGAATAACGATATCTGCATAACGCTTTGTTGGCTCAATAAATTGATGATACATGGGTTTCACCACACCAAGATATTGGTCAATAACGCTATCCAGACTACGACCACGCTCTTCCATATCACGTTTAATACGGCGAATGATACGAACGTCATCATCTGTATCTACGAAAATCTTGATATCCATCAAATCACGAAGTCGTTTGTCCTCCAAAACCAAGATTCCTTCTACGATAAAGACATCCTGAGGTTCTTGACGATAAGTTTTAGAACTTCTGGTATGGGCAGCATAATCATAGGTAGGAATATCAACTGGACGACCTGCCAACAACTCTTTGATTTGCTCAATCATCAAATCAGTATCAAAAGCAAAAGGATGGTCATAGTTGGTCTTAATACGCTCTTCAAAGGTTAGATGAGATTGATCTTTATAGTAGGAATCATGCTCAATCATAGAGATTTTTTCATTTGGAAAATGCGACAAGATTGCTTTAGATACGCTTGTCTTTCCTCCTCCAGATCCACCTGTTACTCCGATAATGATTGGTCTATTTTGCATTGTAGCCTCCTTGTTTTTTCCCTTGTCTATTTTACCATATTTTTAATAAATTTTACAGATGGAGTTTTCTACAAAATAGAAGAAAAAATCCTCATAGCTAGAAGCTACAAGGATTTGTAATTGATTAATCGAAGTTAACGTATTCTTTAGAAAGTTCAAGAACTTCTTCCATTGTTGAACATTCAGTAAGAGCACGGTTAGCGTATTCTTGCATTTTAGCAGTGTCAAGTTTCTTCATCAAGCTACGTGTACGAAGTACAGATGTAGCTGACATAGAGAACTCATCCAAGCCCATTCCGACAAGAAGTGGAACAGCTGTTTGGTCACCAGCCATCTCACCACACATACCAGCCCATTTACCTTCAGCGTGAGCTGCTTTGATAACGTTGTTGATCAAACGAAGGATTGATGGGTTATATGGTTGGTAAAGGTATGAAACTTGCTCGTTCATACGGTCTGCTGCCATTGTGTATTGGATCAAGTCGTTTGTACCAATTGAGAAGAAGTCTACTTCTTTTGCAAATTGGTCTGCCAGCATAGCTGCCGCAGGAATTTCAATCATGATACCAACTTGGATGTCATCCGCAACTGCAACACCTTCAGCAAGAAGGTTTGCTTTTTCTTCATCGAAGACTGCTTTAGCTGCACGAAATTCTTTCAAAAGTGCAACCATTGGGAACATGATACGCAATTGACCGTGTACAGAAGCACGAAGAAGGGCACGGATTTGAGTGCGGAACATTGCATCTCCAGTTTCAGAGATAGAGATACGAAGAGCACGGAAACCAAGGAATGGGTTCATTTCATGTGGCATATCGAAGTAAGGAAGCTCCTTGTCACCACCGATATCCATTGTACGAACGACAACTGGTTTACCGTTCATTCCTTCAAGAACAGCCTTGTACGCTTCGTACTGTTCGTCTTCAGTTGGGAAGTCTTGAGAATCCATGTACAAGAACTCTGTACGGTAAAGACCTACAGCTTCTGCACCGTTTTCGTTAACACCTTCAACGTCTTTTGGAGTACCAATGTTGGCAGCCAATTCGAAGTGTTTACCGTCAGCAGTAACTGTTTGAGCATCCTTCAAGAGTGCCCACTCAGCTTTTTGTTGAGCGTAAGCTTCACCAGCTGCTTTAAATTCAGCTGCTTGTTCTTCAGTAGGGTTGATAATCACTTCACCTGTAATACCATTAACGGCAAGTAGGTCACCATCTTTAACGATTTCAGTGATGTTGTTTGTACCCAAAACTGCAGCGATTTCAAGTGTACGAGCCATGATAGCTGAGTGACTTGTACGACCACCAATGTTTGTTACAAAAGCTTTTACAAAGTTTTTGTCCAATTGAGCTGTATCAGATGGAGTCAAGTCGTGAGCAATCACGATCACTTCTTCATTGATAGAAGCTGGGTTTGGCAATTTTTTACCAAGGAGATTAGCCAATACACGTTTTGTTACGTCGCGGATATCCGCTGCACGTTCTTGCATATATGGGTTGTCTTCCATGCCTTCAAAGATTGTGATAAACATGTCAGTAACTTCTTTCAGACCTGCTTCTGCATTCACTTTCTTAGCACGGATAGTTTCTTTGATTTGACCGATCAATTCAGGGTCAGCAAGAACCATCAAGTGAGCGTCAAATACTTGTGCCGCTTCTTCACCAAGCGTACCTACAGCCTTCTCGCGGATAAGAGAAAGCTCGTTTTGAGAAGCTTCAAGAGCAACATCCAAACGAGCCTCTTCTGCATTTGTATCTTCGACTGTAACAGTCTCGAATGATAAATCCGGTTGAACGAGTAGATATGCTTTTGCAACTGCAACACCGTCAGATGCTGCGATTCCTTTAAGCATTTCTGTCATTTCCTTATGCCAATCCTTCTTTTTCCATTGTTTCTGAGATTGCAGCGATAGCGTCATCAGCGTCTGCACCTTCAGCAGTGATTGTAACGTCAGCACCTTGACCAACACCAAGGCTCATTACACCCATGATAGATTTAAGGTTAACTGATTTACCTTTGTACTCAAGAGTGATATCTGAAGCAAATTTGCTAGCAGTTTGTACCAACAATGTTGCTGGACGTGCGTGGATACCTGTTTCTGCCACTACGTGGAAATCTTTAGAAGCCATAGTTTGACTCTCCTTTAATAGTTTTCTTGTTGGGTTACATCTGATAACCCTTACAATTTAGTATTATATCACCTTCATTGATATTTTTCAAGTGTTTTATGGACTTTCTTCAATTTCCTTTCAGATAACTTGCAGAAAATCTTCTATTAAATTTAGCAAAACACAGTATGTAGTTTTTGTAGAATCTTTCCTCGTGTATTCAATGCTTTTTTTGAACTTTCTTTAAAAGTTTATACTATATATTGTGTTTGTAGGTAAAATCAGTAAAACAATTACACAAGATTTAGTTTTAGAAAGTTGACAAAGTTTTTTTTTCTGATATACTAAGAAAGTAATTAATATTTAAAGAGGACTTACACAATGGTAACCGTATATTCTAAAAACAACTGTGTCCAATGTAAAATGACCAAACGCTTTTTGGACAGTAATAATGTTGAATATAAAGAAATCAATCTTGATGAACAGCCTGAATACATTGATCAAGTAAAAGAGCTTGGCTTTAGTGCCGCTCCTATCATTCAGACACCAACAGAAGTTTTCTCTGGTTTCCAGCCAGGTAAACTCAAACAACTTGCTTAAGAATCAGGACAAAAGCTTCTATGTCTATCTTAGAAGCCTTTCTTTTGTAATTAGATAAAGGATTTTTTATGGGATTAAAACATCTTGAAGACGTGACTTACTTCCGTCTTAATAACGAAATTAACCGTCCTGTGAATGGACAAATCATGCTTCACAAAGACAAGGAAGCTTTAGAAGCCTTCTTTAAAGAAAATGTTGTACCAAATACAATGGTTTTTAACTCAATTACGGATAAAATCAACTTCCTCATTGAGCATAACTACATTGAGACAGCATTTATCAAGAAATATCGTCCAGAATTCTTAGAAGAGCTTTACCAATTTATTAAGGATCAAAACTTCCAATTCAAATCTTTCATGGCAGCATACAAGTTTTACAATCAATATGCTTTGAAAACCAATGACGGGGAATACTACCTTGAAAGCATGGAAGACCGCGTCTTCTTTAATGCCCTTTACTTTGCTGATGGTGATGAAGTGATTGCTATTGATATCGCTAATGAAATTATCCACCAACGCTACCAACCTGCTACTCCTTCTTTCTTGAATGCAGGCCGTGCACGTCGTGGTGAATTGGTATCCTGTTTCTTGATCCAGGTAACAGATGATATGAACTCTATCGGACGTTCTATCAACTCAGCTCTTCAACTTTCACGTATTGGTGGTGGTGTGGGAATTTCCCTCAGCAACCTTCGTGAAGCTGGTGCTCCTATTAAGGGTTATGAGGGTGCTGCTTCTGGTGTCGTACCAGTTATGAAGCTTTTCGAAGATAGCTTCTCTTACTCTAACCAACTTGGTCAACGTCAAGGTGCTGGTGTTGTCTACCTCAACGTCTTCCATCCAGATATTATTGCCTTCCTTTCAACTAAGAAAGAAAATGCTGATGAAAAAGTTCGTGTTAAGACCCTTTCACTTGGTGTTGTAGTACCAGATAAATTCTACGAATTGGCTCGTAAAAATGAAGAAATGTACCTCTTCAGCCCATATTCTGTAGAACTTGAATATGGTGTGCCTTTCAACTACATCGATATCACTGAAAAATACGATGAATTGGTCGCAAATCCAAATATCCGCAAGACAAAAATCAAGGCGCGTGATTTGGAAACTGAAATCTCTAAATTGCAACAAGAATCTGGCTACCCTTATGTTGTCAACATTGATACGGCTAACCGTGCAAATCCTGTTGATGGTAAGATTATCATGAGTAACTTGTGTTCTGAGATTCTTCAAGTTCAAGAACCAAGTTTGATCAACGATGCTCAAGAATTCCTGCAAATGGGAACAGACGTTTCATGTAATCTTGGTTCAACTAACGTGGTCAACATGATGACTTCACCTGACTTTGGTCGTTCTATCCGTGCTATGGTTCGTGCCCTTACTTTCGTCACAGATAGTTCACACATCGTAGCTGTCCCTACTATCGACCATGGAAATAGCCAAGCTCATACCTTTGGTCTTGGTGCAATGGGACTTCACAGCTACCTTGCCCAACAACTCATCGAATACGGATCACCTGAGTCTGTTGAGTTTACAAGCATCTACTTCATGCTTATGAACTATTGGACCTTAGTTGAGTCAAACAATATCGCGCGTGAGCGTGGTATCACCTTCCACAACTTTGAAAAATCAGACTATGCTAACGGAAGCTACTTCGACAAGTATGTAACTGGCGAATTCCTTCCAAAATCAGAACGTGTTAAAGAACTCTTCAAAGATATCTTTATCCCTACTGCTGCTGACTGGGCTGAACTTCGTGATAAAGTTAAAGCAGATGGACTTTACCACCAAAACCGACTTGCTGTAGCGCCAAATGGTTCTATCAGCTACATCAACGATGTTTCTGCCTCTATTCACCCAATTACGCAACGTATCGAAGAACGCCAAGAGAAGAAAATCGGTAAAATCTACTATCCTGCTGCTGGTTTGTCAACAGAGACAATTCCTTACTACACTTCTGCTTATGACATGGATATGCGTAAGGTCATTGATGTTTATGCTGCTGCGACTGAGCACGTGGACCAAGGACTTTCACTCACACTCTTCATGCGTAGTGATATTCCAACAGGCCTTTACGAATGGAAGAAAGAAAACAAACAAACAACACGTGACTTGTCTATCCTTCGTAACTATGCCTTCAACAAAGGTATCAAGTCTATCTACTACGTCCGTACCTTTACCGATGATGGTGGAGAAGTCGGTGCTAACCAATGCGAGAGCTGTGTGATTTAAGTCATCTCTCAAAAGTATTACATTCACTCAATCCATTAAACGTATTTTGCTGATAAAATCATGTAAGAACATAAAAGTCGGGCATCCGACTTTTTGTTCGATTATAGCATAGAATTATGATAAAATAAAAATGATTATGTTATCGCATTACTACACACAGAAAGAGATTTCAAATGAAAACTTACTACAAAGCCATTAACTGGAATGCCATCGAAGATGTCATCGATAAATCAACCTGGGAAAAACTGACTGAGCAGTTCTGGCTCGATACGCGTATCCCTTTGTCAAACGACTTAGATGACTGGAGAAAGCTTTCTAACAAGGAAAAAGACCTTGTCGGTAAAGTTTTTGGAGGTTTGACCCTTCTTGATACCATGCAATCAGAAACTGGTGTCCAGGCTCTTCGTGCTGATATTCGTACACCTCACGAGGAAGCTGTTTTTAACAATATCCAGTTTATGGAATCTGTCCATGCTAAATCTTACTCTTCTATCTTTTCTACCTTGAATACCAAGTCTGAAATCGAAGAAATTTTCGAATGGACCAACACCAATCCATATCTTCAGAAAAAAGCGGAAATTATCAATGAAATCTACCTAAACGGAACGCCACTTGAAAAGAAAGTAGCTAGTGTTTTTCTTGAAACCTTCCTCTTCTACTCTGGTTTCTTCACTCCTCTCTACTATCTTGGAAACAACAAGTTGGCCAACGTAGCTGAGATCATCAAGTTGATCATTCGTGATGAGTCAGTTCACGGAACCTACATTGGTTATAAATTCCAACTCGGTTTCAACGAATTGCCTGAAGAAGAGCAAGAAAAGCTTAAAGAATGGATGTACGACCTGCTCTATACTCTTTATGAGAATGAAGAAGGCTACACAGAGAGCCTCTATGATGGTGTTGGATGGACTGAAGAGGTTAAAACCTTCCTTCGTTACAATGCTAATAAGGCTCTTATGAACTTGGGACAAGACCCTCTCTTCCCTGACTCAGCGGACGATGTCAACCCAATCGTTATGAACGGGATTTCAACCGGTACATCAAACCACGACTTCTTCTCTCAAGTTGGTAATGGTTATCTACTTGGCGAAGTTGAAGCTATGCAGGATGATGACTATAACTATGGACTAAATTAATACCTAACCTAAAAAACATCTAAGTTTATTTACAAACTAGATGTTTTTTTTTGTTTATTTTTGTTTTCTTTAAGTTGCTTAGCTGTTTAAAATATGATAAAATAATATTAGATTTGGGGGTGGTTCAATGCTGAAGCAAGAAAAATTAGATACTATTTTAGAAATTGTTAATACAAAAGGAACGATCACTGTTAAAGAGATTATGGGTCGCCTAGATATTTCAGATATGACAGCTAGACGATATTTACAAGAGTTAGCAGATAAGGATTTACTGGTTCGTGTTCATGGAGGAGCCGAAAAACTTCGAACAGGTTCCTTATTAAATAATGAGCGTTCTAACGTTGAAAAACAGGGACTACAAACAGCAGAAAAACAAGAAATTGCTCGCTTTGCTGGTCATTTAGTTGAAGAAAGAGAAACTATTTTTATCGGTCCAGGTACCACCTTAGAGTTCTTTGCGCGTGAGCTTGCTATCGATAACATTCGTGTTGTTACAAATAGTTTGCCTGTATTTCTCATTCTAAACGAGCGTAAGTTAACTGATCTAATTCTAATCGGTGGTAATTATCGTTCAATTACTGGAGCATTTGTAGGCACTCTAACCCTCCAAGATATTTCCAGTTTGCAATTTTCAAAAGCCTTCGTTAGTTGTAATGGTATTAAGGATCATGCTATCGCTACTTTTAGTGAGGACGAAGGAGAAGCTCAGAAATTAGCACTGGAAAACGCCAATAAAAAGTATCTCCTCGCTGACCATAGCAAATTTGATAAGTTTGATTTCTTTACATTTTACAACATTTCAGATATCGATACTATTATCACTGATTCTAAATTAAGTGACGAAACACTCCTATCCCTATCTAAACAAACTAAAATTATCAAGTCTAAACCTTAAACTTTACAACTAGTCATAGAATCTAGTAGCTACTACTATTTTCATGGCTAGTTTTTTATTTTTCAATCAATAGTTTTTTTAGTGAAAGAAGTAAAGAGAAGATTTAAATTGCATACAAGCTTTATAATGAAAACACCGCACAAAGCATAAAGAAATTATCTCTAAGATCTATCAAAAATATAACGATAGTAGCCAATTAGTATGAACATAAAAAGCATCGAAAATCGATGCTTTGCTATTAAACTCCTATATGAATATCTGGAAATTTATCTGAGATTAAATTCCAAAGTTCTTCCAGTTGCTCTTGAACTGTTTTAGTTGTTTTCAAGGTCATGTCTTGTTTTTTCTTAGCGTTCTTACGAACATAGCAGAACTGGTAGACTTTATTTGTGATTAGGGAACGGTTAATTCTCGTTTCAACTAGATAGAGTTGCTCAACATCTCGTAGGTCTAAAGCTTGAGTCCCTTTAAAGTAAGTGATGAGATGATTTTTATAGAGGATTACCTTCAGACTCTCATCATAAAATTCTGCCAAACCAGCTAGATTTTCAACATTTCCTTGCAATTCAGGATAGGCTTGATAAAGCTCTTCAAAAGCTGCGATAGATTTTTTACGAAGAAGAAAGGCACTCACTAATGTAACTAGACCAATTCCTCCAAAAATTGCAGCACTTATGAGATGCCACCAGCCATCTTTTGAGTGTTCAGTCAAACTCAGATAGACACTTGAATTCATGTTCAATGAAACAGTTGAATCAGGTTCAAGTATAGAGTCAAGAAAGCCAGACAAATCTACAATTCTATTATTTCGAGATTTGTTGTTAACATTTTTACTTAGAGGTTGTAACTGTGTACCTACTAGAGTAGCTGGATTATCTATAAGTGTTTCAGTTGCAGCTTGATCCATAAGTTTTTGAATCTCTTTATCATTTTCTTTAGCCTCTACAACTGCAAATTTACCATCACCATCATTGCTATATTGCACAAGATATAAAACACTTCCACCTTCAACTTCTCCAACTACTTCTGGATAAATATCATAGACAGTCATAGTAACTTCTTTACCTGACCGTGTGTCGTCTGAAAATGGATCCATTGGATGCTGATGATCATTCCACATGAAGACAGTTCCTGCAGAAAAAGCAAAGAAAACTAGTGAAAGAATAAGCCCTGAAATAAAGCCTTTATTTCTTTTTTCTTTAAACATAATAATCTCCTTTAGTTTGATGATTAAATTATAGCAAAAATTCCTATAAATTTCAATAATCATCTTAAAGACAAATACTATTAAATCGGGAAAGAAAGCGCTTATCAAAAATAATATATGATATTTCAAAAAAAGAGCTTGAGATAATCTCAAACTCTCCTATCATTTCAAATCCTATTTTCTTGCCATCTGTTCATCTTGCTTAAGTTGCTTGACTAATTGTTCTATACTATCAAATTTCACCATGTCACGGATACGGTCTAACCAATATACATTTACAGTTTCGCCATAGATGTCATCAGAAAAATCAAAGATATGAACTTCAAAGCGCTCTTCTTCACCATCAAAGGTCACATTTTTGCCTAGACTAGCCATTCCACGATAGACTTTTCTCTGAATTTCAACATCAACAGCATAGACACCATCAGCCGGCATATAAGTCCGATCCAAATTGACTAGATTGGCTGTAGGAAAGCCAATAGTTCGACCACGGGCATTGCCATGAACCACTACACCTCTAGTTGGCAGTGGAGCACCGAGAAGTTTTCTAGCTTCTTTCACATCACCCTCTAAGATGGCTTGACGAATTCGTGTAGAACTAATTTTCCCTTTTTCGTCCTCAACTGGTGGAACGATAATCACTTCACCATGGAAAAGTTCTTTTAAATCTTCGGCTGACTTTCTGTCTGATCCAAGACTATAGTCAAAACCAACCACAATCGTATCTGCCTTTGCTTCCTTGACATAGCTATCAATGAATTCTTGAGCAGTCATATTTGCAACTCGACTAGAAAAATCCATCAAATACAAGCTTTCAACTCCAGCTCTCTTCAATCTACGCTCACGTTCACTAGCATTCAGAATATGCAATAAGTGTTCAGGTGAGTATTGATTAAGGGTTAATTTTGGGGATTCGTTAAAGGTTACTAGAGCTACTCCCTGGCGCTTTTCAGCAGCAATCTTAGAAGCTATGTCAAATAATTTTTGATGTCCAAGGTGAACTCCATCAAAATAACCTAATACAAGGACGTTTGGTCCTGGTGTTGCAATGTCTTTTTCTGTTTTAATAGGTACTGTAATAATCATAGTATTTATTATACCAGAAAAATGGCGCTTTCAAAACAATTTAGACTTAATCTATGGCATAAAACTTAGAATAAACTTTTTTTCACTTCTTTACGTAGTTGCTCTAGACTATCTATTCCATATTTGTCCATGACCCTAGGAAGATTTTCAATGATATCAGGACAAGCGTAAGGGTTTGTAAAGTTTGCTGTACCGACTCCAATAGCTGATGCTCCAGCCAGATACATTTCTAAGGCTGCTTCAGCCGAGTCAACACCACCCATTCCAATAATTGGAAGATTAGTAGTTTGAGCTACCTGCCGAATCAGTTTTAAGGCTACTGGTAAAATTGCAGGACCCGACATCCCGCCAGTTCCATTAGCAATGATTGGTTTTCTAGTTTTGAGATCAAAGCGCATACCAACAAGGGTATTGATCATAGTGAGACCACTAGCACCTGCGTCCTCTACTACTTTTGCGATAGTCACGATATCAGTTACACTTGGTGTCAATTTAACGTAAACTGGCACTTCAGATGCCCCTACAGCTGCTTTTACCACATCATAAGCCAAATCTGGGTCTTGACCAATTAAGAGTCCGTGATTTCCATGGTCAACGTTGGGACAGGAGATATTTAGCTCAATAGCCTTTACATTAGCTGCCTTAGAGATTCCACGGGAAACCTCTGAATATTCTTGTTTTGAAAATCCAGCTACATTGGCGATTATAGGGAGATTGGGATACTCTCTTTGCAACCAAGGTAACTTTTCAGAGAGAACCGCTTCTAAACCAGGATTTTGCAAGCCAATAGCATTGAGCATACCTGCAGGTGTTTCTGCCACTCGTGGAATTGGATTACCAAAACGTGGTTCTAGGGTAGTCGCCTTAATCATGATAGACCCTAAAAGATCCAAATCATAGTATTTGGCATACTCTTGACCAAAGCCAAAACAGCCTGAAGCAGGAATGATAGGATTCTTTAATTCTAAGCCTGGTAGAGAGACTTGTAATCGATTTGTAGTCATGATACTCTCCTTATAAAACAACAGTTCCTGTTTTAAATACAGGCCCATCTTCACACACACGTTGACTAACTGTTTCACTATCAGGTACTTTCAAGACGCAAGCGTAGCAAGCTCCCATGCCACAGGCCATACGAGATTCTAGAGATAGATAAGCTCTTGGATGGTCATGGAAGGTTTGATTGATATATTTCATCATACCAGGCGCACCGCATGAGTAGATTGCATCAAATTCTGTGTCAAATTCATTAATCACTACCGATACGTTTCCTTTAATACCATAAGATCCATCATCAGTCGTTACAAAGACCTGACTAAATCTGGATAATTCATCTTCCAAAATAACAGCATCTTTAGTAGCAAATCCTAAAACACTTGTTATTTCAACACCTCTCTCATTCAGTTGTTTAGCTACTTCGAGTAAGGGTGGCACTCCGATTCCACCACCAACTATAAGAACACGATTCTGCTTGCCTAAATCAGATAAATCAAAGCCATTTCCTTGAGGCCCCATAACATCTATGCTATCACCTGTTTTTAAGCTTGAAAAGATTGCTGTCCCTACTCCTTCAACTCGATAGATAAGTCTGCATTGCTTAGTCGCCTTATCTATTGATGAAATCGAAATTGGACGACGTAAGAGATGGGCATCATCAGGTACACGCAAATGAAGAAATTGGCCCGTTTTCATAGCTTCTACCATTTCTCCTTCAAGTACAAGCTCAAAGATTGCTGGCGCGATTTCCTCCTGAGATACTACGCTCATAACTTCCAAGCGAATAGCACCCATGCGTTTTTTACAATTTGGATTCATACCGTTTCCTCCTTAAATTTTAAGGGGATCAGATAAAGAAAAACCTTGCACTTGCAAGGTTTCAGGTAAGATATTTACACAAAAGTAGCAAATAAGCACTTGCTTACTTGTTTCCATTGTAGCTTCTTTTCTCTGACACCTTGTGAGTCTCTCTGGACTGCCCTTAAAGGTTAAATTTTCACTAGTATACTGTATTAAACGTGAAAAGTCAAGTAAAAATAGGTAAGGCGTCAGTTTCTAAAAGTTGTTTATTTTTGTGAAGAGAGAATCTTCTCCAATTTTTGATAATCTTTGACACTGTCGATTTCGTAGATAGAATTTTCTTCCAATTCCTCTACGTAAACATCCAGTTCTTTGATATTATCTTTAACCATGTTGTCCCAGTAGAGATCTACAAATTCACCGCTTGCATAAGCCTCATCGATAAATCCAACAATCTTTTCAGCTGTTGGAGCATCCCAGAACGATACCCCACTCAAGATGCGTCCATTTTTGCTATCGACAATAATATCTTGAACTTTGTAATCATCTCCGTAAACTAGGAACCACTCATTATCACAGTCTTCACGATAAACACTGAAATAAGTTGAACGTTCGATATCATTGCGGAACATATTCTTGAAAAGATAGTTATCCGCATCGATGACATAGCTGTTAGCCAACTCTTCTTTTACTAAGTAAAGAGAGTAAAAGTTGTTGTAATCAGCATACTTATCATTAAAGACCAAACGAACACCGTATTTCTCTTTGAGATAGTCGAATTGTTCTTTTAAATAACCGACAACGATGATAATGTCATCAATTCCACGTTCTTTCAAAAATTCGATTTGATATTCAACTAAAGGTTTTTCATTAACCTTGACCAAGGCTTTGGGAGTATTTTCTGTCATGGGTCTCAAACGAGTTCCCAATCCGGCTGCTAAAATAATCGCTTTCACGCGTTTTCTCCTTTATTCTTTAATAATAATATAAACACCAGCCATTACGATAAGGGAAGTAATGATGGTCAGCAAATTAAGGGGCGAACCCAAGAAAATCGCTGCAAACAAAACAGTCCATACTACATAACTCACATTTAGACCAGTAGCTTTTGCCGGCTGCAATCGATTAATAGCCATATAATAGGCTAGATAAGAAATCATATTACATGCTGCAAAGATAATCAAAAGACCTAACAATTGACCATTTGCCACTTCCGCAAATGAATGATGTGAGAAGAGAACGATGACAAGATAGGACAAGAAAGATGTGACTTGTCGTATCAAAAGGGCTTCTAGCTCACTGAGATCACTTTCCATAGCAAATGAGCTCAGAACACTTTCACTTCCCCAAGCAAGCGCACAAATCAAGGCACAGAGTATTCCGATATAGAAGGAATTCACTTGTTCAACCTTGTAAGTCTGAGCAATAATACCTGCAATGATTAACAAAATTCCAAATACTGTATTCTTAGAAACCTTATGCTTTAAGAAAAAGAAAGCGAGAATGACAGATACTGCAGGATAAATAGCTGAAACTGAGGATGCTAATGAACTACCGATATATTTGACCGCATAGAGATTGGCTTGCATCCCAATCGGCCCAGCTAAAAGTGCTCCAATAATGACACTTACATTTCGAATGTTCAAGAAGATTGAAAAACGTACTTTACCTTCTTTAAATACAAGATATCCTAGCAAGATAAAAATACTCAGAAAATCGTGTGCTGCTGCTACTACAAAAGGCGAAAGCTCTGTAAAGATTGAAAAGATATAAGCACTAATGGTTAGCCCTAATCCCCAAAAAATACCTGATATAAGTCCAAAGGAAACTCCATTTTTAGTCTTCATCAATACCTCCCTGAGACTGCAATTCTTTTACAGCTCTATTATAACGAGTGATTCCATAATCTCCAAAATCTGCACCATTTTCCTCTTTGTAAATGGTCCATAGGCTCCAAATAATGTCTTGCAAGATTTTGTAGATACGAATTTTTTCCCGAGAAACTAGTGTCTGTTCGCTTTCATAATATGACAAGAAGGAAGCTTCTTCGTCTGTAGTAAATTCAGACTCTAAAAAGAGAGCCGCAAGATCCCACATAGGATCATTCATGGAAGAATATTCCCAATCAATCAGATAAAGGTGACCATCTGGTCCTTCTATGAAGTTTTCAGGAACCAAATCAATATGACATGATTTCTTCTCAATTCCGATTTGTTCAAGCTCTTCTTTCAGAGAAAATACTGATTTTCTTACAGCTTCATAATTTGGATAAGAGATTTCATCTTGAATCAGAGATTCATATTTTTTGATTTCCTCAAAAGGCGCAAATTCTCCCTTTAATTCTTTACCAGAAGCATGAATCGTTTGCAGAATTGGCGCAATTTTTCCAAATTTGGTTTTAATGATAGTTGAATCAAGCGTTTCAGCATTTTCAATGTACTGATTGACTTTGATACCAGCTTCAATATCAAAAAGATAATTTTCTACATCTAATTTCAAATCTTTCAATAATTCAAGATTGAACTTTTCATTCTGGCGGTCGATTAATTTATCCGTACCTTTACCGAAAAACTTAACGATGTACTGGTTTGAAGATGTTTTAACCAAATAGTTTTGGTTGGTCATGCCTCCCAGTTGTTCAACGCTGAGGACTTCCTCTTCTTCAGATAGTAAAGAAGAAATTTTTTCTTTGATGATTTTTTCCACGATTAGCCTCCATTAGACTTCCCACTTAAATACTGTCTTGAAGGCAGTATTAAGGTCTGTTGCAAAAACTCGATGAATATCTTTAATCTCTCTTACTGGTTCTTCCAGATAAATGATATTCTTCAAACGATTGGCAAACTTCTTAATCTCCATCATTTGAATGGCTTTTTCAAAGTCAACTCTCCCAGAACGCGAAGAACCAACCAGTAGCAAACCTTTTTCCAATGAATCACGAGTATTGATATTTACCTTGTACTCACTAACTCCCATTAAAAGAATAGTTCCTTGAGGTTTAATGTAGCGAATGAGATCATTAATAGCAGGTCCACATCCATCACCACCACAGCATTCGAAACCATGGTCAAAACTAAGGTCCTCTGGGATATTATCAGTAATGTAGAGCTCTTTAGCAAAAGAGAAGAGTTCTAATTTCTCCCAGTGACGACCAATGACGATAATCTCTGCTTCAGGCAAGGTATAGTTGATAATATTAGCCATGACAAAGGCTAAACTGCCATCCCCAATAACTGCAATACGCTGACGTCTGCTATGTGAAACTGTCAAGAAACGATTCATGGCGTGCATGCCCACACTGACAAACTCTGTAATGGCAGCAACTGTATCTTCGATATCTTCATAAGACACTACACGATCCTTAGGCAAAGAAACAAATTCTCGCATGAATCCATCGTAGCCACTTGATAAGAAATATGTTCCAGTCATATAATTTTCGTAGAATTCCTCATCACTTTGCATAGGTGGTTGATTTGGAATCATGACAACCTTCTGACCAACTTGATAAGTCCCAGTTGGATCAGAAATGACTGTACCACAAGACTCATGAATCATAGCCATTGGAAGTTTCTTTGATAAGATTTTTGGATCACGTTTCCCTTGATAGTAACGTTGATCCGCGTGACAAACCGCCATATAATTTGGTCGAATGAGGATATGATTCTCTTGGCCAATTTCCTCTTCTTGATATTTGATATTGATAAACTTTGGCTTTGTCAGTTGATAAATTTGATTAATCATGTCTCTAGTCTTTCTCAATCATGCTTTTAGCAATCTTCAAGTCTGTAACTGTTGTGATTTTAAGATTTGAGTATTCACCCTTAGCCAAGGCTACATCTTTCCCCTTAATGACAAAGATTTTACATGCATCTGTTAAAATTTCTTTTTCTTCTACTGAGAGAGAACCATACAAATTGATAAAATCCTTGCAACGGAAGGTTTGTGGAGTTTGTCCTTGATAGAGATGGGCACGGTTTGGAATATCTGTGATGAATTGTCCGTTTGTACTCTCTACAATGGTATCGACTGCTTCAACCACCGTATCAACAGCATCATGGTTTTTAGCAAGTTCAATATTGTCTTGAATCATTCGAAGAGTGATAAAAGGACGAACGGAGTCATGAGTGACCACAATATCATCTTCTGTCAATGGACGGTAAGCATCAATGGCCTCAATAATCTTTTCAATACTAGAATTTCGATCTGCACCACCTTTGGTGATAATGATACGATTTTTATGGAGTGGAAGGAATTTTTCAACTAAATCTTCTGCGTGTGTCACCCAGTCTCCGTGAACTCCAACTACAATCTTTTCAATACTTGGTTCTAAAACAAATTTCTCAATAGTGTGAATTAAGATTGGGCGATCTCCCAACTCTAGAAATTGTTTTGGCAAATTACTGATCCCCATGCGTGTGCCGGTGCCACCCGCTAAAATTCCTGCATAGATCATATATTTTCTCCTTTTTTTATTCTAAAAAACTCATTACCATCTATTATATCACAATCTATCTTTATCATGAAGAAAAGATAGAGCACCATTTAGTCGAACCAACTCACTATTTCGACCAAAAAGCGAACAATAGTACCTAAAGCTGAACATTTCATAACAAATTAAGAAATAAATTTAGGTTATTTTCTATATTATCTGTTTAACGTTCGGTTAATATAGAGTTCTTTAGAATATAATACAAACCTTAAAGAAACCTTAAACCAAATAAAAAGAGTTGAGAATATTTGCCAGAGAAAATCCCTTCTAACAATTCTCAACCCTATTCAACAAGATTCGGTTTATTTTTCTTCTTGCTCGCCGATGCCCTTAACGGCTTTCTTAAACTCGGCAAGCATCTTTCCTACTGATTCGCCTAGCTCTGGTAAGCGTTTTGGTCCAAAAATCAACAATGCTCCAAGAACAATGACTATCAAGCCTGGTGCACCAATATCACGTAAGATTCCCATTTTTTTCTCCTTTCCTTTTTCTCTTAATTATCCATTTACTAATAGCGATACTAGCCTCATACAAAAGGATTAGGGGAACAGTCATCGCTAAATCGCTAATAAAATCGGCCGGCGTCAATATAACTGCCAATACCAATAAAATGAAGTAAGCATAACGTCTATAAGAAATGAGTAGGCCAGGTCCAATCAAACCAATTGAGGTAAAAAAAGCAATGATAACTGGCAATTCAAAGATAAACGCTAGTGGTACAGTTGTTTGAAAGACAAAAGCTAGATAATTTTGCGCTGTCAGTTGCGTTTCAAATAAGTTTTCACCTAATCCTAGTAAGACCTGAAGTATAGCTGGTGTGACAAAATAAAAGCCAAAGGCTAATCCCAAGATAAAACAAAGAAATGTTGCAGGTATATAAGCAAAAATCGCCCCTGCTTCTTCAGTTTTAAGGGCTGGTCGAACAAAACTCCAGACTTGATAGACGGTAAAGGGCAAAGTAAGGCTAAAGGCCATCAAACTTGCCAAACGAAGATAAATCCATAAAATATCATTCGGTCCTAAGACGATTAACTTCTGATTAAAGCCTTGTGTGATAAATTGATAAACCTGATCGGCAAATAATAGTGAAACGCAGAATACTAGAAAGAAGCAAACAACTACTGCTAGCAATCTCTTTCTAAATTCTACCAAATGTTCAATAATTGTCAATTCCTTTTGATCCATTACTTTTCACCCTGTCTAATGGTAATTAGAAAAACTACGAGGATAAAAAAAGTCTGACCTGCTAACCCTTCCCAACTAGGGTAAATTCCAAATATATCAATAGTTGGTATTCCTGCAATCAGATGATTCGGTATCATATTTGTCAACTGCAAGGCATGAATGCTGACTCCCGTCATCTTAAAGGCTAAAGCATAAATCATCCAAGTCAGAATAAAGAAAACCTTGTGAGGTAGGAAAAATTGACTAGCCTTGTTCATCACAAAGGCAATCAAGACTAAGACTAAGAGGGCTAGAGAAATTCCTAAGACAAAGTCAAAACTAGAAATCCTTGGCAGAATCCCCACATAGAATAAAATCGTCTCAGCACCTTCACGGAATACGGCTAGAAAACTCAGAGCAAACATAGAAAGGAACGATCCTGTTTTCGTGACAGTTTGCATCTGCGAATCCATAAAAGCATTCCATTTTTTAACAGAAGATTTGCTATGAAGCCAAATACCGATTAGAATCATCATGATAACCGCAAAAATCCCGACTGCTCCTTCGATGATTTCACGGTTGGTTCCTGAGGCAACTGCTGGAAAGGCAATCTGTAGGATATAGGCAATCAAAAGACTGGCCACTATACCAGCAAATGCACCACCATAGACCCACTTGAGGCCCTGTCTCATCTTGGCAGCTTTCAAAGTTGTCACAAGCGCCATGACAATCAAGAGTGCTTCTACACCTTCTCGGAGCAAGATGAGCATGGCGTCAAATGCATTATAGGAAGCGCTAGTATCAATTTGAGATAGCTCTGCAATCAAGCTAGAAAGCTTTTCTTGATATTCACTTTCCTTTCCCTTAACCATGATGACAGGACTTTCACTTTCAACCTTGGTATAAAGCGAAGGATTGGTTGTACTTACAGAACCCTCGATGGTGGGCCAAATAGTAATAAACTCCTTCATCGTCGCAGCTGCATCACTATCTTGACCAGCTTGAAATTGGGTCAAAGCCTTCTTTAAAAGTTCTATCCCATCCTTCAGGGTCAGATTCGAAGATGTAGTCGCTATTTCTGTACCTTCAACAAAGTTAGAAATGGCTTTTTTCAAATCATCAAACGATGCCTGAATACTATCAAAGTTCGTTGGTTCAGTCTCAATGCTACTACGCAGGAAGGAAATTGCTGTTTCCACTTGCCCATAATGAGCTGTACTATGGTCGCGAACCACTGCTTCATTGATGGTCCAGGTTGAATTCATTTTTTTATAGGCTTCTCTTACTGCTTCCAGATCTTGAGAAGCGATTGCCTTGTCTAAGGCTTGAAAACGAGGTTCTAATCGTAAAACAAGTTTCTCTTTTTCTGCATCAAGGTCGACTGGATTTTGCTCTTTCTCAAATGTCAAAAGGGCTAAAGAAATCTGAGTAAGCTGGTCTTCAGTAATATCACCAGTTAAGGCTAACTTTTCTTGAACTTTACGTCCTGCTTCGGAGTCAGAATTATCGACTTTCTCGAAGTCTTTGGTCATTTCATCAATTAGTTTTCTTGCCTGATCTTGTTTGCCTTCTTTAACAGCTTTAGTTGCATCAGTTATTTTCACAAAGTAGGGACTCAAATTTTCTTTAGCACCTACCGGGAAAACTAGCAGGAAGAAGCAGGCAAAAATGAGGATAAGACTTTTAGGATTCAAATAATTTCTGCCCAATGTAACCTCCCTTCTCCACTCCACCAAAGCAAGCAAAAAGACCACTACCTATATGGGTAACATATTCGTTCATTTTATCCGTAGCACCCAGATTGGTCTGCACTTTAACAAAGCTATCTGGGTCCTTTTGGAAAGAGATAAAGAGCAAACCAGTATCAAACTGACCTGTCTTTTCATCAATTCCATCAGAATAAGAATAAGAGCGACGCAAGAGAGGCTTATCCACTTCTTTAGCTAAACGTACATGAGAATCGTCAGGAAGAAGACTCAAGTCCACCTCATCAAATTCGTTTTTCTTACCAAAAGGAGCTCCACTTTCCTTATAGCGCCCAAAGGTATTTTCTTGCTCCTCCAGATTGGTTCGGTCCCAAGTATCAAGGAACATCTGGATGCGACGAACGGCCATGTAGGAACCATTTTCCATCCAATCCTTACTGTCAGCCCAAACAACCTGATCAAATTCTTTCTCAGTGGTAACATTAGCAGTCCCGTCTTTAAAACCAAAGAGATTCCGAGGAGTTTCCATACGATTACCGATAGCTGCAAACCCTGATTGACTCCAACGGAGAGTAACGGCATTTCTACCCTTGCGAATAAGGTTACGAATAGCATGAAAGGCAACTTGCTCATCATCAGCACAAGCTTGGATAACTATATCTCCACCCGTGTACTTTTCTCGTAACTGTTCCTTGGGAAATGGAGGTAAATCTCTGAAAAGTTTGGGACGTTTGTTCTCTAGTTTCATCTTTTCTAGGAAACTAGCCGAAATTCCAAAGGTCAGGGTCAAACGATGAGGATTAAGCCCAACTGTTTCTCCAGTATCACTTGGAGGCAAGAGGCTATTGTTACCATCTTTTTTAACCAATTCTCCTTCTACAAGTTTGGCACTATAATCCGTCCAATCCTTAAATAACTGGATGATTTTCTCTTTGTCAGTTGTATGCAAATCTAAAACCACAAAATAAATGTTTTTCTGCATGACAGTTGTAATGCCAGCTTGGTGTTTACCATAGAAGGCTATTTTTTCATCCCCGTACGAGATTTTCTCCTGACCATCAAGCTTAGGTGAGAAAAAAGCAGAAGCACCAGAGAGTCCAAGTGCGAGACCAGCCCCTCCGATACCTGCTTTTTTTAGAAATTCTCGACGGTCCATTTTTTGTTCAAAAAATTTTTCGCCTTTGTTTGTCATATTACTTATTCTCCACCAAGAAATTTACCCATTTGTGATAATGGTTCACCAAGTTTTGTGACTGCTTCAGACAATTCCTTGGTATCCTCTTTCGTTAAGTCTGTATAGAGCTTATAGTGTTCCTTGTCCGTCATGTGTTTGTCTAACAAACTATTGACAGATTTGAAATCTTCTTCTAACTCTTTAACCAGAGCTGCATCTGATTTTTCAAGCAAGGGTTTAAAGAGTTGGAAAATCTTTTCAGCACCTTGGATATTGGCACGGAAATCATACAAATCTGTATGAGAATAAATCTCCTCTTCACCAGTAATCTTACTTGTCGCTACTTCATTAAGAAGGTCAACAGCGCCAGTTAGCATAATCTTGTAATCAACATCTACAGTCGCAATCTTAGCCTTTAATTCCTTGATGTCATTTACCAGTTGGTCACCAAAAACCTCAGTTCCTTTGGTTGTGTTTTCCTCCCAAAGAATGCGCTCAATACGGTGGAAACCAGACCAACCTTCTTCGGTCTTATTTTCATCTAAGTAGTCTGCTAATCGAAAATCAATCTTCACATCAGATTCTCCGAAGCTCTCTGCAATCGGCTCTGAACGTTCATAAGACATACGGATTAAAGGGTATGCCTTTTTAGCTTCTTCTAACTTACCATCCTTCAATAGTTGAACAAAACCTTCTGTATCCGTTAAAAGTTTATCAATCTGTTCTTCCACAAATGCTTTGTAGTCACTAGTTGCCTTATCCAAAAGTTTTTGATTATCTTCTGACAATTTTGCGACCTGAGAAGAATCACTTGTAGTTGACGATTGTTCAAAACGAACTGCACAAGCTGATAACAACAAAGCCGAAGATAAAAGGATAAAACCAAGTTTTTTCATTAATTACTCCTATTAAATCATGGGAATCCCATTTTTTAAAATCATTATATCATAGTTTTTCTAATTATTCAATAAATTGTCAGAAAATTTAATGTTTGGCTATTTAAAATTAGAATAGACTTTTCTAGTTAAAATTGTTAAAATAAGGAGAAAAAAATTGTTAAAGGAAATCTTAAATCTTATGATGAATATGCAAAACATGATGCGTCAAGCTCAAAAACTTCAAAAACAAATGGAGCAAAGTCAGGCTGAACTTGCTGCTACAGAATTTGTTGGAACATCTGCCCAAAACCTTGTAACTGCGACATTGACTGGAGATAAGAAGGTCACAAAAATTGATTTCAATCCTGCGGTTGTTGACCCTGAAGATATCGAAACTCTTTCTGACATGACTGTTCAGGCAGTGAATGCAGCTCTTGAACAAATCGATGAGACAACCAAAAAGAAACTCGGTGCTTTTGCAGGAAAATTACCATTCTAATAGCATAAAAAGAGGCTGAATTCAGCCTCTTTTGTCTTATCTAAAAAGTAAAGAATTCCGTTGCCTTCTTTAAAAGTAAATCTGCGTATTCTGGATCTTCCTGAGCAGTTTCAAGTTCTTCTTGTACCATTTCCAAATTATCCGTAATCATACCATCTACTCCTAGATGAAGCGACTTGTTAAAGGATTCCGAACCGTTAATCGTCCAAACATAGAGCTTCTGCTCTGTATTCCAGAGCTTGGTCACAAAGTATTCGTCCAAGGTAGAATATTCCATAGTATAGCCACTTGCATTTGTTCTTGGGAAAACGGAATTGTAGGGTAGGATGAAATAGACTGGAATCTCCTTATCATACTGGGTTACCTTTTCAATAACATGGTAATCTAGAGATTGCATCTGATGACCATAAACTTTGATTTTCGCCCCATAACGTTCCAGAAAATGATCCATCATTTGAGCACTATCATTTTTACTAGTTTTAATCTCAATGAGTAGTTTTTGATTTAGTTGGTTGGCACGGTTTATATAATCATCAAAGCTTGATATCTTAGTTTGATAGCCATTTTCAGAAATATCTATCTGCTTCAACTCTTCTAAAGTTAGGTCTTGAGGGGTCACATTTAATCCTGCTAGACTTCTCAGATTTGCATCGTGCATCATGACAAACTGACCATCTTTGGTTTCCTGAACATCCATTTCAACAAAGTCTGGTTTTAATTGAGCTGTCTTTTCTAGGGATTCTACAGTATTTTGCACGCCATTAGCATTGGAAACACCACGGTGGGATATCACGCGCGGAGGATTTGCAACAGGTGCTTCTAAATAGACATAGCCTTCAATAGCAAAGATGACACTCGCACATCCCATAACTCCCCATCTCATGAGATGGTCTTTTTTTCGTCTCGGTATAATATCCAATTCCTCACCTGTTAAAAATGAAGTGAACTTAACCAAGAAGTAAGTCAGGGCCATATAGTGGATATTTTTAATCAAGATATAGTTTGAAATAGCAAGAATCAAGGATTCTCTTTGTGTTAGACCATCCACTAAAAACTGGACAATCAATAGTGGGATTAGAAGCAAGTAAAAGAAAAGATTTGTTTTGACAACAATGAGAAAGAGATGCCAAGCGTAAAACCAGAATTGATTTCTAGTTCTTTCAAGACTATAGAGCACAGCTTCCTTGACTGTCATCTTGTCATACAAGATTTTTGGAAGAACAAATACCAACTTAACAGAAACGTAGAGGAAGAGGATTGACAAGATGATAATACCTAGCCACCACATCCAGTACTTATCTTCCATATAGGTCTGAACAAACTCTGGGATTACGATTTTATTAAAATAATAAATCTTTAAAAACTTCCTGATGAAAGGAAAAAGCATGGCAACATAGAAGAAGATAAATAAGGCTTTTGTAATTGTCAGACCTTTCATAAAGACAAGACTCTCACGAAAGACCTTACGACTGTATTCTATCAGTGTTCTTTTCTCATGATAAAGAAGATGACGTGCTCCTATAAAGAGAAGACTGAGTTGAAAATAAGCAACTAAAAGGTTAAGAATGATTAAGATTAAGAAGCCAATACTAACTATAGGAGCATTTTTGATAATGGCAAAAATGTTATTGTAAGAAATAAACAAATAGCCCGTCTGACTTAGCAAAAAACCCGCTATCAATGAATTCAAAGGTAGCCAAATATAGTCGACCAACATAAAGATTAGAAAAAATAGAAAGAGGATTTTATCAAGATTGAGGTAAATCTTTTTAAAACCCAATTTTTTAGGCTTTTCAGGTCTCATAAAACCTCCTAATCAAACAGCTGTGATAAATCTAAACCACCAAAAGGATTAGAGTTAAGACTACTCTTGACGTCCAGTAAGATTTTACTTTCATCAGATTCTAAAAAAGCTTCATAAACACGCGCAGTCATACGAGCATCCTCTAAACTGTTATGAGATTGTCCCTTAAATCCTAGAAAATTTGCAACAGTTTGTAACTTGAGATTTGCAATCCCGTGAAGATCCGAACTACGTCGCTTAAAAGCTTCATCATAGAGGTCCACTTGATATTGGCTACTATAATCCAAACCATGTTCCAATAGAATCGGCAAATCACTCTTAGCTGCATTATAGCCAACGATAGGTAATTGACCAATAAAGGCTTGAAAATTTTTGAGAACATCTTCCACCTTCGGAGCATCCTTCAAGGTTTCAGATGTGATACCCGTTAAACCGTTTATAAAACTTTTCAATGGTACATCCGTATGAACATATGAGTCAAATGCTCCTACTTCTTCACCATCTTTAAAACGGACTGCAGATACCTGAATCAAGTGAGTTTTATCTTGGTGTTTATTAAATTCCAAATCAAATGAAATGTAATCTCTTAATTTTTCCATCTTATCCATTCCTTACTGTATTTGAAAAAGAAACTACTTGGTTATACCTAGAAACCAAGCAGTTTTTTCTTATCCTCCAAATAAGCGAGCAAAGAAGCCTTTCTTCGTTGCTTGTACTTCTTGCTTAGCCTGATCCAACTCCAACTGAAGGTTTTCTTGATCCTTCATGGCTTGTAGGGTTAACTGTTGTTGTTGATCCAATTGCTTATCTTTTTCTGCGATTTGACGGTCTTTGACACGCATCTGTTCATCTTTTTCAGCCAACTGTTTGTCTTTGGCCTTTAATTGCTCATAAAGACGGATGATTTCTGCATTCTTTTCATCAACAAGAATCTCCATTAACTCACGTTGCTTCACATCATCACTAACAGGTTCATCTTCAAAAATGGTTTTTTTGTAGATTTCTTCAAGCTTAATCAAGCCACTGCGAGTTACCACAGTGACTCCTTTATCATTTTTAGTCGTATCTTCTTCAGGTAATTCCTTGACACGGTTATTGATTGCTTGGCGGGACAAGCCCAAGACCTCAGCAATCTCACTTACAGTCATCTCAATACTCATAATATCCTCTGAAAGTTTTCTAGCTTTTCTTTATTTAAATATTATCATAAGCAAGCAAAACTGTCAAATATCACCGTGTTTTCAACCCTTTTTCATAACTTTTTCGGGTCTAAACTGAACTGTCTTTTAGCATTTTTTAAAACTAAAAATCAGTTTGCGATTTTACCACCAGTCCTAATCAATTGAAAACCTTTCTAGGCTTATAGAGTTGATCACGTTTCTCTAAAATGGCTAGTAATTTTTCACCTTCAAAACCAGCCAATTCCTTCTCGATTTGTTCCAATTCAATAAAGCGACCAAAACGCACTTCTTCTGCCTGCTCTGAAGTCAAATATACCTTGACCAAGTCACCTGTCCCAATCTCCAAGGGATGAAGAAAGTCTAATTCACCAGCTTGTACTTTTTCCTCAATTTCACTCAAGGTCAAAGCATCATCTAACTGTAACCCAGCTGCACTTGTTCGTGTTAAATGAGACATATGAGCTGCATAGCCAAGTTTTTCTCCCAAGTCGACTGACAAGGTACGGATATAAGTCCCTTTGCTACATTTTACACGGAAGCTAAATCGAGCAAGATTCTCCACATAGGAAATGGGACTCGTTCTTTCGAAACTATATATCGTCACCTGACGCTCTGGACGCTCTACTTCCTGACCAGCACGCGCATACTCATAGAGTTTACGGCCATTAACCTTGACAGCCGAGTACATAGGTGGAATCTGAGTGATAGGACCTGTCAGACTGGCAATCGCTTGATCAACAATCTTTTCATCTAAGGGTGGCAAGACTGGTGTCTCTGCAACTACCTGACCACTAGCATCCTCAGTCGTTGTTGAATAACCTAGGGTGATTTCACCCTCATAGACCTTGCCCTCATCCTGCATAAACTCAACCATGCGAGTCGCCTTCCCTACAGCAATGGGTAAAACGCCCACAACATCAGGATCTAGCGTCCCACCGTGACCAATCTTCTTGGTTCCCAAAATCCTACGCAGCTTGAAAACTGCATCATGCGAGGTCATCCCCGCCTCTTTTTTTAAGTTAATAATACCGTTCATGTTTTGCTTTCTATTCCCCCTTCAGTGCTTCAAACTTAGCCTTCATTGTTGGATTTTTGCGTGTCAATTTTTTAACGGAAACATCATCCAATTTGTTGTTAGCAAGGCGGAGTTGGTTTTCTGATGTTGTTAGGAATTTCTTCACCTCTTCCATTCGCTTAATAGCCTTGTCGATTTCGTCGATGGCTTTGCCAAAGTTGACAGAAGCTGAGTTATAATTCTTTGCAAAAGCTACCTTGAAAGCGTCCAAGTCTTCCTCAAAACGAGTGATATCTATATTTTGTTCCCTGATAAAAGCGAGTTCCTGCTTATATTTAAGGGAATTAAGGGCAGCATTACGTAAGAGTCCAATTAGTTGAATAAAGAACTGGGGACGAATGACATACATCTTCTCATATTCATGGCTAACGTCAACAATTCCTGTATTAAAGTAGTCGTTTTCTGCTTCAAGCATACTTACCAAAACAGCATACTCACAGTCTTTCTCACGGCGGTCTTTGTCTAATTCCTTGTAAAAGTCTGCATTCTTATGTTTCTTCTCAGTACCATCAGCTTCATTTTTCATCTCAAACATGATGGAAATGAATTCTAGTCCATTTTCATCAAAATCACGGAAGATAAAGTCCCCTTTAGAACCACGCGCAGAAACCTTATTGTCCTTTTCGAAGTAGGCATTGGGAAAGGCAAAGCTACGAACCTTGTTGAATTCACTCTCCGCATAGTGTTCCAAACTTTCACCGATTGCCTTGGTTGATTGTTGTGCCTTGAAATTCTTGTAGAATTCAACCTGCTCACTGGCTGCCTTTAGCTGGGCTTCATAATTTTGTTTTACAGAGGCTAGAGACAACTCATTTTCTTTTTCTTGTAAAAGGAGTTGGTTTTTGACCTGATCACGTTCTTTCTCTAGATCAGACAGTGTTTTTTGTAGTTGATTTTCATGCTCTAAGCGCAAGGTAGCCAATTGATTTTCGAGAGCTTGGACTTCTTTTTCTTTCTCTAGCAAGCTTTGACTTGCACTTTGCTCCACTTCTTTCTTCGCCAATTCTTTTTCTGTATCAAAGTTGTTAATTTGACTTTGAAGCTGGGCAATTTCTTGGTCTTTTTGAGCCAGTTTTGCCTGTTGTTCATTTAAGGCTTTTTGTTCCACCAATCTCAATTCTTGTTTGATTCGTTCATGCAATTCCTTATCAAACTCTGCAGTGCGAACTTGAGAAAGCAGTTCTGCATATTGGCTTTCATTGACTGTAAATACTTCGCCACAATTTGGACATTTAATCTCGTTCATGTTATTCCTCTAAATTTATCTATTCTACTTTCATTATAGCATGGATAAACAAAAAGAAAAAGTTGGAATGAATCCAACTTTTAATCTACATATGTATCTTCGTTTTTATTTAAGAAGGCGTATGGTAATCCCATGAGTAGACCACCACCGATAAAGTTACCGATGAAAGTTACACCCCAGTGACGAAGAATATTTCCAATACCAAAGTTTGCGATTGAATCAGCAGCAACACTGAATTTCACAATAGCAAATGATGCAAAGTTTGCGGCGATGTGCTCGTTTGTTAAGAATACAAACATATAAATCGCTGAAAGAACCAACCAAAGTTTTGCTCCACCATCCTTAACTAAAACGAATGAAAGAATCGCGATATTTACAAAGACATTAGCCAAAATTGCTTCAAGTAAGACTAAATCATTACCACGCCCTAACTTCATCTCTACAACACCCGAAATAAAGCTTTCATGTGACAATTTTGCGAAAGCTGCCGAATGAGCGAATCCCCAACCTGCTATAAGAGCACCGATCAAATTAAAGAGTGTACAGTATAGAAGAATTTCAGCTGTTTTTCTCCAGCTAATTTTTTTCAAAAAGCTACCAGCTGTCAAGAACATCATGTTAGATGTTACTAACTCAGCATTCAAGAAGACAATGTAAGCCAATCCCCAAGCGAAAACAAATGGGAAGAGGAAACGTCCACTACCAGGAGCAATCTTATTAATCAAGTCAGCTCCAACTGCACCAGCTGCTGTACTAAATGTTAAGAATGCACCAGCAAACATTGAACGAATAGCGTACTTGAACTTGTGCTGATTGTAAAGACTTTCCTTTTTGTGACAAGCAAATTCAATCTTTGAGATAAATTCTGAAGAAACCATATAAACTCCTAAAACTTTTATTTGTGAATATTATAACATAAAATCGAAATTATGGGAAGGCTTTCCTAAGACTAAACTTTAAATTTTTACTAATTTTAGAAATCCTTTCCATCCTTATTTTATACACTTATTTTTTTGTTTTATAAATATCATTTTAGTTAGCTTTTAGTTTTATATACTAAACAATTTAATATATTTTATTAATTAATGTAATAATAAATTTCTGAAGCAATAATCAGATTTATCTTTTTTACCAGTAATGACTGCATTAAATTCTAAACAAAAAGAGAATCGCAATGATTCTCTCTTCTTCTATTACACCAATATAAAATACTCAGGTCTAATCAACGTAAGTCTCTTCGTTTTTATTTAAAAAAGCGTATGGTAAGCCTATCAAGAATCCTCCACCAATCAAGTTGGCGATAAAGGTAACTCCCCAATGACGTAGGATATTTGGAATATCAAAGTTAGCAATTTGATCAGAAACAATACTAAATTTAATAATGCTAAAGGATGAAAAGTTAGCCGCAATGTGCTCGTTTGACAAGAAAACAAACATAGAGATAGCTGATAAGATAATCCACAACTTAGCACTGCTATCCTTAACCAAAATAGAAGATAGAATGGCAATATTTACAAACATATTTGCCAAAATCCCCTCCAACAAGACCAAATCACTAGGTCGTGCTAACTTCTTAGCAACAATCTTTGCTAGATAACTGTCGTGTGTCAGGTGTGAAAAAGCAGATGAATTAGCAAAGCACCAACCTGCTAACAGAGCACCAACTAAGTTGAAAAAAGCACAATAGAGTAAAATGATAAAGGCTTTTTTCCAATCAATCTTCTTCAAAAATGTTCCAGCTGTCAAGTACATCATATTTGAGGTAACCAACTCGGCATTCAAGAAAACGATATAGGCAAGTCCCCATGCAAATACAAAGGGAAATAGGAAATAACCAGCACTTGGAACGATGCTATTGAGTAGATCAGCACCTATGGCCCCAGCGGCTGTACTAAAGGTTAAGAAAGCACCTGCAAACATCGAGCGAATGGCATATTTAAACTTACTTTGGTCAAATAGACTTTCTTTCTTATGGCAATAATAATCAATCTTTGAAATAAATTCTGAAGAACTCATATAAACTCCTAAAAATTTTTCTGTTACTATTATAACATAAAAAACTTTGAGGAAATAAAGGTTTTTTCTTTTTTGAATTATTTAAAGTAAGACATGGAAACTCTTATCCATGCTAAAAATGAATTAGTTGCCAAAGTCCATGATTTCTTCCCTACTCATTCCAACCAGCTCTGAAACCCACAAGCCGATAATATCGGACAAAATAGAATCACAAACACATTCATCCTCAGCATGACCATATTTACAAGTGAAAAGAGGGGTTCTTATGGCTGATTGATAAAATTTTAAGGCTAACTCTTGCAGTTTTTCTGGATCAAATTCGAGTCCCAACTCTTGTGCAAGTCCAGTTCTCACTTTATCCCAATCTTCACCTTTTGACTGATAGTTTTCTCGTGCATTGTCGATAAATCCTTTACAGAATTGTGCCAGCAAATGCATGTTTTGATAGAGCAAACGACAGGAAAAGTCTGAGATAGAACCAGCATGAAGTAAGAAGGTAAGCAGGTCATCAAGGCTTTCGGCTACCCGACCAACTTGGCCTTCACTTCCTATAAAGCCGATACTATCATCTTCAAGAATTACATATTCTCCCCCACTACCGTCTTTAGCAAAGGCTATGGGCGAAAGAGAATAAACTTCATTGTTCTGAGAAAATTCAACCTCTTTCAACTGGTCATAAAAGAGAATATCGCATTCTTGCATCAATAAAATTCTTAGTTGATTATCTTCTCTTATTACTTGTAGTTGAAGCATATTAGCTACTCTCCTGGCTTTGACAATTGTCACAAGTGACAACAATTCAATTTTAGAAATCGACTCTTAATAATAATAGATTTTAATATGGCACTTCTTGGCCACATTGGCAAGATTTTTCACTAACTCCTCGTTTCTTTTGCTTTTTCCAAAATGAAAAGTAAAAGATTTTCCATCTTTCCTTGTAAAGTACAGATGATACCTGTCCCCATTCATTCTTCTCCCTCGAACGTAATCAATATCAATCTGTCTAATTTCAGCTAGAGGAACAATCCTTTTTCTAAAAAGAATAATCGTGTGAATGTATAATCTTCCCTTTGCAATATGAAAAGGATCCAACATACTCCCACCACTTTTTAAGGATGTCTTAACTCTTTGGAAAAAAAGATAGAAATAAAATAGTGCTAAAAAAATTAACAAAAATCTAATGACCTGATTTTTCCAAAGGACTTCAAAAACTGAAATACGATAACTATACATATTAAAATAATCCCTTTTTTCTTTATTATACCACTTTTAATGAACATCTATTTTATAGACAAAGAAAAAGGCTGAACAAAGTTCAGCCCTTTTTACGAATGGTTGATAAGATATCTTTATCTAGTCAAATCAATACGTTGACCAATTTTACCAATGATAATTGCACCAACAATTAATGAAGCGAATTCTCCGATACCAGTAGTGAACCATGTAAAGAAGAATGGTGCTTCTGCTACAATGTTCAATTCAGCAGCAATGGTGATCATTGAAATTGAAAATAGAATTGAAAAGAAGAAATGATCTTTTCGAATTAATCCATTAAAAAGATAGTCTTTACTATATTTACTGAACAACCAAACTCCTAAGCTTAGGAAGACAAGAGTTGATCCTCCACCTACAGCGACATCAATGAGTCCAAAACTGAAAAAATTAGCAACCATACATCCAAGAGTAACACCGATAATGTACTTAGGATTATAAAAAGCTAGGAAGTTCATCATTTCAGAAATGCGGAACTGATAAGCACCGTAACTGATAGCATTAAGGGGTGGTGTGATTGTCAAAACCACATAAATTGCTGCGACAATGGCAATATCTGCCAAATCACGGACAGTAAGTTTTTTCATCTATTATTCTCCTTTAGCGATTAACCCGCGTATAATATGCTTGGTGAAAGAAGCTAAGCACCAAGGGTTGAACAAGTCAACTTTATTAGTATAGCACATTTAAAGGCTTTATGCTATACTATTTTTATGAAAACATGCATAAAAAATTTTTTCGACAATGAAATCCTCTCCTACTTATTTTTTGGAGTTGCAACTACACTTGTTTCTATCATTGTTCGTATCACTATTTTTTACTTTTTCCAACAAGAATTATGGGCGACTGCTCTGGGAAATATAGCTGGAATTCTGTTTGCTTTTTTCACCAATGATACCATTGTTTTTAAACAGAAACGAAAACATTGGTTCAAGCGTCTGATAAAATTTACGACTGCAAGATTCATAACTTTCCTATTAGACCTGCTCCTGACCTTTATTTTTGTGACAAGTTACCCTCATATTATCGGTCAATTTGTAGGTGATGATCTCAATACTATCAATTCAATTGAGACTATTTTTGCACAGGTCACCATCATAGTCCTCAATTACATCTTCAGTAAAGTTTTTGTTTTTAAAAAACAATAAGCATACTTCTTGCATTCTAATAACTATTATACTATAATTAAGATTGTTAAATTACGAAAGGAAAAAGAAAATGTTAAAAGATCTTAAAGAATTTTTGCTCCGCGGTAACGTTGTAGACCTTGCTGTCGGTGTGATCATCGCTTCTGCTTTTGGTGCTATCGTTACTTCATTTGTTAATGATATCATCACTCCACTCCTATTGAACCCAGCCTTGGAAGCTGCGAAAGTACAAAACATCGCTGAGCTTGCATGGAATGGTGTTACATATGGTAAATTCTTGAGTGCTGTTATCAACTTCCTTGTAGTTGGTACTGTTCTATTCTTTGTGATTAAAGCAATGGAAAAAGCTCAAAGCCTTACTAAAAAAGAAGAGGTTGTTGAAGAAGCACCTGCTGGTCCAACTGAGTTGGAAGTTCTTCAAGAAATCAAAGCTCTTCTTGAGAAAAAATAATCGTCTTGAGGATTCGGTTCATACTGAATCCTTTTTTACTTCTCCTTTTGCTGAGTTTAGAAAAAACTTGAGTTCAGCTCTCTTTTTTGATATAATAATTAAAGTTTCCACCCTTAGTGTAATGGATATCACGTAAGATTCCGGTTCTTGAGATGGGGGTTCGATTCCCTCAGGGTGGATAGATGTAAACAAAAAAGCAACGGCACTGTTGCTTTTTTTCTGTGTTACCCTTGCCTTTGAATATAGAAGATTGATACTAAAGAAAGAAAAATAACTCCAAGTCCGATAATCAAAAAGGAACCTAAATGAACACTTGGTAGAAAGGTCATTAACCCCTTCGCAATCGGCATAAAGAGAATTGCCAGTGTAAAAATGGTACTCAATACCCTCCCCAGATAGTCTCCGTCAACCTTGGTCTGTACTTGTGTAAAGAAGTGAATATTAAAAATCGTCATAAATAATTCACAAACTAGGTTTCCTGAAAAAGTGAGAAAATTAGGCAGTGGCAGTCCCATCATGAAAACTCCTACTCCTGTGAGGATCAATAAGAACAAAAGTGTATTCATACTGGATTTAAATTTATTTGCAATCAATGCTCCGATGATTGAGCCAATTGCACCCATGGTTAAGATAGTTGCATAGGCTCCTTCTACACCATAGAGTTTATTTGAAAAAGGAAGCAAAAACTCAAAAGCTGCAAAAAAGAAATTCACACTGGAAGCCACTACCAAGAGAAAGAAAATTTCTTTTTGATGCCAGATATAGTGCAAGCCATCTTTGATATCTGCAAAAATATCTTTCCCTGTAAAACTCTTCTGCTCTTGAACCTTTGGTTCTTCTTTGGGAAGTAAAGCGACTAGGGCAAAGGCCATGAAAAAGGTCAAAGCATCTAATAAGAGCGTCAGATGGAGACTAGCAAATTGTAAAACAAGGAAAGAAAACACCGGAGAACTGACTCCTACAACCTGTAAAACTAACTCCAAGCGAGAGTTATAGGTCACAATCTCGTCTTTTTCTACTACCTCTGTGATAATAGCTTTATTGGCAGTTCGAGAAAATGCAAAGGCAATGGCCTGGACAATATTAGCAAAGATCAAAGCTCCAATCATCCAGCTATCGTTCCTTATAAAAGAAATGGCCAGACAGAGAATCCCACAAACCAAGTCTGTTGTCATCAAAATCTTACGACGCGAAAAACGGTCTGAAATCACTCCACCAAAGGGATTGACTAGAATGGAGGTAACGAGTTCAGATATCTGATAAATCCCTAGCACGGTTTGCCCAATCGTTCCCATCGATGCCAACCAAACACTATTTCCATAATCATAGAGCATATTTCCTAGTTTGTTAATAGCTCCACGACTAATCAACTGTACTGCATATCGATTCATAAAAACTCCTCTCAAATTTTGAAACTATTGTATCAAAACTTGAAGGAGTTTCTTATTTTTCCCGTATTTGGGAAATTAATCTTTTACAAATTTATCATAATGTTCCTGATAGTAAGCTACCTGCTCCGGAAGACCTAGCACATCAAAAATATGCATGGCTTCCTGCATTTGTTTACAACCTTCTTCTTTTTGACCCTTCTGATAAAGAGCAAATCCTTTAAGAAAGTGGAAAACATTACGCTCATAGAGTTTGATGCTCTTACCTATAATCTTCTCTATATAAGCTTCAAAGTAGCTGGCATTTTCAAAAGCAAGATGTTCTAAACAATGCTGGTAACAATTAAGAGCTAAAATCAAGACCAGTTTTCGATGGCGACCAATTTCTTTGTAGAAATCTTCACGCTCCATCACTTCTCTACCAAGGCGAGCAACATAGTCCACATCATAAAAGCTATAGAGATTGCCAAAGAGAATCAACTCATACATGGTCCATTCGTCTGTTTGAAAAAGATAATCCGCCACCTTATCCAGATCTGCTTGCTTCATAGTGAAGCTAGCATCTCTTTGACAAATCAGACCTTGTAACAAAATCCAGTTCAGCTCAAAATAGAGGGGATTTGTTGAACTCTTAGCTTTTTCAAGTTGTTCTTCTTGAAGTTTTTGAAAACCTGCAATATCATTTGAGTAGTAAAGCGGAATAATCTGAGCCATCAAGCCGACATGCTCATGATGTTGAAAATTTCTAGTCTTATCCATAAAATTCTCAATCGTCACGTGAATATTATCTAATATTTCAAAGAAACGAGATGCAGCCAGATCCGACTCCCCCAATTCAAAGCGGGATAATTGGGAGGTCGAACAGGCCTCTCCTGCAGCTTCTTTTAGAGAGTAATTTTTACTGATTCGAAATTCACGAAAAACTTTTCCAAGATTTTCCATCTTACACCTGCTCCGACAATTCTTCCCACTCCAGCATAGCTTCTTCCTGACGATGGCTAATTTTATCCAGTTCCGCTTGTAATTGCATGAGTTCATCCGCATCATTGGTAGTATGCATTTGTTCAGAGATTGCTTGGGCTTGAGTTTCCAGCTCTTCGATTTCTGTCTCAAGACTTTCGATTTGTCTCATCAATTTACGAAGTTCTTTTTGACTTTCCTTTTGGGCTTGGTAGTCATTAACTGGAGAAACTTCTTTTTCTTGGTTAACAGCTGACGCTTCTTCCGCTTGACTAGCTGCTAGCTCTGCTTTTTTATCAACATAATAGTCATAATCACCCAGATAAAGTGTTGATCCATTCTCAGATAATTCCAGCACATGAGTGGCTACACGGTTGATGAAATAACGGTCATGGCTGACAAATAGAAGAGTACCATCAAAGTCAATCAGGGCATTTTCCAAGACTTCCTTGCTATCGATATCTAAGTGGTTTGTCGGCTCATCGAGGATCAAGAAGTTGTTGTTTTCCATGGACAGTTTAGCCAGAAGCAAACGAGCTCGCTCACCACCTGAGAGCATTCCAACTGATTTTTTAACATCGTCACCAGAAAAAAGGAAGGCACCTAGGCGATTACGGATTTCAACTTCTGGCGTCAATTTAAAATCATTCCAGAGTTCGTCTAAGACTGTACTGCTCGGTGTTAACTTACTTTGAGTTTGGTCATAATAACCAACCTCAACATTAGCACCAAAGCGCTTTTCACCCTTGATAAAGGGAATCTGGTCCACAATAGACTTAATAAAGGTTGACTTACCAATGCCATTTGGACCAACAATGGCAATAGCGTTCATCTTACGAAGATCAAGGTTGATGGGTTCTGATAAAATTTCACCATCATAGCCAATGGCAGCATTCTCCACCGTCAAAACGACATTACCAGATACTCTATCAGAATGGAAGGTCATATTAGCTGACTTTTTACCAGCATCTGGCTTGCCCAAGCGCTCCATTTTCTCCAGTTGCTTGCGTCGAGATTGAGCACGTTTGGTTGTCGATGCTCGAACAAGATTTCGGTTAACAAAGTCTTCTAAGGCAGCAATTTCTTTCTGTTGTTTTTCGTAGTTTTTTGCCTCAGTTGCGAGCTTCTGCTCCTTCTGCTCCACAAAGCTCGAGTAGTTTCCTACATATCTGTCCAAAGAATGTTTTGTTAAGTCGAGTGTTATGGTCGCAACCTTATCGAGGAAATAACGGTCGTGACTGACAATAATAAGGGCGCCGCTATAGTTTACCAAGTAATTCTCTAGCCAGGCAATGGTTTCAATATCTAGGTGGTTAGTCGGCTCATCCAAGACCAAGAGATTAGGTTTTTCAAGAAGCATTTTGGCAAGGGCTAAACGAGTATTTTGACCACCAGATAACTCTGCAATTTTCATCTGCCACATAGACTCGTCAAACTTGAAGCCATTTAAGATAGCACGAATATCGGCTTCATAGGTAAATCCTCCAGCCTGACGAAAATTTTCTGATAGGCGATCATAGTCAGACATGAGTTTATCTAGTTCTGCTCCAGTCTTTTCCCCCATCTCCAACTCCATCTGGCGAAGTTGTCTTTCAGTACGACGCAAGTCATCAAATACATGTAGCATTTCATCGTAAATGGTGTTCTCAGACTCAAAACGGCTATCCTGTGCTAGATATGAGAGGGAATTATCTTTTTTCTTATTGATTTCACCCGTGGTTGGCTCCTCTTCTCCAACCAATATCTTGAGCAAAGTAGACTTTCCAGCACCATTTTTCCCAACGAGGGCAATACGGTCTCTTTCATCTACTTGTAGGTTTATATTATCAAAAAGAACCTCTCCTGCAAAAGAACGTTCAATTTTATTAGCTTGTAAAATAATCATACAGTTAGTATAGCATGTTTCTCTAAGCCATTCAAGACTTGTGGTTTAGCTCTATTTCATAACTTTTTCAGAAACTCATGCTAACGTTTTACTAAAACTTCAAATCGTGATATAATGTAAGCGATTAGATTATATATTAAAGGAGATTTCCTATGTCTTACCAAGAAAATTACCAAAAATGGGTTGATTTCGCAGAACTTCCAGACTATCTTCGTCATGATTTGGAAAACATGGACGAGAAAACTAAAGAAGACGCATTCTATACAAATCTTGAATTTGGTACTGCAGGGATGCGTGGCTTGATTGGTGCTGGTACTAACCGCATTAACATCTACGTTGTTCGTCAAGCAACTGAAGGTTTGGCTCGTTTGATTGAGTCAAAAGGTGGAAACGAAAAAGAACGTGGTGTAGCCATCGCTTACGATAGCCGTCACTTCTCTCCAGAATTTGCCTTTGAATCTGCAGCAGTTCTTGCTAAACACGGTATTAAATCTTATGTTTTTGAAAGTCTCCGTCCAACTCCAGAACTTTCATTTGCTGTTCGTCACCTCAACTGCTTTGCAGGTATCATGATTACTGCCAGCCACAACCCTGCTCCATTTAATGGTTATAAGGTTTATGGTGAAGATGGTGGACAAATGCCTCCACACGATGCGGATGCTTTGACAACTTATATCCGTGCTATCGAAAATCCATTTGCAGTTGAAGTTGCTGATGTAGAAGCTGAAAAAGCATCTGGTTTGATTGAAGTTATTGGCGAAGCAGTCGATACCGAATACCTCAAAGAAGTCAAAGATGTGAACATCAACCCAGCTTTGATTGAAGAGTTTGGCAAGGACATGAAGATTGTCTACACTCCTCTTCACGGTACCGGTGAAATGTTGGCGCGTCGTGCTCTTGCACAAGCAGGATTCGACTCAGTTCAAGTTGTTGAAGCTCAAGCTACTCCAGATCCAGACTTCTCAACTGTTAAATCTCCAAACCCAGAAAGCCAAGCAGCCTTTGCACTTGCAGAAGAACTTGGTCGTCAAGTAGGAGCTGATGTGCTTGTCGCAACTGACCCTGATGCTGACCGTGTCGGTGTTGAAGTTCTTCAAAAAGACGGTAGCTACCTCAACCTTTCAGGTAACCAAATCGGTGCTATCATGGCTAAGTACATCTTGGAAGCCCACAAAAATGCTGGAACTCTTCCTGAAAATGCAGCCCTTTGCAAATCTATCGTATCAACTGATTTGGTAACTAAGATTGCTGAAAGCTATGGCGCAACTATGTTCAACGTCTTGACTGGTTTCAAATTCATCGCTGAAAAAATCCAAGAATTCGAAGAAAAACACAATCACACTTACATGATGGGATTTGAAGAAAGCTTCGGTTACTTGATTAAACCATTCGTACGTGATAAAGATGCTATCCAAGCCGTTCTTGTCGTTGCTGAACTTGCTGCCTACTACCGTTCACGTGGTTTGACACTTGCTGACGGTATCGAAGAAATCTACAAAGAGTACGGCTACTATGCAGAAAAAACAATCTCTGTTACTCTTTCAGGTGTTGATGGTGCAGAACAAATCAAAGCTATTATGGCTAAGTTCCGCAACAATGCTCCAAAAGAATGGAACACAACAGCTATCACTGTCGTAGAAGACTTCAAGGCACAAACTGCTACTGCTGCTGACGGTACTGTTACAAACTTGACAACTCCTCCAAGTGATGTGTTGAAATACACACTTGCTGACGGTTCATGGATTGCCGTTCGCCCTTCAGGTACAGAACCAAAAATCAAGTTCTACATTGCAGTTGTAGGTGAAACTAACGAAGAATCACAAGCTAAGATTGCTAACATCGAAGCAGAAATCAATGCCTTTGTAAAATAAGAAATTATATAACGGTCGGGAAAATTCCTGACCTTTATTTTTGATGATAAAGTAAAAGCTGACTGTAATTTATGTCTTCTTTTAACTCTTTTGACCAAAACTTCAATTTCGATATCTTTAAAGACACAGGGATATCGGACTAGAAAATCAGACTTAGTTTACTGATTTCTGTCCCACCATCTATTTCCGTATCAAAACTGAGCAATTTTAGAAACTTTATGGCATACTAGACATATCAATGAAAGCGAGGTAATCTCATGGAACAATTTTTAGATAATATCAAAGACCTTGAAGTCACTACAGTTGCGCGTGCGCAAGAAGCTCTTGATAAGAAAGAAACTGCAACCTTCTTTATTGGTCGTAAAACTTGCCCTTACTGCCGTAAATTTGCAGGTACATTGGCTGGTGTCGTAGCTGAAACCAAAGCTCACATTTACTTCATCAATAGCGAAGAACCAAACCAACTGGAAGCTTTACAAGACTTCCGCTCTCGCTATGAAATCCCTACTGTACCAGGATTCGTCCATGTATCAAACGGCCAAATCAAAGTCCGTTGTGACTCCTCAATGTCAGCACAAGAAATCAAGGAATTTGCTGGGTTGTAAGATAGTCTATAAAAAAGAAGGCACAAGCCTTCTTTTTTTAAATCTCCGTCAATGGTGTTGCGGTGTCTGGTGAAGTATCGTAAACTTGAAAGTCTACTCCTACTCCCAGATCTGCCTGAGCTAACTGATTGACCATGGTCATGTGAGCCAGTTCCTTGATATTATTTTCCTTGGACAAATGGCCTAGGTAAATCTTCTTGGTACGATTACCTAGTGTACGAATCATGGCGTCTGCTCCATCCTCGTTTGAGAGGTGTCCAAGATCAGACAGGATGCGTTGTTTGAGTCGCCATGCGTAAGATCCTGCTCGCAGGATTTCCACATCATGATTTGACTCGATTAGATAGCCATCTGCATTTTCGACAATGCCAGCCATACGATCACTAACATAGCCTGTATCTGTCAGCATGACAAAGCTCTTATCATCCTTCATAAAACGATAAAACTGGGGCGCAACTGCATCATGACTCACACCAAAGCTCTCAATGTCGATATCTCCAAAGGTTTTAGTTTTCCCCATCTCAAAAATATGCTTTTGCGATGAATCAACCTTACCGAGATACTTACTGTTTTCCATAGCCTGCCAAGTTTTCTCATTGGCATAAAGATCCATTCCGTACTTACGAGCCAGGACGCCCACACCGTGGATATGGTCAGAATGCTCATGCGTTATCAAGATAGCGTCTAAATCCTCTGGTTTACGATTGATTTCACTCAAGAGGCTTGTAATTTTTTTGCCAGATAGTCCCGCATCTACTAAAATTTTCTTTTTTGGTGTTTCCAAGTAAAATGAATTTCCACTGGAACCCGATGCTAAAATACTGTATTTAAAACCGATATCACTCATTCTAGTCTTCTAGTTCATCCTCCCAAATCTCTTCTTTCACAGCATCTTTATCGTATGGAAGTACGATGGTAAAAGTAGAGCCCTTGCCATATTCACTCTTGGCCCAAATAAAGCCCTTATGTTGCTTGATGATTTCCTTAGCAATAGCCAATCCTAGTCCTGTTCCACCTTGGGCACGACTTCTTGCTCTGTCTACTCGATAGAAACGGTCAAAAATCTTCGGCAAATCTTGCTTTGGAATTCCTAGACCTTGGTCGGAGATAGACAAAATCATCTGATCATCTGTAGTCTTCATGCTTACAGTGATTTTTCCACCATCTGGTGAATATTTGATGGCGTTATTTAGGATATTATCAATCACCTGAGTCATCTTATCCGTATCAATTTCAATCCAAACAGAGTTAATCGGATAATCTCTCACCAACTCGTACTTCTTCTCCTCATCCTGACTTCTCATCTTATCAAAACGATTGAGAATAAAAGTGATAAAGGCAGTAAAGTTAATCAACTCAACATCCAAGTGACTGCTCTCATTGTCAATCCGTGAGAGGTGCAAGAGGTCCGTCACCATCCGCATCATACGGTTGGTTTCATCCAGAGAAACCTTGATAAAATCAGGGGCAACTGGTTCTGTCAGGGCTCCTTCGTCTAAGGCCTCAAGATAAGATTTTACACTTGTCAAAGGTGTACGCAACTCATGACTAACGTTGGAAACGAAAAGCCTTCTCTCACGTTCTTCCTTCTCTTGTTCAGTCGTATCATGTAGAACAGCTACTAAACCAGAGATAAAACCAGACTCTCTACGAATCAAGGCAAAACGCACGCGCAAGCTGATATACTCGCCATTAAGATTCTGCGAATAAATCATCAACTCAGGACTTTGGGTAATGAGGTCTCTTAGTTCATACTCTTCTTCAATTTTGAGCAACTCTAGGATATTTTGATTAAGAGCATCATCGCTTTCAATGCCTAGTTGTCTCTTGGCCATATCATTAATCATGGTAATCTGGCCACGACGATTGGTCGCAAGTACTCCGTCTGTCATATAGGCTAGGATACTATGCAACCTCTTACTCTCTTGTTCCAGATTTTCCTGAGTCAGACGGATTACTTCTGACAAATCATTAAGATTGTTTGTGATATTGGTAATCTCTGAACTTCCCTGCATATCCAAAACCTGAGAATAATCACCAGCAATCAAATCCTTGACCTTTTGATTTAGCTGTCTAAGGCGAATATTATCGCGACGACTTTCCAGTAAGAGAAAAGTCACCAGCATAATAAAGCCAATTAGGATGAGGATAAAGATAAAGTCACTCGTCAAAATTGTTTGTTTAATTACTTCAATCATTATTTCTCATGTAATATCCCACTCCACGACGAGTTAGGATGTATTCTGGTCTACTTGGTGTATCTTCAATTTTCTCACGCAAGCGTCTAATGGTTACGTCTACTGTACGGACATCCCCAAAGTAGTCATAACCCCAAACAGTTTCAAGGAGGTGCTCACGGGTGATCACTTGACCAATATGTGACGCTAGGTGATACAAGAGCTCAAACTCACGGTGAGTCAACTCTAACTCCTCTCCGTATTTCTTAGCGACATAAGCATCTGGGAGGATCTCCAAGTCACCGATTTGCAGACTTTGCAGTTTCGTTTCAGGCTCTTGGTTATCGGCAGAAGCTAGCTCCGTACGGCGAAGTAAGGCCTTAACACGTGCTTGTAGTTCACGATTTGAAAAGGGCTTAGTCACGTAGTCATCCGCCCCAAGTTCAAGACCGATAACCTTATCAAACTCACTATCTTTAGCTGAAAGCATGATAATTGGAACACTACTTGTCTTACGAATGGTTTTAGCAACTTCAAGTCCATCAATCTCAGGAAGCATCAAATCCAAGATAATAATATCTGGTTGCTCGGCTTCAAATTGTTCAAGTGCTTCACGACCATTAAAAGCAGTTACAACTTCATAACCCTCCTTGGTCATATTGAATTTAATAATATCTGAGATGGGTTTTTCATCATCTACAATAAGTATTTTTTTCATTTAGTCACCTTTTTCCTTATCTCATTATACCAAAAAAATGTAAAGAAGACACGAAAGACCGATGCTAGTGGCTTCTTTTCAAATAGGCTTGCCAGATCTTTTGCTGGGGTTTGGCTAGAGGATATTTGATAAATTCTTCTGGACTTAACCAAAGAACTTCTCTATCAACATATTCCTGTGTCTCAGTAACTTGTCCTGCAATTATCTGGATATGCCATTTGCGATGGCTAAAAACATGCTTGACCTCTTCAAAACGTAGATCTTTCCAATCAACTTCTAAATCATAGTCTTGTTCAAAACTCTCCTGTGGAGAAGGTCCCAGTTCTATAATTGGTTCAGCAACTTGACTGAAAAGGTCCAGGTCTTGAGTTTGGTCTGAGAATTCATCAACTTCAATCAAGGGAAAATGCCAAAATCCAGCCAAGAGTTTTTCACTCTCATTCTTCTCTAATAGAAACTGACCCTGACTATTTTGCACTACAAGAGCCTTTAGATAAATAGGGATCGGCTTTTTCTTTGGAGCCTTAATGGGATAGCGATCCATGGTCCCATGTTGGTAAGCAGCACTGAACTCCTTAACCGGACTCTCTTCTGGTCTTGGATTAACAGGAGCCTCAATATCTGAACCTAAATCCATCAAAGCCTGATTGAAATCACCTGGACGATCAGGATCTATCATAACCTCCATCACTGCTTGAAATATTTTTCGATTGCTAGGATTTCCAATATCATGATTGACTTCAAATAAACGTGCCAAAACGCGCATGACATTGCCGTCTACAGCAGGCTGGGGAAGGTTAAAGGCAATACTAGAAATTGCACCAGCTGTATAAGGACCAATCCCTTTTAAACTTGAAATACCTTCATAAGTAGACGGGAACTTGCCTTCAAATTCACTCATAATCTGTTGAGCGGCTGTTTGCATATTGCGGACACGAGAATAATAGCCAAGTCCTTCCCAGGCTTTTAATAAGCGATCCTCAGGAGCATTTGCTAAGCTCTCAACAGTCGGAAACCAATCTAAAAAACGCTCATAATAGGGAATGACGGTATCAACTCGAGTCTGCTGCAACATAATTTCAGATACCCAGATATGGTAAGGATTCTTGCTTCGTCTCCAAGGTAAATCCCGCTTGTTTTCGTCATACCAGGCTAATAATTTTTGACGGAAAGAGAGAATCTTGTCCTCTTCCCACATGGTCACACCATATTTCTCCAAATCTAACATATTTCTAGTATAGCATAAGCTTTAATGATACTCAAAAAATCAAGATAGGGCTTGTTAAAATACTGTAGAATAATAGCAATTTAGCCTTTTCAGTCCAGCTGTTTCTATCATTTTCCCGGCTTTTTTGATATAATAAATTCAGAATGATTCTTCAAAGGAGGCATCTATGCGTTTTAATCAATTCAGTTACTATCCTGTAACTCAGCAACAGGCTTTACAGGAACTATCCAGTCTTGGATTCAAGATCGACCCTGCGCTTTCAACTAAGAAACAGTTTGAAGTCTTTGTCAGAACTTGTTTTTTTAATTATAAAAATACCGACTATCCCCTCTCAACTTTAGCGGTTGATAAAGAAACTGATCTGCTCACTTTCTTCAATTCTGATCGTGAATTAACTGCAGAAATTTTCTATACTGTTGCCTTTCAGTTGCTTGGTTTCAGTTACTTGACAGACTTTGAAGATGGTCTTGCTTTTCATAAAGAAACGGCATTCCCTATTGTCTACGGAGATTTGATTGACAATCTCTATCAACTCCTTAACACGCGCACTAAAAAGGGAAATACCTTGATCGATCAGCTAGTGAGTGATGGGCTTATCCCTGAGGACAATAACTACCACTACTTCAATGGTAAGAGCTTGGCAACCTTCTCTGCAAACAATGCTATTCGGGAAGTTGTTTATGTGGAAAGTCGTATTGATTCTGATAATGATGGACTGCCAGATCTTATCAAGGTAAATATTATCCGTCCATCTTATCATGGCAAAATTCCAGCTGTTATGACGGCAAGTCCTTACCATCAAGGAACCAATGATAAGGCAAGCGATAAAGCTCTTTACAAAATGGAAGCTGAGCTAGAAGTCAAGGAACCGCATGAAATTTCTCTAGAAAAACCAACATTAGACTTGGTTGAACCTGTTGGAGAAGCTGAACTTGTTTCAGAAGCTGAAGAAAGACTGACTCATATCAATAGCAGCTACACACTTAATGACTACTTCCTTCCAAGAGGATTTGCAAATATCTACGTATCTGGTCTTGGTACCAAGGATTCTCAAGGTCAAATGACCAACGGAGATTACCGCCAAGTTGAAGCCTATAAAAATGTCATTGATTGGCTCAATGGTCGTTGTCGTGCCTTCACAGACCACAGTCGTAAACGTCAGGTCAAGGCTGACTGGTCAAATGGAAAAGTTGCAACTACTGGTCTATCCTACCTAGGAACAATGTCTAATGGCCTTGCTACTACAGGAGTTGATGGTTTAGAGGTCATCATTGCCGAAGCAGGTATTTCTTCTTGGTACAACTATTATCGTGAAAATGGTCTAGTAACAAGCCCTGGTGGCTATCCAGGGGAGGACTTCGATTCATTAGATGAATTAACTTATTCTCGTAATCTCTTAGCTGGTGACTATATTCGTGGAAACGAAGCTCATAAAGAATCTATAGAAGAACTCAAGAAAAATCTAGACCGTAAAACTGGAGATTATAACCAATTCTGGCATGACAGAAACTACCTACTCAATGCTGAAAAAGTTAAGGCTGAAGTTGTCTTTACACACGGTTCACAAGACTGGAATGTAAAACCACTTCATGTCTATCAAATGTTCAATGCTCTTCCAAGAAATATTAAGAAACATCTCTTTTATCATAACGGTGCCCATGTTTATATGAACAATTGGCAGTCTATTGATTTCCGTGAATCCATGAATGCTCTTTTGACGCAGAAATTATTGGGTCAAGAAACTGAATATCAACTACCTACGGTGATCTGGCAGGATAATACCAGTCCTCAAACATGGATGACACTAGATGATTTCGGAAATCAAACTGATAGTAAGATTATCCCACTTGGTAGCGATGAAGCGGTTATTCAAAACCAGTATGAAGAGTCAGACTTTGAACGTTTTGGAAAGAGCTATCAAACCTTTAATAATGAACTCTATCAAGGCAAGGTCAACCAGATTACGATTGACCTACCTGTGACTGAAAATATCCACCTTAATGGCCGTGTCAAACTTAACCTACGACTCAAGTCCAGTACCAATAAAGGGCTTCTCTCTGCTCAACTCCTTGAATTGGGACAAAAGAAATACCTTCAACCATATCCAGGAATCTTATCCGGTCGGACACTAGACAATGGCCGTTATCACATGTTAGACAATCTTTGTGAGCTACCATTTAGTCCAAATGCTCAGCGCGTCATCACCAAAGGCTATCTCAACCTTCAGAACCGTCAGGATTTGCTAAAAATTGAAGAGATTAAGCCAAATGAATGGATGGAATTCCAATTTGAACTGCAACCAACTATCTACAAACTTCAGAAAGACGATACACTACGTCTGGTGCTCTATACTACAGACTTTGAAATTACTATACGTGACAATACAAACTATAACTTGACTGTCGATCTCGCACAGTCCAATCTTGAAATACCTTTTCAAAGGGAGGTAACTGTAGATGAACAAGGCCGAACAAAGACACCAGCTCATCAGAGCCCTAATCACTAAGCAAAAGATTCATACCCAGACTGAACTACAAGAACTACTGATTGAAAACGGCGTCCATGTCACACAAGCAACGCTTTCACGAGACATCAATCTAATGAACCTCTCTAAAATTCGTGAAGGTGAACACTCCTATTATGCAATCAACACTGGTTCCACATCAAAGTGGGAAAAACGGCTAGAAGTCTATATGGAGGAAGCCCTCTACATGATGCATCCTGTCCAACACCAGGTTGTCATCAAAACCTATCCAGGTTTGGCGCAATCCTTTGGATCCATCTTAGATGCTCTAAACTTCCCTGAAATTGTGGCTACTATCTGTGGCAATGATGTCTGTTTGGTTATCTGCGAGGATAAAGAACAAGCTCAATCTTGCTTTGAACGCCTCAAACAATTTGCACCACCTCTATTTTTTGATCGATAACAAAAGCCCGTGATGATAATCATCACGGGTTTATTTTATGATTTGTTATTTTCAGCTTGCTTTTTAGTTCTTGCTAGTCTCAAAGCACGATTTGGATTGAGGCGATTAAAGAGTTCTTCTAACTTTTTCTCATTCCAGACGTCTGCTGCAGAAACAAAATTTTCATCAGCATCACGGAAAGATATCGGTTTATCTCCCATAGCTATCTCCTAGTCTACAAACTCAAACTCAAATTTACCGATACGAACTAGATCTCCATCCTTAGCACCACGGGCACGGAGAGCTTCATCAACTCCCATACCACGCAACTGACGAGCAAACTTCATGACAGACTCATCACGATCAAAGTTAGTCATGTTAAAGAGTTTAATGAGTTTTTCACCAGAAAGTACCCAAGTTGCATCGTCATCACGACTAATTTCAAATGGTTTTTCTTCTTCGTCAAAGCCATAATAAACTTCTTCTTCCATTTCTGACTCGTCATAAAGAAGGAATTCTGGGGTCTTATCAAGAAGTTCGGCTGTTGCATCTAGTAAAGGTGCAAGACCTTGCTTAGTCAAACCTGAAATTGGGAAGATGGCTGGTAAGTCCTCGAACTCATCATAGTTAGACGCCAATTTTTTCTTGAATTCTTCAAGGTTTTCTTGGCTTTCTGGCATATCCATCTTATTAGCAACAATGATTTGTGGACGCTCCATCAGACGAAGGTTATAAGATTCCAACTCTTTGTTAATAGCTAGATAATCTTCGTAAGGATCACGTCCTTCACTGGCTGACATATCAATGATGTGAAGGATAACGCGAGTACGCTCAATATGGCGAAGGAACTGAGTTCCCAAGCCCACACCTTGACTAGCACCTTCGATCAAACCAGGGAGGTCTGCCACTGCAAAGGACTCACCTGATTGGGTACGGACCATACCAAGATTAGGAACGATTGTTGTAAAGTGGTAGGCACCAATTTTAGGTTTTGCTGAGGTAATCACACTGAGTAGAGTTGATTTACCAACTGATGGGAAGCCAACCAAACCAACATCCGCAAGGATTTTAAGTTCTAACTGTAACTCACGCTCCTGACCAGGTTCTCCATTTTCAGAAATCTCTGGAGCAGGATTTTTAGGTGTTGCAAAGCGGATATTCCCACGACCACCTCGACCACCGTGAGCAACGATAAACTCTTGGCCGTGCTCAATCAAGTCAGTGATAACTTTTCCAGTTTCTGCATCACGCACAGTTGTACCTTGAGGTACTCGAACAATCAAGTCTTCTGCACCTCTACCGTGCATTCCTTTGGTCATTCCTTTTTCACCTGACTGGGCTTTAAAATGACGATTGTAACGGAAATCCATAAGGGTACGTAAACCTTCGTCTACAACGAAAACAACGTTACCACCACGGCCACCGTCACCACCCCATGGTCCTCCATTAGGGACATATTTTTCACGGCGAAAGGCAACCATCCCATCACCACCATTTCCAGCCTTAACCTTGATCTTAGCTGTATCTAAAAACATACTCATATTCTTTTCTCACTCTAAAAAGGGCTGGGAAATCCCAGTCACCAACTATTACAACTTGCTAGAAAATCTAGCATTTTAAAATCTGCTAAATACACCGATGGCTGTAGCAAAGATACCTGCTAAGGTTACAAACAACATAATCAAAACGACGAATAGTGTCAATTTCTCAAAAAATGTTTTTTTACGTTTTCCATTATCACCAAATGCCATTATTTTCTCCTTTTCTATAATTCCCTATTTTTAATATTCTTCCGAGACTGGAGCAATTGCCCACAAGATCAAGTAAGCAATCAGTCCACTACCATAACAAAAAGCTAGAACTCCCCAGATCACACGTACGATTGTCGGATCAATATCAAAATAATTAGCTAAACCAGCGCATACTCCACCGATTTTTTGATCTCGACTACTTCTCATAAATTTCTTTTTCATTTCTTCATTTCCTTTCTTCGAAGACCTAGTCATTCCAATAATCTCTCAAGTCATTCAACTGTTTCTTGGATGCTTTTAACATTCGTTTAGAACTTTTGACTGGAACTGAAACTGCCTGCTGTGGCAAGTAAAATACTGTCTTTAAAATCCGTTGTGTCGTCGGTTCATCACGAGTTAATTCTTTTTCAAAATTGTTTGAGATGATAGCATCCAAATAAAACTCATGAACTCTCTTAGCAAAATTCTCAGCTGAAATTTCATACAATTTATCAGCCAAAAGGTTTTCATCCATGTCAGGCGTAGCAATAAGAGCCTCTAAAATAGCACCTGATAGGTCACGCTCTTCATAATAAAGAGTTCCAAACATCTTATCGCTAATCAAATTATCTAGATAAGGATTTCCATGAGCTATAATTGGTGTCTTGCTAGCCAAACTTTCTAAATAAGTTAAGCCCTGAGTCTCACTTGTGGAAGCTGAAATGAAGAAATCAGCTGCCTTGTAGTAAAGGGCTGTCTCACTCGGAGCGATCATACCTGTAAAGATGACTGAATCCTGAATCTGCAAATCTTCTGCTTGCTCCTTGAGGTTTTCCAGATAAGGTCCATCTCCAGCAACGACTAATTTAACATTTTGCTCTTCTTTTAGAACATCTGGAAGTGCTGCCAAAACAGCTTGAATGTTCTTTTCGTAAGACACCCGGGAAAGACTAAGAAGCATCTTTTCGTCTTTCTTAATACCTAGTTTATCTCGTAGATCACTGATGTGCTCTGGTCCAATTTCAGGACGTTCAAACTTGGCTAGCTCAATCCCTGTAGGAATGACACGCTTTTCAACTTTGACCTTATAATCAGATAACAAATCACGCACAATCTCACTCGGACAAATCACACCATCCACATCATGAAGAAATCCCCTTACAAGATACTTGACCATGCTCGGACGAATCAACAAACCCTTAGCAATATAGTGAACATAATCCTCGTACTGGGTATGATATGTATGAATGACTGGGATTTTCAACTCACGCGCTATCCAAATCCCTAATAAACCAAGAGAAAACTCAGTCTGCGTATGAATAATATCCAGCTTGTATTGTTTTGCTATCTCAAGAGCTTTTGTAAATCCACGATAGGCGAAACGACGGTCTTTAAAGGCAAAGAAAGGAACACTAGGAATACGAATAATCTGCCAGTCTTCATAACGATTGACATCCTTATCTGTTGTCGTGAAGATAAAGACTGCATGCCCTTGCTTTTCAAGCTCTGTTTTTAAGGTTCGAATACTGGTTGCAACACCAGAAACCTGTGGGAAATAAGTATCTGTAAATAATCCAATTCGCATATACTACCTCATTTTTTTCCTAAAGCTGCTTGCTCCCGATAGAATTTTAGCCAGATTTCAAGAAGATGCTCTTCTGAATATTCTCTTGAAATGGCCTTAGCCTTTTCTTTTAATTCTTTTAGTGCTTCTGGATGCTCGCGATATTCCAAGATAGCCTCTTTCATCTCTTCTACATCACTTGTTGGCCTGTAATTCCCTTCAAGAATGACCTTGTAAAGATCTAGATCACGAAGCATAATGGGTGCTTCACAACTCGCAGCTTCTAGAATAGTCATTGGAAAGAGCTCGTTATAACTTGGAAGCAAGAAAAGATCAGCCAAGGCATAGAGTTCTCTCATCCGTTCTGGATCAACAATCCCTGGGAAAATTAGATTTTCAGGAGGGTTATCCATAATCTTTTTATAGCGCTCATAACCATCGGTTATTCCCCCAAAAGAGAAGCCACCAGCCCAAATAAAAGTGATATCAGGTAATTCCTCAGCTAGAGTGATAAAGTCATCGATTCCTTTACGCTTCTGAACCTGACCTGCACCAACGACTACAAACTGATTCTCATCAATCTCCATATCTTTACGAAGTTGTTCAATTTGCTCTATAGGAAGTGGATGCCATTTTTCTTTGTTGACAAAATTAGGAATATAGGTCACTTTTTCACGTGGAATTCCAGCAGCAACCAAATCCTCAATGAAGGTAGGATTGACCACTACCAGATGCTCCATACGGTCATAAAAAGAAAACACATAGCGTTTGACAATCCCCTTTAAGAAGAATGGAATCTTCAAACTACCTTCCAAGGTATCCGGTAAGAAGTGAACATAGCCAATCTTACGTCCAGAACGTTTTTTCTGAAAGGTCGAGAGATAATAAGGGAAATCAATCGTATGAAAATGAGTAACATCCGCTTCAATTGGAAGATTTTCGGTTACGATCAGTTGGTCTTTCGCATCTCGTTTCAAAAGCTGCACCAGTTCACGGTAAGCACCAGACACACCTTGGCCAGCCACCTTTTCACTTGAACTTAGCATGTTGATGCGTAATTTCTCTTTTTCCATAGTAACCATTATACCATTTTATTCAAATAAAATCAGCAAATAAAAAGAGAGATAGCATAAAAGCTGGGAATTCCTGGCGTCTACACTATTTCTCTTTTCATAATATACTTACTTGATACCTAAAGCAATACGAGCATAACGGCTCATTTTCTCAACTGTCCAAGCTGGATACCAAACTAATTTGACTTCAACGTTAGTAACCTCTGGAACATCTGTCATAGCATCATAGATTTGGTCAGTTAAGAGATCTGCCAGAGGACAACCCATGGTTGTTAAGGTCATATCAATTTCAGTCTCACCTGTATCGCCATCAAAACGAATCTCGTAGATCAAGCCTAGATTGACAATATCAATCCCCAACTCTGGGTCAATCACTTCTTCTAGGGCTGTCAAAATACGTGTTTTGATATTTTCGATTTGTTCTTCTGTATAAGCCATCTTCACTCTCCCTTAACTTAATCTTCAATGAAATCACGAAGTGGTTTGCTTCGACTTGGCTGGCGAAGTTTTCTCAAAGCTTTGGCTTCAATCTGACGGATACGTTCACGTGTTACGTTAAAGACTTTACCAACATCTTCAAGAGTACGCATTTTCCCATCATCAAGACCAAAGCGGAGACGCAAGACATTTTCTTCACGGTCAGTCAATGTGTCTAACACTTCATCCAACTGTTCACGCAAAACGATACGAGTTGTGTAGTCCACTGGATTTTCAATCACTTCATCCTCGATAAAATCACCAAGGTGGCTATCGTCCTCTTCACCGATAGGTGTTTCTAGAGAAACTGGCTCTTGGGCAATCTTGAGAATTTCACGGACCTTGTCTGGTGTCATATCCATGCGTTCGGCGATTTGTTCAGGAGTTGGATCTTGTCCCAACTCTTGAAGAAGATTACGTTGTTCACGAACAAGCTTGTTAATTGTTTCCACCATGTGAACTGGGATACGGATGGTACGAGCTTGGTCAGCAATTGCACGAGTAATTGCTTGACGAATCCACCAAGTCGCATAAGTTGAGAATTTGAACCCTTTAGAGTAGTCAAATTTATCAACGGCCTTCATCAAGCCCATGTTTCCTTCTTGGATCAAGTCAAGGAACTGCATTCCACGTCCAACATAACGTTTAGCGATAGATACTACCAAACGAAGGTTCGCTTCTGCAAGGCGTTGTTTAGCTTCGATATCACCCGCTTCAACTGCAAGGGCCAATTCTTTTTCCTCTTCATTTGTAAGCAGAGGAACAACCCCGATTTCTTTCAAATACATACGGACTGGGTCATTGACCTTAGCTGAGGTTGAACCAATCAAATCTTCATCAGTCAACTCTGGTTCTTCCTCAGTGCTCAAAACACGCGCACTTGGATTTCCTTCGTTGTCCGTAATTGAGATACCAGCATCTTGAATGCGTTGCAAAAGATTCTCAATACCTTCCACATCTAAAGTAAAGGGGATTACGAGGGCGTTATTGATTTCGTCATCTGTAGCCGTACCAGTTTTTTTATGATTGCGAATAAATTCCGCTACTTGGACGTCAAAGGTTGTTACTTCTTTTTGTTTTGTTGCCATTCTTACTCCATTCTTCTTTTTTGGGCAATTAAGCGTTCTAGCTCTTCTAATGCGGTGTCTGTATCACCGACATGGCTAGCTTCCTGAACTTTCTTTTTAATTTGCAGATTTTCCTGATTCAAAAGAGCTCTTTTTCGAGACTCTTCCACTTCAGCTAACTCGTGAGGTGACATCTCAGGTGGCAAATCTAAGGCTAGGACTTGATACCAAGCACTCTCCACTTCTCTGGTCTGATGAGCCAAATCCTCAGACGAGATACTTCCATTATCAATCAGGAGTCCATACAAGGTCTGAAACTCTGGTGTTTCAAAGATAAAGTCATCTCTTAAGCGGTAGTCATTGAGCACCAAAGGATGTTCCATCATTCGGTAGAGGATATGAGCCTCCGCTCTCATCACTGCTGTCAGCTGCTTGGAGACAGACATAGTGATAGGACTAGGACTATAGGTCTCCTTGACCTTCTCCTTTCTCTGTCTAACACGACTTTCATTGACAATATGTTCGACTTGCTGATAGTCAAAAGATGGCAGGTGATCCGTCAAAATGTGAATGTAGGAATTCTGAGCTGTGATAGAAGGTTCCTTGGCGATTAAGGGGGCAATTTTCTCTATAAATTCAATTTGAGCTTGTAGATTTTCACTATTTTCAGGTCTGAAATGATGAATGTAAAACTCAACAGGACTAATGCGTGTATTGGTTAATAGATAAGCTAAGTCTTGAGGAGAGTTTTTCTGCAAATATTCATCTGGATCCATTGCGTCAGGAATCTGGACGACTTGGACAGGTATATCTTTAAGCTCATCCAAGGCTTTAGCCGTCGCAGCTTGCCCAGCCTTATCTCCGTCATAGGTGACGATCACTTTTTTGGTAAAGCGTTTCAGATGCTCCACATGTTCACTCGTCAGTGCGGTACCCATAGAAGCAACTGCATTTTCAATACCAGCACGATAAGCCGCAATGACATCCATAAACCCTTCCATCAGGTAGATTTCAGGAGCCTTGCCCGATCCTTTTTTTACCCTCTCCAAATGATATAATTCGTAACTTTTGTTAAAAATTGCCGTCGCTCGACTATTTTTATACTTTCCAGTTTGAGAATCAGTCTCTTGCCATACACGACCAGAAAAGGCAATCACCTTTCCTTGATCATTTGAAAGAGGAAACATAATGCGATTATGAAAGGTATCAAAGAATTGGTTACTCTCAGATAGATAAAACAAACCCGAATCCAGCAAGTCCTTCTCGCTATAATCATCTGCTAAACGTTGATAGAGATAAGAGCGTTCTGCTGGAGCCAAACCAATCATAAAATGCTTGAGAACATCATCTGTTAAGCCACGTTTATAGAGATAGTTTCTCGCCTCTTCACCCATCTTAGTCGTCATGAGAATGGCATGATAAAAACGAGCGGCTTTCTCATGCATATCGTAGAGATTTTGATGGGGCGACCTAGGCTGTACAGAACCTTGAACAGGCGCTGCCATCTGAATCCCAAGTCTCTCAGCTAATATCCTCACCGCATCCGCAAAAGTTACTTGCTGATACTCCTCGATAAACTTAAAAACATCTCCAGAACGACCACAACCAAAACAGTGGTAAAACTGCTTATCCTCGACCACGTTAAAGGAAGGGGTCTTTTCACCATGAAAAGGACAGAGCCCTAAAAAGTTCCGTCCAGATTTTTGTAAAGAAATCACTTCTCCTATGATTTCGACAATATTGGTATTGTTTTTGATCTCTTCGATGAGTCTCTTGTCAACCATAGACAATACCTCCATTTTATCACAGTTTACTCTAACTAGTATAGCTTATTTCTGAAAAAAAGTAAACCATTTCATACACTTTACATGAGACTATTTCATAAGTTTCCAGCAATCATGAAAAAGTGAATCTTTTGAGCAAATCATTCTAATATTTGAAAGAAAAACAAAAGAAATAAAATCCTATTTCACTTGATTTTCGAGGTTATTTTTCAATATCCTGCTAATATACTGACCATCTTTTCTACTAATGCAAGCCGTTGCATAAGTCAATGGTGCTTTGTATACCACTCCTCTATAGGATGGATCAGTCAATACAGGCATAGAATAATAGGCGTTCTTTTTATTTTTAAGGTCAATAAACCATTTACCTCCCAGGTGTTTGCGGAAGGTCTCACCGATATAAACAGTCAAATAATCCAACATCTTTCGGTCTGCTATCAAAGCATGGTGGTCATCGTAGTGAGCCAAGATCCAAGCCTCCAAATCATCCAAAGACTGCATGCTATAGTCTAAATGAAGGCCTTGTTCCTCTGCAAACTCCCTAGTAAAATAGTCCATCTTAAATCCAATTTGAAAAATCCATTCTTGAAAATCTTCTTGTGTGTAAGTCATCTTTTTATCTCCTTACTTCTATTAAAGTTTAAGATTATTAGATTGATTCTATTATAAAGTAAAATTGGCAAAAAAGGAAATATGAATAAAGTTTAAACGCCACTAAAAAAACCTAGAAGAGAAATCTTACTTCTAAGTTTTTAAGGATACTTGATTTAAAAATTATCTACTCAAATAGTTGATAGTAATCTGAAATTTTCATCTTAGCTTTTTCATCCTTATTCAAATCTTGGATGATTCGTCCTTCTTTCATAACAATCAAACGATTTCCATACTTGAGAGCATCTTCCATATGGTGAGTAATCATCAAAGCTGTTAGATGGTCCTTGTTGATAAAGTCATTTGTCAATTCCATCAAGGCGACACTTGTTTTAGGGTCAAGAGCAGCTGTGTGTTCATCCAATAAAAGAAGTTCTGGACGTTTTAAGGTTGCCATTAAGAGGCTCAAGGCCTGTCTTTGTCCACCTGACAAGAATTCAATCGGTGTATCCAAGTGTTTCTCTAGTCCATTTCCAACCTTCTCAATAGTTGCTTGAAATTCTTCCTTGTAAGCTGAGAGTCTTCTTGGAAAGAGACCACGCTTTTCTCCACGAAACTTAGCAATCAAGAGGTTTTCTGCGACTGTCATACGTGGAGCTGTCCCCATCTTTGGATCTTGAAAAACACGAGAAAGATACTTGGCACGCTTTTCAGGGCTAAAATGAGTTACATCATCACCCATGATGCGAATGCTACCACTAGTCAAGGGTAGCGTTCCTGCAATGCTATTAAAGAGGGTTGATTTCCCTGCTCCATTTCCACCCAAGATTGTGATGAAGTCATGCTCATAAATATCAAGCGAAACATCATTTAGGATAATCTTTTCTTCATCAAATCCACTTTTCACAATTTTTGTGGCATTTTTCAATTCTACAATCGCTGTCATTTGCTTAACTTGACTCCTTTCAAGTATTTATCCTTAAGGGTTGGAATAACTAGACAAGTTGCTAGGATAAGGGCACTGTATAAACGTAGGTAGCTGGTATTAAAGCCAAGAGCAATGACTCCCCATACCAAGAATTGGTAACTAATAGAACCAACGACAATGGTAACCAAGCGTTCTGCTAATGTAAGGCTCTTAAAGAGGACTTCACCGATAATCAGACTAGCAAGTCCAACTACGATAACACCGATACCACGAGAGACATCCGCATATCCTTCTTGTTGAGCGATAATGGCACCTGCAAGGGCGATCACACCGTTTGATAAAACCAGACCCATCAACTCCATACGTCCAGTATTGATACCAAAACTACGAGCCATATCCGGATTATCTCCTGTTGCGATATAGGCCTGTCCCAATTTAGTATCTAGGAAGAAAAGCATGAGTAAAATAACCAAAGTCACAAAAATCAAGCCTGTAAATAATTGATTAACCTCAGATGAGAAAGGAAGAACATCCTGGATTTGTTTGGTTCCCAAGAGACCAAGGTTAGCCCTTCCCATAATCATGAGCATAATAGAATGACAAGAAGTCATGACTAGAATTCCAGACAAGAGTGTTGGAATCTTTCCTTTTGTATAGAGAAGTCCTGTTGCCAAACCTGCTACACATCCTGCCCCAACAGCTACTAAGGTAGCAAGAAAAGGATTAACGCCTTGAGTAATCAGTGTTACTGCAACTGCTCCTCCTAGTGGGAAGGAGCCCTCAGTTGTCATATCTGGGAAGTTTAGAATTCTAAAGGTCATAAAGATTCCTAAACCAAGGATAGCCCAGACCAATCCCTGTGAAATAATAGATATTAGCATGTTTGATTCGTTTCCTTTATTCTAAAAATTGGAGGAGATGTCTCCAACTCCTCCCGTTTTCTTATTCGATCACTTGACCAGCTTCTTTGAGAACTGATTCAGGGATAGTGATTCCAAGTTCTTGAGCCAATTTTTTGTTGATCACTGATTTACCAGTTGAGAAGACATTTACTGGAGTATCAGCAGGTTTTTCACCCTTCAATACTTTTGCAATCATCTTACCAGTAGCCACACCAAGATCGTGTTGGTCCACAACTACTGATGCCAAACCACCTGCTTCTACCATTGCTGTTGCGCTTGGGTAGATTGGTTTTTTTGCTGTTTGGTTACTTGAAACAACTGTTGAAAATGCTGATGCGATTGTGTTGTCAATTGGAACCCAGATTGCATCTACTTTACCAGTCATAACATTAACTGTTGAAGCTATTTCGTTAGTTGATGGAACTGCAAAAGTTTCTACCTTCAAGCCAGCTTTTTCAGCGTAAGCTTTGAACTCTTCAACTTGTGATTTTGAGTTATCTTCACTACTTGAGTAAAGAGCTCCAATAGTCTTAACATCAGGAGTCAATGTTTTAATCAATTCAACCTGTTGTTCAGCAGGGTTATGGTCAGATACCCCAGTGATGTTTCCGCCTGGTTTTTCCAAGTTTTGTACAAGGTTAGCCCCAACTGGGTCTGTAATGGCTGCCATGATAACAGGAAGGTCTTTTGTTGCACTTGCTAGACCTTGAGCTGCAGGTGTCGCAATTCCGACAACAACATCATTTCCATTTGCTACCAATTGTTTACTCATTGTCGCAACCTTACTTTGATCACCTTCTGAGTTCATAAAATCAATTTTAACTTGATCACCTTTATAGCCTTCTTCAGCAAGTCCATCTTGGATACCTTGGTAAATCAAGTCGAGTGATGGGTGACTGACGAACTGTAGAACACCAACTTTAGCAGTTTTGTTAGCTGTCTCGGTTTTGGTATCTTGTTTTGTTAGAGTAGAGTAGATTAGGCTTCCACCAACTAGAACCGCTAATGCTGCGATAATTCCCATTAATCGTTTATTCATTTTTTTCTCCTTATTTTTCAATACTTACTTCTAATTTTACCTTTTAAATCGCTTAACCAAGCGTCGCCATCGTTTGAATTCCATTATTTATCCTCCCCATAGAAAAAGTCCTCACACAAAAAACTTGTGTGAGGACGTCGATGCGCGGTGCCACCTCAATTATAGGGAATATCCCTATCGCTCTTACTCGCTTCACGAGTTGCACTGTAAGGTGTGCGCACCGAATTCTTATGATTTCAAATTCTTTATAACATTCAGCCCAATTTTCATCACCTTCATCTATCTGTTTCCACCAACCACAGACTCTCTAAAAAATTTCAATGATTACTTTCTGAATGGTTAAATTATAACATTTTTAAAAAGCTTGTCAAGAGATTATATGAATTATTTTTTAAAAAAAGTAAAATTCCTACGGATTTTTCGAAAAAGACGATGGAAATTAGCCTGAATTACGCAATCCAGTAGCAATTCCGTTAATGGTCGTATGAATCAATCTTTCTTCATGCGTAGATAGCTCTCCACGACGTTGGCGCTTGATTAACTCAAGCTGGATGTAGTTTAGAATATTGAAGTAAGGCATACGGTATTTTAGACTGGCTTTCAAATATGGGTTTTCAGCCAAGAGGTCGTCTTGCCCTTCGATAGCCAAAATGATATCCTTGGTCAACTGCCATTCATCCAAGATAGTATAGTAGATTGCTTGGACTTCCTCACTTTCACAAAGTTGTGCGTACTCAAAAGCAATATTCATATTTGACTTAGACAAGACCATGTCTACGTTCGATAAAAGTGACTGGAAGAAAGGCCAGTTTTTATACATGTCACGAAGGATTTCGATATTTTTAGGATCTTGGTCGATAAATTCCTTGAAACTTGAACCAACACCATACCAGCCTGGGAACATAACACGACTTTGTGACCAAGAGAATACCCAAGGAATAGCGCGCAGACCACCGATTTCAGTGATGGTTTTACGAGCGGCTGGTCGCGAACCAATATTGAAACTTGAGATCGCCTTGATTGGACTAGACTCAAAGAAATAATCATAGAAATGTTCATTTCCGAATACTAGTTCACGGTAAATATCATAGCTACGACCGACAACCTGATCCATAATTTCTTCATAGCGATTTGAAGTATTGGTGTCACTCTTCTTTTGGGTAATCATACGGTTGATTGCTGCTGAAACCAACATTTCAAGGTTATAGTAAGCTGCATCCTTGTTTCCGTATTTGTTTCCGATCACTTCCCCTTGCTCGGTCAAACGGATACGATCTTTGATAGACTTAAGTGGCTGTGAGGCAATAGCGTCATAAGTAGGGCCACCACCACGACCAACTGTACCACCACGACCGTGGAAGAAGGTTACCTTAACACCAAACTCATCACCAATGGCTGTCAATTGTTGTTGAGCTTTGTATAGAGTCCAACAAGATGATAGATAACCACCATCCTTGTTACTATCTGAGTAACCTAGCATGATTTCTTGATAATTATCTTTTGAAGCAATCCACTTCTTAGCAAGCGGTAAAGAGAAATACTTTCTCATAGTTTCTTCAGAATGATCTAAGTCTTCGATAGTTTCAAAGAGTGGAACAATCTGAACACGCGCTTTTTCAGAATCCACCAGACCTACTTCTTTGAGCATGATAGCCAACTCAAGCATATCTGATACACTGGTTGCGTGAGAGATAATCGTTTGACGAATGACATCTTCACCCAAACGGTCTTTTAATTCACGGGCAGTTTGGAAAATAGCTAACTCTTTTTCGAGTAGTTCAGACTTCTCAGCATGGGTTGCTGACAAGATTCGAGGGTCTTCTAATAGTTCATGTAAAAGCAACTCGCACTTCTCATCTTCTGAAAGATCACTATAATGGTCATCAATTCCAGCAGATGCCAACAATTCTGCCACACAGGCCTCGTGAACACTTGAGTCTTGACGCATGTCGATGGAAGCCAAGAAGAAACCAAAGACTTCTACAGCTTCTAAAAGCTCGGCGAACTCACCAGTAAGCAAGGCCTCTGCCTTATTTTCAAGCAATGAATCCTTAATAGTATATAGATCTTTTTTGAACTCTTCAACTGTTTCGTAAAATGGTGGGCGATCTTCAGCCAGCTCTTGAATAGCTCCTGAAAGACGATTACCAATGTAATCTGTAATCACTCCTTGCTGATGGCTATTAGAACCGAGCAAACGTTCAACAGGATGACGTTCATCAGATGTCGAACCAACGATTGACCATTCTTTCAAATTCAAAAGAGTTTGAATCAATTTTGACTGAATCAAGTGAAAGGCACGACGATAGGGTTCTTTTTCACGAAAGACGGATGTATCTCCAGACTGAGCAGCCATTTCTTCAACCGCTTTGCTAGTTTTTGATAAATTCGTTGAAAGAGAGAAGGTACGATAAAGACTAGAAATCTTACTGATATAATAGTTCAAAACCACTTCACTTTGAATGGTAGCAGAACGCATAAGTGTTTCAGCTGTTACAAATGGATTTCCATCACGGTCTCCGCCTATCCACATTCCCATAGTAATTGGTTTAGCTTGTTTTAGGTCAATTCCTTGTTCCTTTGCTAGACGCTTATACTCTAGCATCAGATTAGGAACAGCCTGAAGGAAGGAACTATTGTAGTATTCCATCACATTGGTGATTTCGTTGGTTACTTTCAGTTTCTTCTCACGAATCATGTCAGTTTGCATGATAATCTCGATATAACGGCGAAGATCATTATGCCATTTTTCCTTGTTGATGAGGCCCATTCTCACATCACGATATTTACGTAAAAGGGTATGAATATGATTGGTCAAGTCCAACATACTCTTACGTTGTACCTGAGTAGGATGGGCTGTCAAAACAGGCACCACGTTCAAGTGTTCAAGGATCTCAGCAGCGTTATCTTTTTCAGCCACCATTTTGATAGTTGTTGACAATTTACCCAGATAGTCTTGATCAACATTATTTAGGTGGTTAATCTCGTAAGCCAAGTCTACGTCTTCGGAAATGTTAATTAAGAGTGGTAAGATAGAGAAATATCTTGAAATGTAGACCATTTCGTCGTTTGATAGACTAGTTACTACTTTATCAAGTCCTTGATAGTCTGCTGCAGTCGAAAGTTCTTTTAACTGCATGATTTTATCAAAGGTCTCTGGTGCAAGCATGTTTCTTGTAATATCTTCGAGCATTTCTGTCAAGATTTGCACTTCTTCTTGTACGACAGCTTTGTTACTAAAATTTTCTAACTTTTGAAGAGACATTTTTTTCTCCTTGTCATATTATGTCTTAGAGTTGCGCTTCTAATTCGCGATAGAGTTTGGCACGTTTTTCGCTGGCATCAATATTCAACACAAAGGCGATAGCTACCGATAGGACCAAGAGACTGTTTCCACCTTGCGATAGGAAGGGGAAAGTTACCCCTGTTGAAGGGATCAAGCCTGATATACCCCCAATATTAACAAATACCTGTATCAGAATCATTCCACCAATACCGATTGCCACCATTGAGTTGAAAGGATCTCTCGCTCTAATACCGACTAAAATAATACGAAGAATCAAGAAAAATAGAAGAGCCAAAATAAGACTAGCTCCTACAAATCCAAACTCCTCTATCACAATCGAAAAGACAAAGTCTGTATGAGCTTCTGGTAGATAACCTCTTTTTTCAATGGAATTTCCTAATCCAAGACCAAACCAGCCACCGTTAACCATTGCATAATAAGAATTGGCCAACTGATGCCCAGATCCTGCTAGGTCATTAAAGGGGTTGAAAAAAGCACTGAACCGCTTGGCAACATAACCAAATACAGGAATTTTTGAGAATTTTTCAACACCGATAAACCGAATGGCAGTCAAGGAAAAAATGGATGTTCCAGCCAGCAGTCCCAGTATAGTTGAGAACCAGCGATAGGCAATCCCACTAATAGTATACATGAGTAAGGATACTAAAATTAAAATGGTTGCATTTCCAAGGTCAGGGAAGATTGCCAAACTACCAATCATGACCAAGAGGACAAAACGCCAATCATTAAAGGCTCTTGGCAACCACTGATTAAGAGTTAAAACTTGGAAGTCATAAACCGCAATCTCATCTTGTTGTTTTGAAAAACGCTGAGCCAAGTACCAAATGATAATAATCTTTAGATACTCTGCTGGTTGAATCGTGACCGGTCCAACCTTGATCCAGCCATAGGCTCCATTGATGGGACTACCTATTAACCGTGCCAGAGCTAGAAGTATCAGCTCGACAAACATGACGATAAAGAGCAAGCGCTCATTACGGAGAAATCCTAATTTTAATTTATAGATTAAGGCTATTAAGAATAAACTGGCTATCCAGAAAATTCCCTGATTTCGCACTAGTTGTAATGCACTCTTTCCTTCTTGGATGAGGGACGCACTAGTTGTCGAATAAACTACAATCAATCCTAAAACGGATAAAAGTAGATAAGGAATCAAAATTGAATAATTCAGCAGGTGCCTTTTACTTATTTTCATATGTCACCTATCTTTCGGAAAAATATTTTTATTTTCCCTTATTATTTCTAGTTTTACATGCTATTATACCATTTTTTAGGCTAGAAAAAAACTCTTACAGTGAAAACATTCGAATTTTACTTAAGACTGACTTGGGACTAGAATGTAAAACACTTTAATGTTGTGTTTTTACATAATCAAAAACTACCTCCCTGATAAAGGAAGGTAGTTTATTACTATCTTAGTTTGATGAACTACTGCTACTGTCAGTAGTTGCTTCACCCTTGATGTACTGAGTAAAGATATTTTGGAAAGTTTGGTCTTTGACTTTGATGTTGGCATCTGTCAATTCTTTACCGATAACACCTTGAACAAAGGTAGCATCATTTTGTTTTTGAGTCAAAATAATTGTTTTGAGTTTTTCTTTATAATCGTCTAGATTTGAAGATTTTTCTGACTTCTTAGTTAGTTTCACAATATAGAAACTACTTGTATAGGCTTGTGTTCCTGGTGCAGTGATGACATCTGAAATTCCGTTAACATCAAGCGCAAAAGCAGCTTTTTTAACCACGTCTGGCAATTCTGTTGATGCAGAGTCAAAGGAAATTTCTCCACCATTTTCCTTTGTTTTTTCGTCTGTTGAGTTGTCCTTTGCAAGTTGTGCAAAGTCAGCTCCAGATTCTTTTGCTTTGGCAAGAACTTCCTTAGCCTTATCTTCACTGTCAAGTTTAATAATTTGAGCCGTTACTTCTGGAGTATACTCTTCAAATGCTTTTTTATAGTTTTCATCTGTTAATTCAGCTTCTGCAGCCTTCTTCACTGCAAACTCAACTAATTTACTTGTTCGGATTTGAGCCTTACGACTTTCAGCAGTCATACCTGAACGAGCTAGAACTGTTTGATAGCTATCACCATATTTCTTTTGTTCTTCTGCAACGGCTTCTTCTACTTCTTTATCACTAACTTCTGAACCGTATTGTTTTTCAAAAACTTTTTGAATGGTCATGTTAAGCAAGACTTGTTGAGCAGTTGGATTATTTTTAACTTCTTCGTAGAATTGATGTTCTGTAATCACATCACCCTTCATACTGATCAAGTCTGCTCCTTGAGAGCTATTGGAACAAGCAGCCAAAGTAGCTACTGACAACAAGGTGATGGCTCCTGCCATTAGTTTTTTCTTCATGTTTACTCCTTTTTCTAAAAACGGTCGAAAATTTCTTTAGACCGACTCAATCATTATACCATATTTTAAAGCAGATAACTTAAATAAGACTAAAAATACTAGCTTTTAAATTTTAAATGATTCCAGTTTTTCTTATTCCAAAAAGAGAGGCTGGGACAAAAGTCCTAGCCTCTTCTTGTCTTTGGATTGTCGAGCAAGACGCAGTGGTTGAGTGGGCTCTACTACGCTGATTTCATCAGCTTTTACAGCCCTACTCAACTGTGCGGAGGTGGGACGACGAAATCTAATTCTAACGAATTACCGATTTCTGTCCCACTCTCTCTTGTTTATCGTATGTTAATTTTTTAGTGACGTCCTTTGTAAGTCAGACCTGCTAAACCAAGACTTGCTAGGAGAAGGCCTACTAGAGAAAGTGAAGAACTTTGTTCACCCGTGTTTGGCAGAGCTGGAGTTTCTTTTTTCGAAGTAGGTTTGTCAGCTTTAGAGTTTGAAGTTTGCCCAACAGGTTTCACAGGAGCTGTTGGAGCAGTATTCGAATTAGTTTGTGGTTTAAGCTCTGGCTTAACTTCTGGTTTCGGAGTCTCTGATGGTTTAGGTTCCGGTTTTACTTCTGGTTTTGAAGTATCAGAAGGTTTAAGCTCTGGCTTAACTTCTGGTTTAGAAGTATCAGAAGGTTTAGGTGCCGGTTTTACTTCTGGTTTTGAAGTATCAGAAGGCTTAGTTTCCGGCTTAACTTCTGGTTTTGAAGTATCAGAAGGCTTAGTTTCCGGCTTAACTTCTGGTTTTGGAGTTTCTGAAGGGTTAGGCTCAGGTTTTACTTCTGGTTTTGGTGTATCAGATGGTTTAGGGGCCGGTTTTACTTCTGGTTTCGGAGTCTCTGAAGGTTTAGGTTCTGGCTTAACTTCATCTAATTTCCTATATTCTATGTATCCATCCCTATACCCATCAGCAGCACCGTAAAAGTATGTGCTTACTATATCATGCGTCAAGTTATAGTCTGGCATCCAGGAATAGTTTGATACCGCTTGATATCCTTCAAGATTCTTACGGATATTTATTGATTCACCAGGGTTTAGGACCCCGGTCTCCATAGGCGCAATCTCCTTATTACTACCCTCGAGTAAATGCCTAATACGGTATTTGATTGGCTCCTGCTTTTCTTCCGCTTTTGGTGCTGGTTCTGGCTTAACTTCTGGTTTCGGAGTCTCTGATGGTTTAGTTTCCGGCTTAACTTCTGGTTTTGGAGTATCAGAAGGCTTAGTTTCAGGTTTTACTTCTGGTTTTGGAGTATCAGAAGGCTTAGTTTCCGGCTTAACTTCTGGTTTCAGAGTCTCTGAAGGTTTAGTTTCCGGTTTTACTTCTGGTTTTGGTGTTTCTGAAGGTTTAGTTTCCGGTTTTACTTCTGGTTTTGGTGTTTCTGAAGGTTTAGTTTCCGGTTTTACTTCTGGTTTTGGTGTTTCTGAAGGTTTAGTTTCCGGTTTTACTTCTGGTTTTGGTGTCTCTGAAGGCTTAGTTTCCGGCTTAACTTCTGGTTTTGAAGTATCAGAAGGCTTAGTTTCCGGCTTAACTTCTGGTTTTGGTGTCTCTGAAGGCTTGGCATCCGCGTTTACCTTCTTATATTCTAGAAACATGTAATCATATCCATTCGAAAAACCAAAATATCTATTCATTATCCGGTAGTTCACTTTATAACCTGGCATCCAGCCATAATACGAAACCACCTCATAGCCCTCAATATCTTTATAAATATTGATAGTTTCACCAGGTTTTAAAACCCCGATTTCGTGACTTATCTGTTCTCCTGTATCTGCATCGAGGTAATCGATAAAATATTTGAGGGGCTTCTGCTGTTCTTTATCTTTTGGCGCTGGTTCTGGTTTAACTTCTGGTTTTGGTGTTTCTGAAGGCTTAGCATCCGCATTTACCTTCTTATATTCTAGAAACATGTATCTATAACTAGACGTAGACCCAAAATATCTATCCATTAACCGGTAGTCCACATTATAATCAGGCATCCAACTACGTTTCGTAACTACCTCATAGCCATCAATATTTTTATGGATATTGATAGTTTCACCAGGGTTTAAAACTCCAATTTCTCGAGATATCCTCTCTCCCGTATCTGCATTGAAATAATCGATACGATATTTGATGGGCTCTTGATTTTCGTCAGTTTTTGGTGCTGGTTCTGGTTTCGGAGTCTCTGAAGCATTTACCTTCTTATAATCTAGATATATGTATCGATATCCATCTGTAGAATAACCAAAATATCTATTCATTAACCGGTAGTCCACATTATAATCAGGCATCCAACTACGTTTCGTAACTACCTCATAGCCATCAATATTTTTATGGGTATTGATAGTTTCACCAGGGTTTAAAACTCCGAGTTCTTTAGATATCTCACTTCCCGTATCTGCATCGAAATAATTGATACGATATTTGATGGGCTCTTGATTTTCGTCAGCTTTTGGCGCTGGTTCTGGCTTAACTTCTGGTTTCGGTGTCTCTGATGGTTTAGATTCCGGTTTTACTTCTTCAGCCGGTTTAACCTCTGGTTTTTCTGAATCACTTGGTTTGCCATTTTCTACTGGTTTTGAAGCTGTATTTGGCTGTTCTGCCACATGTGTGTCTGCCTGAGCTGTAAAAGCTGGCACTACACCCAACACCGCAACCGCAAAGGTTGCGATACCGAGTTTAACAAGTTTATTCGTTTTCATAATTTCCTCCTTAGGAATGTAGATTACTTTTGAAGTTGTGTAAATACTACAAAAACCTAATTTTTTTGATTTTAGTGTTTCGAAAAATACACCTCAACCTCTTGAACTACAAGGGTTTTGGTGTATCGTGTAACGACCGTTAAACGATACACTTAAAAAACAAAAAAATACCAATCCAACACAGGATCAAAACCTTGTTAAATTCGTATTTTCTGAAATATTCACATCGTTATTTTGAATGTTTCGCCAAACGGTCGTTAATCGAAACATATTTACGCCTTCATTGTAGCATTTTATCTTGTTTTTAGCAAGAAATTTGCGAAACATTTTTGCGATTGTTGGCCACCTTGTTTCGTTCCAAGACTTTATAGATGGTTGAGGTCGAAATTCGTTCTGTTTTTGCTATTGTTCTGATGCTTGTTTCCCCTGCCAAATACTGCTCAATGATTCTCTCCTCCTTATCTTTTGACATTCGCTTGGCACCTAGTTTGATGCCTTTTTCCTTGGCTTTACGAAGTCCTTCACGGGTACGAAATCGTAAATTTTCCAGTTCACTTTCTGCCACAAATCCTAAAATGACGCAAAGTAACCTACCAATGAGTGAGTCAGTTTCCAGTTTTTCATGCAAACTGACTAGCTGAATATCCGAAGCATTAAATTGTTCAATCAGTTCTAGTAATTTGAACATGGAGCGAGTCAGGCGATCTAACTTATAGATAGTAAAAGTGACCTCCTTGCCTTCCTTTGAAAGGTCACAAGCCAATTTTAAGGCCTTTTCGAGTTCTGGGCGTGCATTGTTTGAACCAGATTCACGCTCGATAAAGAGCTGGTCACAGTGCTTAAGAGCCTCGATTTGCACCTCCAATCCCAAATCTTGCTTGTGGGTAGAAACGCGAGCATAGCCTATATTGATGGTGGTTTGAAACATAAAAATCCTCCTGTTTTTGATACAGAAGGATTATACGATTTTTTAAAATTATTCCATTTCAGGTAAACTTACATTTTTCACATTCTTTCTCAGCATGAGAATTCCGTCTCCAAGAGGAACCAAAGTAGCGGTTAATCCTGGATTGTCCAAAGTCGCATCAAAAAGTCGTTGCAAGCCTCGATAGATGGTTCGTTGGCCTCGACGAACTGCCATGATATCCTTGGCAACATCCCCACCCTGAAAAATATCATCCAAGACTACCACTCCTCCAACTTCCAAACGTTTGAGAATTTCTGGTAGAAAAATGATGTACTTGGATTTAGCAGAGTCCATAAATACAAAGTCGTAGGTCTCTGTTAAGGTCGAAAGGACATCCACAGCATCGCCTTCTAAAAGGGTAATCTGCTTGCGACTATCAAAGCGAGCAAAATTCTCCTTGGCAAAACCAATCATCTCAGGATTACGATCAATTGTTGTAATCTTTGACTCCGGTGAATGCTCTGCCATCAGGAGAGCAGAAAAGCCAATTGCTGTGCCAATCTCCAAGATGTTTTTCGGTTGCATGGTTTCCATGAGAAAGCGGAAATAAGCAACCGTTTCATGAGGAATGATGGGAATATTTTCCTTGCGAGCGAACTTCTCTAATTCCTTGAGTGAGCCAGTCACTTGCTTTTGTCTGTGACGCATGAACTCAACAATTTCATGCTTGACAACAGGACGACGCATATTGTGATTGGCATTTTTGCTATAAGACTTTACCATCTGCCTTATGCCAATCCTAATTTTTCAACAAGAGCTTCAAACTCATCTAAGCGACGTTCAAAGACAGCAAAGGCATCGTTGAGGTAGTCTTCCTTCTCCATATCAACGCCTGCTTTTCTCATGACATTAAGTGGATAGTCTGACTTACCTGCCTTGAGGTAATCAATATAGCGGTCACGATCTTCTTGGCTACCATGAACGATTTTTTCAGCCAAGGCTGAAGCTGCTGCAAAGCCTGTTGAATATTGATACACATAGTAGTTGTAGTAGAAATGTGGAATACGGGCCCATTCATATTGAATTTCAGGATTGTCTTCTTTACTCAAACCATAGTAAGCTTCATTCAAGTCGGCATAAAGCTCATTTAAGAATTCACTAGTCAAGACTTCACCATTTTGGTCAGCTTGGTGGATAGTGTGTTCAAATTCAGCAAACTGAGTTTGACGGAAGACTGTACCACGGAAGCCATCTAGGAAGTTGTTTAAGATTGCAAAGCGAGTTGCATCATCTTGAACTTCTTCTAACAGTTTTTCTGTTAGGATATTCTCATTAGTTGTTGAAGCAATTTCTGCTAAGAAAATTGAATAGTCTCCATAAACATATGGCTGGGTTTCACGAGTATAGCTAGAGTGCATACTGTGACCAGTTTCATGGACAAGGGTAAAGAGATTATCTAGATTGTCCTGCCAGTTAAGAAGCATGAAGGCATTTGTATCGTAGGATCCACCTGAATAAGCACCTGAACGCTTGCCTTGGTTTTCATACACATCTATCCAACGTTCGCTAAAGGCACGTTTAACTCGACTCAAGTAATCATCACCAAGAACTGCCAAAGCTTCTTCTGCCTTCTTCAAGGCTTCATCGTAAGTAAAGCTGTAGTCTACTGAAGAAAGTGGTGTATAGACATCATACATCTTGAGGTCTGGAATACCCAAGATTTTTGAACGTAGTGCAAGATAACGATGCAAGAGTGGCAAGTGTTTGCGAACTGCTGACACTAAATTGTCATAGACACTTTCTGGTACAAAGTTAGCCGCAAGAGCAGCCTGACGAGCACTCTCATAATTGCGAACTTTAGCACGGTAGTTTTGGACTTTGACATTGGTCTGTAGAGTCTTAGCATAGGTGTGCTGGAACTGCTCGTAAGTCGCATAAAGTGCTTCATAGCCACAACGACGTACTTCACGATTTTTTGATTCCATCAAACGTACGTAGGTTCCGTGAGAGAGCTGCACTTCATTGTCTTCGTCATCCAAAACGTAAGGGAAAGTAAGGTCAGCATTGTCTAGGATAGCAAAGGTTTCACTTGCCGACCCAAAGATTTCACTAGCTCCTGCAAGCAATTCTTCTTCACGCTGTGAAAGAACATGATCTTTCTTTTGTAAGAGCTGATCAAAAAAGTGTTTATAAAGCTCAAGTTTAGGTTCAGCAGCCAAGAAAGCAGTCATTTGTTCCTCGGTAATCTCCATAAACTCTGGCTCGTAGAAAGAAAGTGCCTGATCAAGCTGGCTATAAAGCGTCATAGCCTTAGCATAGTATTCTTGATACTTAGCTTCGCGCGTGTCTTGGTCATTTTTCATGTGCGCATAGACATAAAGCTTCTCCAACTGGCGCTCTAACTCTAAAGAACGTTCAGTAATTTCAAGCAAGCTCTGAGCACTGTCTAAAAGATGACCTACATATTGGTCAACTGTTTCCACTTCCTCTGACAGTTGGTTGAGTGCTTCTTCCCAAGCCTGATCAGTAGCAAAGATCGTTGATAGATCCCATTTGTCTTTTTCATTTATTTCATTTCGTTGTAATACCATAAGATTCCTCCATCCTTTCTATTTTACCACATTTTTTAAGAAATATTGCTGATAAAAAGCTGGGGGATAGAGCTTTTGTGTGTCAGTTTTGGGATTTTGTTGATAATAAGCCTGAAAATTGTCGTAATAACCCTGCAAATCTATAGTTATCTGGCAAAATTGACCTTTTTCTATGGGCCTTACTTGGGGAAACCAGTCCTGATTCTTCAGATTCAAAAGGTTCTCCCCTCTCAAGTATGCCTGAGCTTGTTGCTTCATCCAATAAGGAGTTTGATAGTAGAGTTGTTTTTGAATGTAATGGCAAATGTTCTTATCTTGTTCAACAGAAAAAGTGATAAGATTTTGTTGCTGATAAGGAGTCCGTAATATTTCTAGAAGATTTCCTTTATCATAAGAAAATTCCTTAACTCGATAATGGAGTTTCCCTTTCAAATCTTGGTGAAGGAGGTACTTAAGCCTCAAAACCTGTTTTTTATGGTCTAACTCCCAAAGATGAAAGCCCATGTTATTACTAAAGTAAAGAAAATCTCTCTGAAGTTGAGTTAGTCGCTCTTTTAGCCAGAGCTTTTCTCCTAGTAGCCAAAGAACTTGAATTCCCAAACTTCGATAACCATTGCTTCTCTCCCGTAAAAGTTCACAAGAAATGGGACTACACTGAATTTCTAGAGCTAGTTGCTTGTTGATAAAGATATCTGCGATTTGCTTCAGTTCAGGTATGGGATATTCCATCTCTACTTCAGCATCTTTCTTAACCCAATTAAAAAGGGCAATCTTATTTTCCAGATGCTCTAGACTCTCATTTTCATTGTAAAAGTCGCATTGTTTAAGGGATACATGGGCAAAATGCGTTCTTAAGTTCTTCCCTTTTCTTAATCTAACCAAAGCTCCACAAGCTGGACAAGTATAGCTCTGTTTGACTAATTTATCCTCCAAGGCATTGACTAGATTTCCTTTTTCATCTCTGGCTAAAAACATTTATACCCCCTTTTCTACTTTATTCGAAAAGGATAAGAAAAAGGCTGAGAAAACCAGCCTTCATCATTTTATGAGCTTACAGCTGCAAGCGACTTTCTAAAGCCTGCGTCAACACTTCAGAATAGTTCACCTTTTCACGATCTGCTAATCTGACCAACCACTCTGGAACTGTAACATTCTTCCGAATCGCCTTATTATTTTTTACAAAAGGCAGTGGATTTACTTGAATCAAAGTTACAAAACCATCAGGAGCTTTCAACTGAGAAATATCACTGGGTTTAGGTAGGGCTAGTCCCTCGTCAATATAAGAAGCTAAGACACTTTCGAGCATTTCATGAGCATTTTTCATGGCAAGTTCAATCGTTGCTCCCTCTGTTCCTCCTCCAAATTCAGGAAATTCAACCCAATATCCAGTGCCTTCTCTATGAAAAATAGCTGGATAAGACTTTAGCATAACACACCTCCATTGTTCCAAATCTACTACAGGCCCAAATCCTTTAATATCTTTCTCTCTAAACCTCTTCCCAGATCATCATTACCATGGACTGGAATAGTGACAAGATAGGGAACTCCTTCTTTCTTAAAATGATGATGACTTCCCCTCTTACGAACTTCAATCCATCCATTTGCAAGAGCTAATTTTACCATTTCCTTACCTGTAATGGGCATTTATAGTCACCTTTCTAGTTTAAATTATACTCATAATGCGTATATCTGTCAATCCTTCTATCTAAACTATTCGTAAAAAATGAAATTTTTTATATTCAAACAAGCATCAAAATAAGAGGCTGGGACAAAAGTTCTAGCCTCTCAATTGTCTTTGGAGTGTAGTTCAAGACGCAGTGGTTGAGTGGGCTCTACTTCGCTGATTTCATCAGCTTTTACAGCCCTACTCAACTGTGCGGAGGTGTGACGACGAAATCGAATTCTAACGAATTACCGATTTCTGTCCCACTCTCTTATCTCATTATTTATTTAAAGCCTTGATAGATTTGAAAAATGGTAGAAAAGAGACTTATAATCTGGTAACCCTAGAGATATAGTATGGAGTTTTATTTATTCCACCATCATACTTCTTATTATTTTTCTTTAAAAGGTATTTCTGATAAGGTGTAGCAACCCCATCATTAAGATAAGTTTTTACTTCAATACCATTATCAGACACTACCCATTTGTTACTTGGTTCAATATGTAGCGGAGAAACATATCCTCCTCTCCCACCTTTGGCAACTTCATAGAAAGCTTTGTCTGCCTGTGAATAAAACCATTCTATCGGAGAGTTTTTATCATTAGCCAATTTACGCCATTGTTCCTCAGTATAATCCTTCAAAGGTACACTTACTTTTTTAGCAGGCGCGTGTAAAGCCTTAATAACATCTTCCAGTTGATAGGTTTTATCCCCTTTATAGGTATTGTAATAATCTATTAGTTCTCCTGGGTTAAACTGACTCACATACAAAGAATCAGCGTTCATAACAGGTTTAGATTTTACCAATTTAGAAAATCCTAAAACATGACCATTGTTAATAATTTCTTTAATAGCAAGTTCATCATCAACAGGCACTTTACTTATCGGATAATCACTTTCTTCAAATGCCCATCCTTTATCTTTATTAAAAATTACCGCTCTTGTTAACTTCTCCGGCATTCGTTTTTTGAAATCATAAATCCAGTCACCAACTTCTTTTGGTAAATCTTTAACTGGACGACCTGGCAAATAAAGAATAAACTCTTTTCCTGGGGATTTCCCATCTGCTATTCCATAAGGTTCAGTTGTATCAATTTTCACACCATTAACAATCTTTGTTTCTCTCGCCTTAGGATAATCCAAATCAGTTAAAGTCATCTTGTATTCATAGTCATTAACTTTAACTAGATTTTTAAATTTACCTGTAAATTTAGAAAGATACATTTGACCATTTGGATGATTTGAACCAGTAATTCCACGATTCATATCAAGGAAAGTTCCTTTGACACTACCATCTTTGGAAATAGACATTTCTGTGTACCACCCTCCTGCACCACTAGTAAAGATGAATGGTTTAGTTAATTTTTCAAATAATACTTCTGGATTGCGAACTAGTTCAACCTTAACATCATTTCCTAAATCAAGCTCATATTTTTTATGTATTAATTTACCATCAAATACGGTTAATTCATAATTTAATTCCTTGAATCCTTCGAGATTGAATCCCAGAGTTTTAGCTTGCTTCAAAATTTCTAATTCAGCCTTTAAGGTTAGATAACCAAACTCTTCGATGGAAATTTTTTTATCATTTATGGAAATAGTTGATGTAATAAGTTTATCATTTTTTCCAGTAATTAGATTTTTCTTATCCTCTGTTTTATTCTCAACTGAATGGCTTGTATTCGAATACGAAGATTCTATTCCTAACCCTGCATTAGCAGAAATAGAAACTGTATCTATTCCAAATATTTTGGGTTTTACTTTTATTTCTGGACCACTTTGGACTGTAGCTTTGGCTTTTACTTCTCCCACGTTCATTGTATGATTTACAGTACGTTTAAATTCGGGCACCCAATTTTTTAATTTGATTGAATTTTGAATTGAATATGTGCTTGATACTGAAATACTTAAACTCCCTTCAACAGTTGTTTTAAGACTTATAGGGATATGTACAGTCGCTCCCGTAATCGGTGTAGGTAAAATCAATTCTCCTAACGGAATCTCTAGACTTTTTATATCTTTTGATGTACTAAATTCTAAAGAACCTTCTGTGGTAAATTTGAATTCTTCATTGATATCCAAATTCATAAAATCTAGTTTAGGAGCCAAGAAATTTAAATCAACAGAATCTGACCAAACCTTACCTTCAATATTAAATGATAGCATTCCTTTGATGCTTTTATCATCATTTCTCTTACCAGCCAATGAGACTGATGATGAAAAAGATCCTTCAAAAGAGACACTTCTAAATAGACTTGTATCTGTATTTGATTCTTTTTTTACAGTGACTCCTTTAGCTGGAATAAAAGTAGCACTACTAATATTAGATGACCAAGCTTTTGTGTTGATATTTTGTACAACCTCGTACAATGATGGAACACTATATTCAATAACTGATTGATTATTTATAGTGCTAATTGATTTGATTTTGATAGCTTTTGAAGTTTCATAAATCTTAGATGGTGGGACCACAAGAATATCACCTACTCTGGCATCAATTTCTTTAGACAATACTAATTTTTTCCCATCGTCACTTTCGCTCTGATATCGACCGTCATTAACGTAAATTACCTTGCTTTTTAGATGATAGTCCACAATATCATCTGAATATTTTCTTCCTAATTCAAAACGACCCTTTATATTTTCAATTATCGGATCACCATAAGGTAGAGCAGTGACTTTAGCTTCGAAGTTATTAGATTTTAAAGTATAAGATTGATTAGAGATTAAATGAGCAAACATATAGCCATCAAAATCAGTATTAACTTCAGTAATTAGTTTATTATCTTTATAAACCGATATAGATCTTTCTTCAATTGCATTATTGTTACTATCGTATGCGTGTCCTGAAATAACTACATCTTTCCTTGACAACCCATTTTTGGGGGCACCTATATGATAAACTTTAGTAATTAATGGTATATCTTTGCTAATTACTAATTCCGTTTGTTGTTCTTTGTTACTTAGAACCCTTTTTTTCTTAACATTTACCGTCACATAACTAGCTTGAATATCTCGTAATTGTCGCTGACCTTCAAGCATTGTATTATCATAGACTTCAATCGTCTTGATCTGAATCAACTTTTCTCCATCTGGTGAAGCAAGATTTAGAAACGGTGTTCTATTTTTTACCAACTCACGAACTTTTTCACGGTCAGTGACGACTGTTTTATTTTCAGATTCAGTAACCTCGACTGTATAGTCAGCTGAAAAAGTAGTTTTCGGTGTTATTTCTTTGGTTTCAGTGGCATGCGTTACATCTAAGCTTGCTTTTGGAACGACTTCATGCGCAGTAGATTGCGTTGCTGTTTTCTTCGTTCCGATTAGAACAACTTTATTTTGAGGCTCCTCTCTTGTTTCTGAGATTGTTTCCCTTGAAATTTCTACATCATCCGTTAGAGTAATCTTTCGAGTAGAAATTTTTTTCCCAGGTTTTCCTTCTGTTTCTACCTTAGTCTCACCTTCAGCTAAAGAGCTATCCTCTTTGATAATCACCTTGAATGGAATGTCTTCAGTAGAGCGTATGGTACGAATAATCTTTTTAGCTTTAACTATTGTTGTCTCTGAAATAGTATTCAAGCTAGATGTTGAAGCCTTAACTGGAGCTGGAACCTCTTCTTTTTGATTCTCACCTACTAATGATTCCGTCGAAGGTGCTGTACCCGTATCGTTTTTAGTTTCTGTAGGACTTTCAACAGTTGGAGTGACAGTAGTTGGAGTAGCTGAAGCTGGAGTCTCCTCCTCAATAACTTCCTCAGACAATATTTCCACTAATGTAGATGGGATGACAACATTTGTTCCCTTAAGAATGTCAGCAGTTATTTTTTCTTCGTATACAGTATCTTTCTTGTAAACTTCAGTTACAGTTCGAATTATAACTGGCTGACCATTCTGAACTTCTCGTGTTTCAACAGGTTGACTCGTGCTAACTTTTGTATAACCAGTGACATCTTCTAAAGTTTTCCCAGAATCATCCACTTTGATAATTTTATCAATAACTTTAGGTTCTACAGGCTTAACTGGTTCATCTTCTTTTGGTGGAATTATTGGTTTAATAGGCTCCACTTTACCACTACTACTATCATCAATAGTATCTTTCTTAGGATTATCCGTCGGAACAATAGTATCCTGAGTTTTATTTTCATCTGTTGGAAGTGAAGTTGCAGGTGTAGTTGGATTCACAACTAGATCTTTACCATCAATGTAACCTACAAACTGATAACCAGAAATATTCACTTTACCATCTGGGAGAGTTGTACCTACTGTTATCATTTCGGTATGGTTATAGTTAGACAAAGTAGCAACAGTCAAAGCAGATACAGTTGTTACCGTCAAAGCTCCTCCAACCAAAGAGATTGATAAAATACTCTTAACAATCTTCTTATCTGAGTTACCTGTTTTCTTTATGATATAAGCAACTAACAATAGACCTGTTCCAATAATAGAAGCCAAGGGCAATACGTTACTTCCAGTATCTGGTAAAATATTATTTGTAGTATCCTTACGATAGATAACAAACAAGTCTGAGCCATCAACAAGATTCTTTGGTAACTCGTTTACAATGAGTTTTTTCTCTATTTCTGACAGCTCATCCATAGTGGCATATTTATAGTTTACTGTAATATCTGTTTCACTAGCTGAAACTATTTCAAGAGGAAGTGAAGAAAAGCTAATAATCCCAATAACAGCAGACACTGCCCCAATGCCTGAAACTTTTCTAAGACTAAACCTTCTTCTACGTTCATCTGCATTTAACTTATCTTTTTGTTTCATATTTATCTCCTTTTTTATCGATATTCCAGTTCCGTATATTTATAACACAACTTCTAACATCATTCATATTTTACAACCTATATAACCTTTTTGTCAAGCGCTTTCATTTTTCGTCAGCAAATTATGAACAAATCAAATTGTTCAGTTCAAGTTAGCCAGCAAGAAGTCTTCTCTAGGCAACTTATAGTCCAAGCATTTTTTGACTTGTAGGTCAAGCATTTTTTAGGATAATTGCTAATTCAATTTTCTATCCAAGCGACTTCTTTATGAGTCGTTTTCTTAGTTCCCTTAGGTAACCATCTACGAATGAGCCTGTTTTGATTATCGTTAGTTCCCCTTTCCAAAGAAGCATAGGGGTGTGCAAAATAGATGTGCTCCTTAGAAAACACATCAGACAAGCGGTTGAATTCTGTTCCATAATCTGCCGTGATGAAAAGGAGTTTGCTGCTGTTTTTAGATGAGTTTTAGAGCTTGATTGACCGAATCAGCGCTTTTATTTAAAATCAATAGGACTGTCTCATGTTTGATTTCAGTCTGGACAGTTTGAGGAGCTTTTCCAAGTAAAGAAGCAATTTTTCTATTTGATTTCCCTTTTTTTTCCCTACCTTCATATACGCTTATTTTACCTTTTTAGCTAGCATGGTCGCAAAGCGTAGTTGAATGCGATTGCCATTTTCGTCACGACGGTGCAAATGGCCTGGGTTTTCATTGTACTTCACTAACTCCCAATCCTTGTAGTAATTGGCCAATTCTCCCTCTTTAAAGGTGAATGGGAAGTTCACTGAACATGGATAATCTTCCGTATCCATGGCACAAACAATCAAATTGTAGCCACCAATAGAGGTCTGTTCCTGCATGTTTTTGATAATTGCAGGAATTCGGTCTGCTTGTAAAAACATAAGAACAACCGTTGATACGATAAAATCATAAGTTTGTCCAATACTAGCTGAATTGATATCGTAGATACCGACAGGCATTTCTAAATCTTCTTGCTCCACAATGCTTTGCAAGATTTCAAGAGATAGCTCATTCTGATCTACAGCCGTGACATCAAAGCCATGTTGAGCTAGAAAGAGTGCATTTCTTCCTTGACCACATCCTAGGTCTAGTGCCTTACATGGTTTTACTGTATCCATAGCTTCTAAAACTTCCGAATGAACTGGATTGCTATTGTATTTCTTTGGGAAATAATCCTCTGGTTTACAATAAAATTCCAAATACCACTCCACATCATCTGTGGCAGCTTCTACTCTGTGCCAGGCTTGAGGTTGAGCCATAGGATTATCAGCACCTGCTTCAAAAAAGTGCTCGGCTAAAACTTCCCCGTCTTCAGTCAACTCAATAAACTTAAGAGTCCCTTTTAAAACGGTAATCTTGCCCCAGGTTCCGACCTTAGTATTGTGTTTTCTTTGAACAGCCTCTGGCATGGTGTCTTTATTCCAGACAGGCATGCGTTTGTAGGCAACTAGTTTTTCCATATTCTTCACTCTTTCTATCGGTGGTTAACAGCTTTCATTACACGCGCAATATCACGATCTTGCTCACGACGTTTGATAGACTCCCGTTTATCGTAGTCGTGTTTCCCTTTTGCAAGTCCTAAGAGTAACTTAGCATAGCCATCTTTGATATAGACTTTAAGTGGAACCAGAGTCATCCCTGTCCCTTTGGTTTCTTGCTCCAATTTCTGGATTTGTTTTTTATGAAGGAGAAGTTTACGACGACGTTCTGGCTCCTGGTTCCAGATATTGCCCTCCTCATAAGGAGCGATATGAACATTGCTCAGCCAAACTTCCCCATTTTTAACTTGGGCAAATCCATCCTTCAGATTGATGCGAGCAGCTCGAACACTCTTGATTTCTGTTCCTGTCAGGACCATTCCTGCTTCTAGCGTATCAACAATTGTATAGTCGTGGTGCGCCTTTTTATTTTGCGCGACGACCTTTCCCTCGCCCTTTGCCATGCTTAGCTCCTTTCTTTGCTACTTCCTTATAAAAAGGTTTCTTGCTCTTTTTCTTCTTGTCTTTTGATGAATGCTTGCGCTTACCACTTGAGCGACCAGCTTTTCTCTTGTCTTCTTTCTTATCCGAACGACGACCTCTATCCTTACGGCCAGAGTCTTTCAAACCTTTCTCAATCACATCAAATTCACTTGGAATAAAGGAGAAATCAATCTCACCAGTCATCTTATCAGCTCTTTCAACACGAATACGTATCTGCTGACCCACTCGGAAAGTAATTCCTGATTTCTCCCCACGGAGGGTTAAATCGCGTTCATTAAAATGGTAAAATTCAGGTAGATTGGTAATGTGAATCAATCCCTCAACTGTATTTGGTAGTTCAACAAAAAGACCAAATTTAACGATACTTGAAACAACTGCATCATACTCTTCACCAACGTACTCTTCCATGTATTCAGCTTTTTTCATGGCTTCGACTTCACGCTCTGCCTCAATGGCACGACGCTCACGATTAGAAGACTGGGTCGCAATCTCTGGAATGACTTGTTCAAAGTGTTCTGCTATTTCCTTGGAACGTCCATAGTCACGAATCATTCGGTGAACCAAGAGGTCCGGATAACGACGAATTGGGCTGGTAAAGTGAGTGTAATAGTCTGCAGCTAATCCATAGTGACCGTGATTATGCTCAGAATAACGAGCCTGCTGCATAGAGCGCAGAAGCATCATTGATAATACATCCGCATATGGTTCACCTTCCACAGCACGCATGATATCTTGGAGGGCTTCTTGACTAATCTCGCTAGCAGTTCCATAGATACGTAATCCAAAACTTGAAGCGTAATCAATAAATTTCTGAACTTTTTCAGCTTTAGGTTCCTCATGGATACGATAGATAAAAGGTAGGTCCAGCTTGCTGAAGTGCTCAGCAACCGTTTCGTTAGCAATCAACATAAAGGACTCAATCATACGTTCAGCAACACCACGATGTCGAAGAACAATGTCAACTGGCTTGCCTTTTTTATCTACCAAAATCTTAGCTTCATTGGTATCAAAATTGAGGGCTCCACGCTTAATTCGCATACTTTCCAAAGCTTCATGGAACTTGGCCATAAGTTCGATACTAGGAACAATTTTCTTATACTCTCGTCTCTTCTCCTCGTCACCTGCTAGGATGTCATTGACATCACTATAAGTCATACGGAAACTTGTCTTGATAACAGTCTGTGTAATCGTATAATTACGAACACGACCATTTTTATCAATTTCCATAATAGCAGATTGAGTCAAGCGGTCCACTTGAGGGTTAAGAGAACAGATACCGTTTGAAAGACGCTCTGGCAGCATTGGAACTACACGGTCTGTCACGTAGACGGAGGTCGCCCGATTAAGGGCTTCCTTATCTAGAGCAGATCCCTCTGTCACATAGTAAGAAACGTCGGCAATATGAACACCTAGTTCAATATTTCCATTTTTCAATGGTTTGATATGAACTGCGTCATCTAAGTCTTTTGCATCCGCTCCATCAATGGTAAAGGTAATTTGATCTCTTAAGTCCAGACGACCTTCCATATCCTTCTCTGATGGTGCATCCGGAACACTCTCCGCTTCTTGCAGAACAGCCTCTGGAAACTCAGATACAATATCCATTGATTCCAAGACCTCGAGGACATCAATCCCTGCATCTGTAGAATGTCCAACCACATCTAAGACACTGGCAACAAAGAAATCGTGTTTCTTACTTGGGTACTTATCAATAAAGACCTTGAGAACTTCTGTACCGTCTAATTGAATAGCTGGCTTCTTAACGTAGATTGGTTGACTAATCTTTTGATTTTTTGAACGGATATAACCCGCATACTTAGGCTTTTCCTCATCAAGAATAATTTGCCCGACAACTGTCGTGAGACTGTGTTCTAAAATATCGATAATCTTTGCTTCTGCTGCGGTTCCTTTGTTACGGTCAGCGACTTTCTTGATGACAACTTCAACAGTATCACCATCAATGGCGTAGTTAACATCACTTTTTCCAACAAAAAGATCGTCTTCTTCGCCTTCAAGACTTACAAAACCGAACCCATTTTTATGGGCATGGAAAATTCCTTTTAGGGTAATCTCATGTTTTTTCTTCTGTTCTAGTGTTAAACTACCATCTTCTTCAAAGCGAATCTGGTGCTTACGTTCCATCAAGGAAAGAGTTTTGATTAACTCACGGAAGTCCTTTGAACCATCCTTTCCGAGAGCACTGGCCAAGTCATTAACTGTAACACTCCCCTTCTCTTGTAAATATTCTTTTATTTTATCTTTCATGTTTACTTTCTAGATTTATATTAATTTCTTTTTGGTGTAAAATCTTATTTCTTTTAAAAATAAAAATAGGCAAAGACCTAGTCCCGCCCATTATTTTCTTATCTACTTGATAATACCGTCAATGCTAAGGCAATGGCTAGCCAGAAAAAGACTAAAATTCCTGTCAAACGTTGCATCACAGCTTCAAAACCGCGCGCTTTGCTACGTTCAAACAAATCACCTGCACTGGCATCAAATACATTGCTAGATTGATTTTTAGTTGGTTGCATGAAAATTGCAATCACAATAACAACAGATAATACTAATAGAATGGTTAATAATAGGTTATACATATCAAACTCCTTAAAATCCCTATTATTCTACCATAATTTCTACTTAGATTCAAGATGTAGAGTCACTTTTCTTTCTTTTGGGCAATACTTTAAGACCTCAATCTTGTCTGGATGGGTTTTGGAGTTCTTACTGGTTAGATAATTGATGCTACTACAAGAGGAGCATTTGAGATTGATTTTTACTCGCACTAGATTTCCTTCACTTTTAATAATGTTTTAAATTGGATAAGATTAAATAAACAACTGAGAGCTACACAGGCAGCTGTTGCATAAAATACTGAATGGTAGCCGAATTGTTCCGCGACTACTGAGCCTGCCAAGGGGCCAATCACTCCTCCTAAATAAAAGAAAACTTGATTAAAGGCAAATACTCTTGAAATACCTGCTTTGGGAGTCATCCTGCTAAGGAGAGCATTGATCCCTGGAACAAGAGCTCCTGTTCCTAAACCAAAGAGAAAGCGATAAATCCCTAATTCTAGAGGTGTGGATGCATTGGCGCACAAAAGATAAATGAGAGCTGAGTAAGCTTGCGCTACAATTAATAAACGATGATTACCAACTTTATCTCCCAAACGCCCCATCACACCTGAACTCATCATACTTGATAAGCCCATACTGGAAACTATTAAGCCTGATACAAAGAGGAGATTTTCCTTCTGACCTAAGTCACGGATATAGAGAGCAAGGATGGGACCGACTGATTGTGCAGCAACTTGAATGACAAAACTAGTTGCAAATAAATTAAACAAGAGATATGGATACTTAACAGAAGTAAAGAGCTCTTTGGTAGGGAGTGCTTTTTCTTTCGGCACTGGTTGAAAGTCTTCCTTGATAAAAAAAATAGTTAAGATAGCAGCCAGAAATAAAAAACCACCAACCATCAAGAAAACATTGCGAATCCCAAAGACTTCTGCAATCATTCCACCAACAAAAGGGCCTGTAAGAGTCCCTGCTACGACACCAGATGAAAGAGTTCCTAAAGCATAGCCTGACTTATCCTTGGGAACTTGACTGGCAATCAAAGCTGTCGCATTGGGTACAAATCCAGTGAAAACACCATTTAACAATCGCAAGGCTAAGAGCCAATAAACATTTGGAACAAAAGCTAAACCACCCATTGTAATTGTCATGGCAAGCCCTGCTCGTATCATCATAGGTTTGCGACCATATCTGTCCGCCAGAATCCCCCAAAGAGGTGAAACACAGGCTGCAGAAATAGCCGAAACTGAGATAGCTAAACCTGAATAAAAGGTAACTTGACTTGGTTCAACCCCTAATTGCTCAACAAATATTGGCATAAAAGGAACCACCAAAGAGATACAGGCACCTGTCAAGAAAGATCCTAACCAGGCAATACGAAGGTTGTCCTTCCAACTAATCTCTTTCAAGAGTATCGCCTCCTTGAAGTAGGCTGACCACTTGACTCAACAGTTGCTCTCGACTCCCATTATTGTCTAAAATATGACTAGCCAATCTTTTCTTTTCTTCTAAAGGCCACTGGGAGGCTAGACGGGCTTGTGCGTCCTCTATAGTCAGATAATCTCTTTTCATTAAGCGATCCAGCTGGGTATCTCGACTTACATAAACTAGCCAAGTTTCATCAAACCAAGAAGAATATTCCTGTTCAAAGAGCAGGGGGATATCCATGAAAAATAGTTCTTCTGTTTCACTGAACTTGTCTCTCAAAGAGCCCAATTCTTCACGGATGATTTGTCCTTGAGTTTCTTTAGACCATTCTCTCTCATCAGAGTTAGAAAAGATCAGACTGGCAAGTAATGGTCGATTCAATTCCCCATCTTCTAGAAGGACTTTTTCACCGAAATGCTCTACTAAAATATGAAAAAGTCGTCCACCAGGTTTTTGAAGTTGGTGAACAAGCGCATCCGCATCTACCACTTCAAACCCTTTTTGTCTTAGAAAATTTGTGACGGTGGACTTCCCGGATGCAATACCACCAGTGATTCCAATAATTTTTCCCATCACTTTCTCCTTTGACATTTTGGGCAAAAATGGGTTCCACGACCACCGAGTTGAATTTTTTCGATAATGGATCCACAACGTGAACAAGCTTGTCCAGCTTTATCATAGACCTGATGAAAGTCCTGCATGGTTCCATCTTCACCAAAAGCATTGGTATAGGTACGAATGGTTGAACCGCCTTTCTCGACAGCCTGCCCCAAGACTACAATGGTCTGGTCATGAATAGCTGTCGCTTCAGCTCTTGGCAAACACTGAGAAGGTCTAGCTGGATGAACCTGAGCTCTCCAGAGAACCTCATCCACATAGATATTACCCAATCCAGCTACCAAAGTCTGGTCGAGAAGATGCGATTTGATAGGTTTTTTAGATTTCTTCAGGGCAGCTATAAAATTCTCTAAATCAAAGTCCTGTTCTATAGGTTCTGGACCCAACTTTTTAAATACAAAGTATGCTTCTAAAAGCTCCAGAGCAAGTAACTCCATAGTTCCAAACTTACGAACATCCTCGTAGACTAAAGTCCCACCATCTTCAAAGTGGATAAAAACATGAGCATGCTTGCGTTCAGGGACTTGGTCTGGGTAATAAAAATACTTGCCCTCCATTCGCAGATGGGAAATTAAGACCTTGTCTGTTAGATAAAAAAGCAAATATTTTCCACGACGTCCCATAGATTTAACAACTTGACCAGGCAATTCTTTCTGAAACTGATCCAAATCTGTCTTAATCATCTTGGGATAACGAATATCAATGCTTGTAATCTTCTTCCCCAGAATCAATTTTTCCAAGCCACGACGAACTGTCTCGACCTCAGGTAATTCAGGCATAGCTTCTCCTTCTCTAAAAACAAGAAGCAGGCTCCTGCCCACCTCTTCTTAATATTCTTTTTCGTTATAGCCAAAGTCAGCCAAATCTAGCTTTTTATCGCGCCAGTTTTTCTTAACTTTGACCCATGTTTCTAGGAAGACCTTGTCTCCTAGCATGAGCTCAATATCACGACGAGCCATAGTCCCAATTTTCTTGAGCATGGCACCACCTTTACCGATGACAATCCCTTTTTGGCTGTCACGTTCGACCATGATAGTTGCTCGGATATGAACCTTGTCTGTATCCTCGTCTCGTTTCATAGAGTCCACCACTACTGCAACTGAGTGTGGAATTTCTTCACGAGTTAAGTGTAAGACCTTTTCACGAATCATCTCAGAAACCAAGAAACGTTCTGGGTGATCGGTAATTTGGTCCGCAGGAAAATATTGGAAACCTTCCTCAAGATTTTCACTTAGAATATCGACTAGACGAGAAACGTTATTTCCTTGAAGGGCTGAAATCGGAACAATTTCCTTGAAATCCATCTGATTACGGAAATCATCAATTTGAGCCAAGAGCTGGTCTGGATGAACCTTGTCAATCTTATTGACCACCAAAATTACAGGAACTTTAGCAGCTTTAAGACGCTCAATAATCATATCATCACCCTTACCTCGAGCCTCATCTGCTGGCACCATGAAAAGTACGGTGTCCACTTCACGAAGGGTGCTATAGGCAGACTCTACCATGAAGTCTCCAAGAGCTGTCTTAGGTTTGTGAATCCCTGGTGTATCGATAAAGACGATTTGTTCCTTATCAGTGGTGTAAATCCCCATGATTTTATTGCGCGTTGTCTGCGCCTTATCACTCATGATAGCAATCTTTTGCCCCATAACGTGATTCAAAAAAGTTGACTTCCCTACATTTGGACGTCCTAAAATGGCTACAAAGCCTGATTTAAATGTCATAATTTCCTCTTACTGTTTAAAATAATAAGTCCCAAATCCGTGGGAGAAAGATAAGCGCACCTGTCAAAGCGGCAAAAAGTGAGACTACAAGCACGGCACCAGCTGCCATGTCCTTAGCTTTCTTTGCCAACATAGAAAAGTGATAGTGACTAGCCAAATCTACTACATTTTCAATAGCTGAATTAATAATCTCAAAAGCTACCACCATGAAAATGCTCATAAGTAGAAATAACCATTCGATTCGTGACACCTGAAAAACAAAACCTGCAAGAACAACTACAAGAGCTGTCGCTGCATGCTTTCTCATATTACGTTCTTCCTCAATTGCAGTCAAAATCCCTGTAATGGCAAATTCTAAACTGGATATTAGGTCACGATTTTTCCATTTTCGTTTATTGTCTTGTGAGTCCATAGGCTGTCAAAATTTCTTCTTGTAAACCGAACATCTCCGCTTCTTCTTCGGGAGTGTAGTGATCATAGCCGTTAATGTGTAAAAAGCCGTGCACTGCCAAGAAGCCCATCTCACGCTCAAAACTATGACCGTACTCCTCAGCCTGCTCATGTGCCTTGTCAATGGAAATGAAAAGCTCACCAATGTAGGCGTCAAATTCTGACATCATTTCTGCCATGTCAGGATCATTTTCCAGATCTTCCTCATCAAAGGCAATCTCTATCTCTGGTTTATATTCAAGACTGATGACATCTGTTGGACGATCAGTATCACGATACTCCAAATTGAGCTCATGACTACGCTCGTTTGTCACAAAAGTGACTGCCATCTCCTTGTCTTCTTTCCCTAACTTTTTAGCAGCAAACTCTAAAATCTCTTGAGTTTGTTGTAGAATTTCCTTTGAAACTTGACCCGTTTCATCTACCATTTCAATATACATGTATTTCTCGATTCTCTTTACTTGGCTTTATTATATCACATTTCTATGATTTTATTCTACCTTTTTGATATAATACTATGGAATACATTCACGAGGAGAGAACCATGTCATTTGATGGATTTTTTTTACACCACATGGTTGAGGAATTGCGGACTGAACTACTTAACGGACGCATCCAAAAGATTAATCAACCCTTTGACCAAGAATTGGTCCTGCAAATCCGTAGCAATCGTAAAAGTCATCGTTTGCTCCTGTCTGCCCACCCAGTTTTTGGTCGCATCCAGTTAACAGAGTCAACCTTTGAAAATCCTGCTCAGCCATCTACTTTTATTATGGTATTAAGAAAGTACCTTCAAGGAGCGGTTATTGAATCTATCGAACAAATCGAAAATGATCGTATCGTAGAGATCACAGTTTCCAATAAAAACGAGATTGGGGACCATATCCAGGCCACTCTCATCATCGAGATTATGGGAAAACATAGCAATATTCTCCTTGTAGATAAGTCTAGTCACAAAATTCTTGAAGTTATCAAGCATATCGGTTTCTCTCAAAATAGCTACCGTACCTTATTACCAGGTTCTACTTATATCGCTCCTCCAAGTACAGAGGCTCACAATCCTTTTACCATCAAGGATGAAAAATTGTTTGAGATTCTACAAACTCAAGAATTGACAGCTAAAAACCTTCAAAAGCTTTTTCAAGGTTTAGGTCGTGATACAGCATACGAATTGGAAAAATTATTAACGAATGATAAACTAACCAATTTCCGAAGCTTTTTTAAGCAAGAAACCAAACCTTGCTTAACAGACAAGTCTTTCTCTTGTGTGCCTTTTTCTAGCAAAACAACGGAGTATTTTGACAACCTTTCTCAATTACTTGATGTCTATTACAAGGATAAGGCAGAGCGTGATCGAGTTAAGCAACAAGCTAGCGAACTCATTCGCCGAGTTGAAAATGAGCTACAAAAAAATCGTCAAAAACTAAAGAAACAAGAAAAAGAACTTCAAGCTACTGAAAATGCAGAGGAATTTCGTCAAAAAGGTGAATTGCTAACGACTTTTCTTCATCAAGTTCCCAATGACCAAGATCAGGTCATTTTGGACAACTACTACACAAATCAACCTATCACGATTGCACTTGATAAAGCTTTAACACCAAACCAAAATGCTCAAAAATACTTTAAACGATATCAGAAGTTAAAAGAAGCTGTAAAATACTTGACTGAACTAATCGAAGAAACCAAGGCTACTATTCTTTACCTAGAAAGCGTGGAGACAGTTCTCAACCAGGCTGGACTAGATGAAATTGCTGAAATTCGTGAAGAATTGATCCAAACAGGATTTATCCGCAGAAGGCAACGTGAGAAAATCCAGAAACGACAAAAACCTGAAAAATATCTTGCAAGCGACGGAAAAACCATTATCCTAGTTGGTCGTAACAACCTTCAAAACGACGAGTTAACCTTTAAAATGGCTCGTAAAGAAGAACTCTGGTTCCATGCTAAAGACATCCCTGGAAGTCACGTTGTTATCACTGCCAATCTCAATCCTACTGACGAAGTTAAGACAGATGCGGCAGAGCTAGCTGCCTACTTTTCAAAAGGACGTCTCTCAAACCTCGTTCAAGTTGATATGATTGAAGTCAAAAAACTCAATAAGCCCACAGGTGGTAAACCAGGATTTGTGACTTATACTGGACAAAAGACTCTACGTGTCACACCCGACCCTGAGAAAATTCAATCCATGAAAGTAAAATAAGGACTTTTAACCTGAAGGCTGTCAACATTTTAGATTTTTTAAAAATAGGAGGTAAGCTCAATGCTAAGGCATATCAAGTCTATTTTAACCATTATATTCGGAGCTGCCATCTATGCCTTCGGACTCACGTATTTCGTTGTGCCCCACCACTTATTCGAGGGGGGAGCAACTGGGATCACCTTGATTACCTATTATCTCTTTAACATTCCCATCTCTTTGATGAACCTCTTAATCAATATCCCGCTCTTTATTCTAGCCTGGAAAATATTTGGTTCAAAGACTCTGTACACAAGTTTGCTCGGAACAATTTCCTTATCCATTTGGTTAGCAATCTTTGAAAAGATTCCTCTCCACTTTAATCTTGAAGGAGATTTGGTTATCGTTGCCTTGGTTGCGGGTGTTCTTTTGGGACTTGGTCTAGGTGTTATCTTCAATGCTGGTGGTACCACTGGTGGAACAGATATCGTCGCTCGAATTCTCAACAAGTACACCAATATCTCCGTTGGAAAATTACTCTTTGCGCTAGACTTCCTTATCCTAATGCTCATTTTAATTATCTTCCAAGATATTCGTCTCGTAACCTATACACTTTTATTTGACTTCATCGTCTCTAGAGTTATCGACTTGATTGGTGAAGGTGGATATGCTGGTAAAGGATTTATGATCATCACCCAAAAGCCTATGGAGTTAGCTGATAAAATCAATGAAGAGCTCGGTAGAGGTGTCACCTTCATTTCTGGGCAAGGTTACTACAGTCAAAAAGATTTAAAAATTATCTACTGTATCGTAGCAAGAAATGAAATGATTAAGATGAAAGAATTGATTCATACAATCGATCCTAAAGCCTTTATCACCATCACTGAAGCTCACGAAATTCTTGGGGAAGGCTTCACCTTTGTAAAAGAAGAAAATTCATAACATCTGGATATCAAAAATGAGGCTGGGACAAAAGTCCTAGCCTCTCAATTGTCTTTGGATTGTCGAGCAAGACGCAGTGGTTGAGTGGGCTCTACTTCGCTGATTTCATCAGCTTTTACAGCCCTACTCAACTGTGCGGAGGTGGGACGACGAAATCGAATTCTAACGAATTACCGATTTCTGTCCCACTCTCATTTTTTTGATGATAAAAACGGAAGAAGCAAATCTTCCGCTTTACAAATCATTATTTTTCAGCTGTAAGTGCAGCCATTGTGATGTAGTTATATGGTTTGTTGAAGTGTGGCAAGAAGAATAGGTCTGTCAATGCTAATTTGTCAATTGTAACGTGTTCTTGGATAGCCAATGAGAACATGTGGATTCCCATGCTGATTGCTGAATCACGAGATACCATTTGAGCACCAAGGATTTCACGGCTGTCTTTATCAAAGACGATCTTGATAGCTACTTCATAGTTGTCATGCTTCATAAATTCTGGTTTTTGAAGGTCGTTAAATCCAGTTTCAGTTGCGTTGTAACCAGCAGCTTTTGCTTTTTCAAGTGTCAAACCAGTTGAAACCATGTGAAGACCATAGATTGAGATACCATTTGATCCTTGAACACCGATTCCTTCAAGTTCATGTCCACAAGCATTGTAAGCACCTACGATACCAGTACGTACAGCATTTGATGCAAGAGCGATGTAGCTAGTGTCTTTACGAGCGTTGTCATAAACAGTCGCACAGTCACCCACAGCGAATACTCCTGGAAGTGATGTTTCTTGTTTCTTGTCTACAAGGAAAGCACCGTTGCGGAAGAGTTCAATCTTGCCATCAGCAAGAGCTGTATTAGGACGGAAACCAACTGCAAGAACAACCATGTCAACATCGAATGTTTCTTTGTCAGTGATCAAGCGTTCAACTTTACCGTCACCTTCGATAGCTTTAACAGTTTGTCCAAGCGCCAAGCGGATGTTGTGGTCTTCCAAGTTCTTAGCCATTAATTGCGTGAAGTCTTTATCGTAGTAACCGTTCAAAACTGTATCTACGATATCAACAAGGACAACTTCTTTTCCAAGACGTTCGAATGCTTCAGCAAGCTCAACACCGATGTATCCACCACCGACAACAGCGATACGCTCAAGATGTTTGCTCTTGTCAGCAAGCTTGTTAATAACTTCTTCAGCGTTTTGGTACAATTTAACGAATTGCACATTTTCAAGAGTAGCTTTGAACTCACGGTTACCTTTAACGATTTCAACGCCTTCGATTGGTGGCAAGATTGGAGTTGAACCAGTAGCAAAAATCAATTTTTCATATGATTCTTTGTGCTCTTTACCGTCAACTTCTGCAGTAACAACTTTATTATCGTAGTCAATTGAAAGAACTGGTGAGTTCATATAAACTTTAGCACCTTTTGCTTCCAATTTTTCTTTATCAGAGTAGAACAATCCTTCAGCGCCGTCGATTTGTTCACCAATCCAAAGAGCCATTCCACATCCAAGGAATGAAATGTTTGAGTTTTGGTCAAATACAACGATTTCGTTTTCGTTTCCAAAGTTGTCCAACATAGTATTGATACATGCAGTTCCAGCGTGGTTAGCACCCACGACTACGATTTTACTCATAAGATAAATCCTACCTTTATTTTTTTATTTACCTCTCAAGTATACCATTATCTGTGAACGTTTTCAAGACTTTTGACCAGTTTGATGTTATTTAAGAAAGTTTTTGAAAGATATATTAATTTGTTTTCAAAGAGTTCTTATTGATTTTGAGCTGTTTTTATTTTTTTAAGCATATTTCTTGACTTTTTGTAAAAAATAATTTGTGAAAACGCTGACTTTATGATATTCTATTTATATGGAAATGAAATTTAAATCTTCAGATTGCTTTCATATCTAGATTTACAACTATTTCCAATTGATTTGAAGGGAGTTGATTTTTTGCCTCTCAGTTCATTATCTGAACGGTTAATGGGAACTACGATTACTATTTCCTTGGTACATGAACAAGCGGATAATCTTCTCCGTCAAGCTTTTGATTTGCTAAAGGAACTTGAATTTCGATTTAATGCAAATAGTATCGAATCGGAATTGATGGAAATTAACTATCAGGCGGGAATTGCCCCAGTTAAGGTCCACCCTGATCTGTTTGAACTGATTTCTTTAGGATTAGAACACAGTCTAGCTCCTGGAAGTCATCTCAATATCAGCATCGGTCCCTTGGTACAAACCTGGCGTATTGGTTTTTCCGATGCAAAAGTTGCTAGTCCTGAAGAAATTTCTTCGGTTTTACCATTGATAGACCCCCGCTTGATCAAACTCGATTCAGTCAATTCTACGGTGTTCCTTGAAAAAAAGGGAATGAAAATTGACTTAGGGTGTTTAGCAAAGGGGTACAGTGCAGATAAGGTTGCAGCTTTCTTAAAAGAAAACGGCGTCACTTCTGCTCTTATCAATCTTGGAGGAAACATCCTCACAATTGGGACCAACCAATCAAAAGATGGACGTCCGTGGCAAATCGGCATTCAAGATCCAAATAATCCACGCGGTAATCACCTGATGACCTTGTCTATTACTGGAAAATCAGTTGTTACTTCAGGAATCTATGAACGGCATCTTGAAATCAATGGCAAGGATTATCATCACATTCTCGATAGTGAAACAGGCTATCCTATTGAAACGGATTTAGCTAGTTTGACCATTATATCAAATCGATCTGTCGACGGCGAGATATGGACTACACGATTGTTTGGCCAACGCAGCGCCTCTATTATGTGGCAAGTCGAAAATATTGATGGAATCGAAGCCATCCTTATTGATAAAGATGGACATATCGCTTGTTCATCCGGTATCCAAAGATAATTAATAAATAATGCAAAAAGAGAAAGGAAAGCTCATGCTAAAACTTATTGCTATTGTAGGAACTAACTCTAAACGTTCCACAAACCGCCAACTGCTTCAATATATGCAAAAACACTTTGCTGATAAAGCAGAAATCGAATTGGTAGAAATTAAAGACCTACCAGTCTTCAACAAACCTGCAGATAAACTTATTCCTGCAGAAGCCTTAGAAATTGTTGCAAAAATCGAAGCAGCTGATGGTGTTATTATCGGTACTCCTGAATACGATCACTCAATTCCAGCTGTACTTATGAGCGCCCTTGCTTGGATTTCTTACGGAGTATTCCCACTTTTGAATAAACCAGTCATGATTACTGGTGCTTCATATGGTACTCTCGGTTCTTCACGTGCTCAATTGCAACTTCGTCAAATTTTGAATGCGCCAGAGATTAAAGCGACAGTTCTACCTGACGAATTCTTGCTTTCTCATTCTCTTCAAGCATTTGATAAGAATGGTGACTTGGTAGATCTTGATGTTATTAATAAATTAGATGCCATCTTTGATGACTTCCGTATCTTTGTCAAGATTACTGAAAAATTGCGTAGCGCGCAAGAATTGCTTCGCAAAGATGCAGAAGAATTTGACTGGGAAAACTTGTAAGATAGGAGATCGAAAGAATGAAATTTGTTGGACTTGTTGGATCAAACTACGACCAATCATATAACCGCAAACTCTTGGAATTCATCCGTCGTAACTTCAAACTAAAATTTGAATTAGAAGTTCTTGAAATCGATGAAGTTCCAATGTTTAACCAAGACGAAAAATGGGACGAAAGCTTCCAGTTGCGCCTTCTTTACAATAAAATTACTCGAGCTGATGGTGTGATTATTGCTACTCCAGAGCACAACCACACTATTTCTGCTTCACTTAAGTCAGTCCTTGAATGGCTTTCATACGAAGTTCATCCATTTGAAAACAAACCAGTTATGATTGTGGGTGCTTCATACTACGATCAAGGAACTTCACGTGCTCAAGTTCACCTTCGTAAAATTCTTGATGCACCAGGAGTAAATGCCTACACATTACCAGGTAATGAATTCCTTCTTGGAAAAGCTAAAGAAGCTTTTGATGCTAACGGAAATATTATCAACGAAGGAACTGTTAAATTCCTTGAAACTTGTTTAGATAACTTTGTCAAATACGTAGGAGTCGTTTCTAAATTGAAAAAACCAAAACCAATTGATCCAGAAGACTTGGATTGTGGAAAACCAATCGCTACAACTATTACAGAAGTTGACCCTGATGATCCAGAATGGGTAGAAAAAGTTGCAGAAATTACTGGCGCTGTGTCTGGTGATACATATGTTAAACTTGACCATGGTATCTTGACTGTTAACCAAATTGATATGTTCTTGAAAGCTATGCCTTTTGAGTTGACATACGCTGACGATAACAACCAATTCCTCTACTATAACAACGCTCACCAAGATCCAGAAACAATGTTTGCGAAACGTGTACCACCTCAATCTGGTAGCCGTATGTCAACAGTTCACGGATCACTTCCACCAGCACGTATGAAAAATGTTGAGTGGGTTATCGGAACACTTCGCAATGGTAACCAAGAATACGTACGTACAATCGTTCCTGGTTCGCCTGCTGGTGTTATCAACACTCACAACTACCAAGCAATGTACTATCCTGATGGTTCATATGCTGGTATCAATGAAATTGTCTTTAACTTCCAACCATGGCTTGACTGGTACTTGAAAGAAACTGGTCAACGCTTGGTAGGAGGAAGCGGACCGTTTGCTCCTGCTGCTGGAGGTCATGGCGACGCAGATGCTACTTCTGGCGCTTCTGACTCAGCTGACGGCGGCCATGGAGATGCGGATGCTACTTCTGGTGCAAGTAACTAATAACTAACAAAAAGGAACCATTTTGGGTTCCTTTTTTTATAATAGAATTCTCGGTTCGCACACACAAACCGAGAATTTTTTTATTTATGAATTCGGATCGTCAAGACTACGACCATGCAGACCTTTTTCACGTTGTACCTGACGAAGTTTTTCAGGAGTCACATCATTTCCATCTTCATCTACGATTTTGATTCCTTCAATGTGATGACGAACTGAACGACGATAGCCTTCGATATACTCTTCACGAAGCTTGGCTTGTTCAACTTTTTCTTCCGCAGTCAAGCCTTCTGTTTTCTTCTTTTTAGCAAGTTCATTAATACGAGCGATTTTTTCTGGTGTCATATTTAGACCTCCAATCTACTTTTAAATTTTTATTTTGTATTAAGAAGATTAAAAGCAGCGACAGTTTTTGCTTTATTCACAAGTTCAGTTAGGATAGCCAAACGGTTATTCTTGACATCAATATCCTCTGCCATAACCATGGTATTGTCAAAGAATGCATCAATAACAGGACTAAGAGCAAATAACTGCGTTAATTTATCACTAGCTGAACCTTTCAATTCTAGATTTTCTACTGCTTGAGCTAGTTCTTTTTCCTGTTCATTTTCAAAGAGACTAGTATCAACTTTGACTGAACCTTCTGCTTTTTCCGCTAGGTTAAAGGCACGAGATAAGGATTCAACAGCTGGTTTGTAGTCACTATTTAGAGATGCTTCTTTCAGTGCTTCTGCTGCTTCAATCATATCTGCAACAACAAAGTTTGAGCTTGCTAGAACAGCTTCCTTAATATCTTTTGCAGTAGACCCCATCATCTTATCAACACGAGCTTTGATGAAGTTAAGCACTTCTTCTTGATTATCGTAAGTTAGGCTATCAAATGATAAAGCATAAAGGCTAGCAATCAATTCGTCCATTGGAATATTCCAGCCGAAGTCTTCCAAGATACGGACAATCCCTTGTGTTGCACGACGAAGAGCATAAGGGTCATTTGAACCAGATGGAATCAAGCCAACTGAGAAGAAGGACAAGAGAGTATCCAATTTATCAGCTAGTGCAAGGATAGCTCCGACTTTAGACACAGGAAGAGCACCATCTGCAGAATCTGGAAGGTAGTGTTCACGGATAGCTTGTGCCACTGTAGCATTTTCACCTGCAAGAAGAGCATATTTCTCACCCATAACACCTTGGAGCTCATCAAACTCGCCAACCATACCAGTTAAGAGGTCAAACTTATAAATGGCTGCTGCACGAGCAAGATCAAGGATTTCATCTACAGATAAGCCAGCTTTTTCTGCTAACAAAATAGCAATTTGCCCAGTACGGATCATGTGTTCACGTAATGAACCAATCTTTTCATGGAAGGTTACATGTGATAATTTAGCTACAAGATCTTCAATCTTCAATTTTTGGTCTTCACGCCAGAAGAATTCTCCATCTTCCAGACGTGCCACCAAGACTTTCTCATTTCCTCGGATGACATTATCCAAATAGTCTGCATTTCCGTTACGAACAGAAATAAAGTTTGGTTTTAGATTTCCATCAAGGTCACGAACTACAAAGTAGCGTTGATGAGTCTCCATTGAAGTGACCAAAACTTCTTCTGGAACCTCTAGGTACTTAGGATCAAAATTCCCCATGAAGGCAGTTGGGTATTCAACCAAATTCAGAACTTCATTCAAGAGTCCTTCATCAATTTGTACCTGAACACCTTCTTCAGCTTCAATAGCCTTAATTTGCTCACGAATCATATTTTCGCGTTCAGTGCTATCAGCAATAACATAAACTTTGCGCAGGTCTTCTTCATAGCTGTCAGCATGCTGAATTTCTACTTCGTGACCAAGGAAACGATGTCCACGGCTAACTCTTCCTGAATGAATATCTAAGAAATCCATATCGAGTGCCACATCATTCAAAAGAACTATCAATGTATGGACTGGACGGATATATTCAAAGGTATTGTTTGCCCAGTGCATACTTACTGGGAAGCTTAAACTAGCCAAAACTTCTGGAATTCCAGCCAAAACTTCTTCAGCTGGTTTTCCAGCTTCATGCTTAGTTACGTAGACATATTCTTCACCTTTGATTTCACGAAATTCGATATCATCTACAGTCAAGCCTTTACCACGGACAAAGCCTTGCGCTGCTTTAGAGAAATTTCCTTCCGCATCCAAAGCAATTTTTTTAGAAGGTCCTTTAAAATCTTCAGTCAAATCCGTTTGTTGGTCTGCCAAACCAAGTACGCGAACAGCCAAACGACGTGGAGTTGAGAAGGTTTGAATCCCTTCATATGAAAGGCGGTTGTCATCCAAGAAGGCTGCCATTTTTTCACCTAGTTGTTTTTCACTTGGTGTGACAACGTAGGCAGGTAACTCTTCGAGTCCTAGTTCTACTAATAAGTTTTTTGTCATGTTTTTTCCTTTACAAAATTTCTTCTTTTTGATAGGCACCTTAGGTACTGGGGACGTTGCTAACTAACTTTGTGAGTCTGTGGGGAAATCTTCTGTCTTCTTGACAAAGATTTCCAACAGTCTCATCAAAGTGGATTTAGGCAACTGATTTTTGAACCCAAAGTTTCAAAAATCCCCAGATAGCAGTACGGCGGTGCCTATCCCTTTAGCAAGTCTTCGACTTGCCTCTGGGTTCCATATGGGCTCACTTTGTTCGCCCCTTTTCCATTCTTGTAACTGTATTTACTCTTCCTCTTCTGCTAGGAGTTGAGCGCGTGTAGCTTCGTCAAGAAGTGGGTATCCAAGTTTTTTGCGTTCTGCTACGAATGTTTTAGCTACGACACGGGCCAAGTTACGGATGCGGGCAATGTAACCGGCACGTTCTGTAACGGATACTGCTCCACGAGCATCAAGCAAGTTGAAAGTGTGTGAACATTTCAAAACGTAGTCATAGGCAGGGTGAACAAGACCCAATTCCAAGGCACGTCCTGCTTCTTTTTCAAATTTTTCGAAGTTTTCAAGAAGCATATCTTGGTCAGAAACTTCAAAGCTGTATTTTGAGTGCTCATATTCAGGTTGAAGGAAGATTTCTCCGTATTTAACCCCTGGAGCCCACTCAATATCGTAAACTGAGTCTACTTCTTGGATATAGGAAGCCAAACGCTCCAACCCATAAGTGACCTCAGCGGTAACAGGACCAGTTGCCAAACCACCAACTTGTTGGAAGTAAGTGAACTGAGTGATTTCCATACCATCAAGCCACACTTCCCATCCAAGACCAGCTGAACCAGTTGATGGGTTTTCCCAGTTGTCTTCAACGAAACGAATATCGTGTTCCAATGGGTTGATTCCCAATTTTTCCAAAGACTCAAGGTAGAGTTCTTGGATATTTGATGGAGATGGCTTCATAACCACTTGGAATTGGTGGTGTTGGTAGAGACGATTTGGGTTTTCTCCGTAACGACCGTCAGCAGGACGACGTGATGGCTCTACATAAGCCGCATTCCATGGCTCAGGACCAATGGCACGAAGGAAAGTATAAGGACTCATGGTTCCCGCACCTTTTTCGTTATCATAAGCCTGCATAAGCATACAACCCTGATCATTCCAGTATTGTTGCAAAGTTAGGATGATTTCCTGGAAAGTCAATTTTTTAGACATTGTTTTCTCCTTTAATTTATATTATCTTCTTATATTTATTTATCAAGCAACCAAGAAAAGGCTGGGTCCTGAAAAATATGACGTTTAGGAACAGTTTGTAAATTCTGATCGCATTCATCTATTGTACCTAATTTCAAAGCACAGACTTCTGGTATATTTTCTTGAACAGTGAAAATTTGACTATGACAGTTCTGGCAGTAATAACGCTGTTTTCCTGGAGAAGAACTATACGTAACAAGCTTTTCTTTTCCATGCAATACTAGATTTTTACTGCTAATTTTAGCATTAACTGTATAGGCAGACGCAGTTGCTTTCCGACAGAATGAACAGTGGCAAAAAACTAATTCAGATAATTCCTCATCCAGAGTGTAAGTCACTGCTTTACATAAACAAGATCCTTTAAGCATTGTACTCCTTTCTACTTAGGCATTAGACGAATTCAAAAAGAACCGAATTTCAACACCCAAGCCTTGCGACTAGGGGCGTCAGAAACGCGGTTCCACCCTAATTTATTACTTCATTGTTTTTGAAAATACTACCAAAAGCGCCACACTTATCTCTCAATCACCTGACTCTCACTATCTCAGGCTCGCTTAGGATTTACCAATAAGATATTCTTTCTTGCGTCTATTATATCAAAAAGTAATTAAGAAGTAAAATTTTTTATAAAGAATCTTTACTAAAACATTTAAAATTGCACAAGGTATTGTTTAAGAAATATGCTAAAAACCTCAATCAAAACGATCGAGGTTTTTTTGAAGCTTCATCTTCTATCAAAACTTCTTCTTCCATAACATTTTTTATTTTTTTGCCCAAAGATAATAACGTTTCTACATCAGAGGGTTTGCTTGTCCCGAGAGGATTCCAAGTAGAAGATGATAAATTTTCATATTCCTTAGACCGAACTCGAAATTTAATGTTATCCCCCTTGGTGTCTATGTCTACATTTAAGGCTCTCGCCCCCAGTTTAGGCTCCTTATTTTTTATCCTACAGAAAATAACTTCTCCTGATACAATCTCCTTTCCATCACACCGAATCCTAATATTTCTTCCAGATAATTCTACGACAAAATTCTTCACTAGACTACCTTGTATTTTTTTAATTAAAAGAAAACTAATACCAAAAAATACTAATACTATCGTATAAAGAAAAAGAGGTTGTGATTTAAAAAAATCATTCAGTTTTAAATAGAATGTAGCCAACTGTATTCCCAATACAGGAAGCATCAGGAACATGGGAAAAAGGATACCAATTATTATATCTGATTTTGCTGTTGTCGCTGTAAATTCATATCTTTCCATCAATATCACCTTTATAACATTTCCTTTTTATAGGACATTAATCCCATACTAAGACGGATGCATCAGGGAGTTCAATCTCCCTTTCCCCTAGCAAAGATAAATTTTGAACTACTCTAAGGATATTGTACCACTATTTCTGCAAAAAATACCTTAGCAAACATAATCTCCTTCCACAGATACATCATCGCTTTATCGAGCGTTGGAGTTTGATTGACATGGTTCTCTAATCAAACTCCAGAACTTTATGATGAAAATCTTATGGAACAACTGGAGACACTTTATAAATTTTCTCTTTTCAATTATAAAGAATACCGCTACTCCAAAGAATAGCGGTTTAATCATGTTTTTAAGCTACAAATGTAGTTGCTCTATTATTTAAGAGTAACAATAACATACGTTACTCTGTGGGCGGTATAATTGGCTTTTTAGCCTTTACTCAGAGTTTGGCAGGAATTTTGGCATAAAATGGAATCTAGTCCTGCACTAATTACATTTTGGGTGATTTCTTCTGATACTGTTTTATCTAATGCATTAAACCAGTGACTATATGTATTTAAGGTTGTAGACTTATCAGCATGTCCCATTCGTCTTGCAACATATAATATATCTTTCTGCAAAACATTTATAAGATAGGAAGCATGGCTGTGTCGCAAACCTTTTCCTGTTATCACTGGTACTCCAACTTCTTTGGCTTTTCTCTTGATAATTCGACAAATTGTTGATTTACAAAATGGTTCACCAAATCGTGAAATGATGTAATCTGTATCTTGATTGGAAATTTGATTTTTTCGCCAGTTTTCCAATACTGATATTGTCACATCATCTAATTCAATAAGGCGTTCTCCAGCTGGTGTCTTGGTTTGGTCTTTACGGTACCAATTTCCATTTTCATCCTTTTCCAAGGTTGTATGAACCTTCAAGAATTTATGCTCAAAATCGACATCTTCCCACCATAACGATAAACCTTCACTCACACGAACACCTGTCATGTAATATAACCAAATAGTCGTGAATCTTTGTAACTCTTCGTAATCTTGTAAATCAAATGATTTAATAAAGTTCTGAAACTCAATATAAGTCCAAAATTGTGTATCAGGGTGCTTGCCTCTAGGATTATCTAACGCCTTGCATGGCATTGATGAAATATATCCTAATCTCTCAGCATAACCCATGCATGCCTTAAATCGTGACCATAAATTCTTCGCATAGTTTTCAGAGTAATGTTCAATAATATGTAATCTAAAAGATTCACAATCTCTAGCTGTTATCCCTTTTAAAGGTTTGGAGCCAAAATACTGAATAAATATCTTGTGATGTGGCAAAGCAGTTTTATATGTTACAGACTGAACCTTTTGCTTATAGGCTCTTAGATAAATGCTATTCATGTAACTTTCAAATGTTATATTGTAATTTTCAATACTAAGATTATTATTAAACTCATATCTGATTCGGACCAATTCATCATAAGCTTCTTTCATTGTGCTAAATGGCTTACCATACTGATTCTTTCTAGCTTTCTTTTGAACACGTTTACCTGTTACAGGGTCAACACCAAGATCAGCTTGATAAAATATTTTACCATTCTTATCACAATAAACACCTTTGTACTTTTTTTGATTTTTTGTAGCCATCTTTAATTCTCACTTTCTAAACTTTCTTCAGAGAGTGAAATTCCGATTAGCTCTTCTACAATATCTTTAGGAGCAATACCAAGTCTTCTATTGTCAAAGGGCGATTTACTTAATTGTACCGCATTATGGTCAACTTTGCGAGCTTCTTCAAACTTTTTTACTGCTATTCTTTTTGCTTCTCTAATGATATTTCTTGCCGTATGCTCAGGAAAACCAATATTCATCAGGTTTTTATATGTTACTGTTTTCATACCTCCACTCCTATCAAAAAAATTTTTTCCTCCGTGGGTATGATTGGTTAAATCATTCATGGGCATTTCACCCGCTGTCCTTTTACGATGGCAGCCTGAACGGTCAGAAGTATCATTATAATTATTTGATTTCATGGCAAATAGGTTACCATCCTATTTTCTGTTTAAAATTTTATCGCTCATTTCATCGCGTAATAAACAGCTTGCTCCACAAATAAGAAAGTCCCACCTTGGTATATTCAATTGTCAATGGACATAATAAGGAGAAACTATTTTTTTATGATACGGTCAGGAAAATCAGATAACCCGAGCAAATAATCAATACTAACGCTATATAGATTTGAAAGTTTAATAAGAATTTCAGCAGATAAAATTCTTTCACCACGTTCTATTTTTGCATAGGCAGAATGTGTAAATGAAAGATATTCAGCCACTTGTTTTTGTGTGAGATCCCGATCTTCCCTTAAATCTCTTAAACGTTTATACATCTAGTTAACTCCTAAAAATAGTATATTTCACTTTTAGGAGATCTTTCTTTAATTGTCCTAATTGGACAATTATTTACAAAAATTCTAGATTTAAAATTTTTGAGACATTGTCAAGTCATGTGCAACAAGTTTGCAGATATCTTAGTATTCCATTGTTTAAGTTTTTTGGCTAACCCAAACTGAAATGTTGCTGTATTGTAATGATGAAGTCGTCTAGGTCTGTTATTGATAGCTGAAACATAACGAGTAAACTCTTCATCAGTTATTGGTTTAAGCGACTGTCTTTTTGGAAAAAATTCTCTGAGTAGACCATTGAAATTCTCATTTGTTCCACTTTCATGGGAAGAATATGGATGAGCAAAATTTATGTCGACACTTACTAAGTCGACCAAGAGACTAAACTCGGATTCGATATCTGATGTCATAGAAGTAATCGGGTACTGAAACAATAGTTATTTGACAGATTCATTAATCGTATCAGCTTGTTTATTAGGTAGCTTACACGCCAAGGCAAACGTGTTTGATGTTCAACTAGAATCAAGACAACAGCATCCCCTTTATTCTTCTTACCGAGAACCAAATCAATTTCCCAGTGTCCAAATTCAAAGCGATTGTTAACCATTTCTGGACGCTCCTCGATGGAATTTCCAAGGGACTTTTTATATGCCGTGGATTTAGACCGCTTTCTGATGATCACCATCTTTGGCAAATCGATTGGCTTAATGACAATAAGAACCAGCGCCAATTTAGCGATTGAATGTCGTTGTTGAAGGAATAGTTTATGTTGGATATTTCTCTTTGTATACGTGAATAAATGTATCCACACTATGACAACGAACAGTAGCTTTAACACCTTTTTCAAGCTCATCAAAGTGCGTGATGAACACTGGTCTAACTTCAGATACACACTATTTAATGTCTTAGGACTCATTCGACAACATTACAAGTCTGGATCTGTGAGACAAATTGGGGTTCGATATGGTGGTTTGATTGACGAGAGCTATGATCTGTCTTCACTCTTCGATGACTTTGACCAAATGTAAACTAAAGATGATAGTATTCATGAAGTGATTGATCAGATACGTGACAAATTTGATTTTATTGCCATTCAAAAGCAACTGTTCTCTTAGAGGGATCACGTAATATTGCCCGCAGCAAACTCATAGGCGGACACTCAGCAGGAGGTTTAGACGGATTACAATTATAGATAGATCATACTTACCCTTTCCCATTGTGCAATATTATCAGGATAAGGGAATGGAAAAAATGGATGGGCTTCTATCTCTCAGAACACACTTCTTTAATAAATGAAGCGAAAGATACACAATCTATTGATGACGGATTTTCACAGGAACAAATCGACCTCCTATTAAGTTAATCCTATTCTCAGCAACTTCCTATAATCATCACTTACAGAGAGAATAAAGTTACAACGAAAGAAACTGGACTTATTACGTCTCTTCAAGATGACAGCATCATACTAAAAATCGACAATGGACATATTAAAATATCTATCTTTTCAATTCTCTCAATCCATCTAGAAATAACATCGGAGGTAACTAATGAATCAATTGGAAGTTAATAAGAATTAATTACAAAAGGACTACTTTTCAGATAGTTATCGGCAGTTTGAATCTGACTTCTACCGCTTTTCCGAGATGTCCATCCCTTTAACATTTATCACAGATGATATACTCCTATCAGTGGCAACATCTCATAAATGTTATTTCAAACTTAATCGAGAAAAAGCCAAAGATGGACAAGCTCATTATATTTTTTTCACCATTGAAACAATTAATGAAAATCAAAAAATATATTTATCATAGTACTGTTTTATCAATTTGAAATTATATATCCTAAATGACAAATGAAAAAGACTATCAATGTAGTAAATCAATAAAAACCCCCGATTACAACAGCATTAATCGGGGTAAAACTTTTTAGAAAACATTAACTAATCGTAAATATTTTTATTTTAAAGGGAATATGCAATCGTAAAAATAAATTAACATTTTCTAACATAAGTTTTAAATTTAGGTATTAAGGTATGGAAATAATGCCTAAAAATCAATAGGGTTTAATTAATCTTCTTTACGACGACGTTTTGATACTAAACCAAACGCTCCTAAGATTGTTGCTATTCCTGTAACCGCAGCAAATGCAGATTCAGAATCACCTGTATTAGGTAATACTTCTGAATTACGCGCTACTCGACTGTAAGTCGGTGGCATTGTTTCTTCCGGTGTTTCATTTTCAGGTGTCTCTGGTGTTGGTGCTTCTGGCGTATTAGGCACTTCACTTGCCGGTGGAATTGGTAATTCTAATTCCGGTTTCTCATTTTTCGGTGCTTCGTTTGGTACGATACCAATCTCCAATCTTGGCTTTTCTGGAACTGTTGGAGGGAATTCTCCTGGTAGGTTCGGTACACCTATGTTCAGTTCTGGTTTTGGCGGAAGCATTGGCGGATTATTTGGTATATCTGTTACCGGTGTTGGTATTTCTAGTTTCGGTAGGTCGAATGTTGGATAGTCTTCTGGTACTTTTGTTTCTATCTCTATCTCTGGCAAGTTGAACATTGGTGGAGTAGTCGGTTTGTCTTATCCAATAACATGGCTGAGCGAGCGATCAAGAGCTTAGTTATGGGACGCAAAAATTGGCTGTTCTTCCAAAGTTTTGAGGGTGCTAAGGCGACAGCTATTATTATGTCTCTTTTAGAAACGGCTAGGAGACATGACTTAGACAGCGAAAAATATATGACCTACCTACTAGAAAAGCTTCCTAATGAGGAAACCCTCACAAATAAGGAGGTTCTAGAGGCTTATTTGCCATGGGCAGAGCAGATACAGAAGAATTGCAAGTAATAAAAAAATCCAGAGTCATCGTAAGACTTTGGATTTTTTCAATATACCTCGTTATTGGGCGCTTACGTTTGTCTAACTTTTGGAGTGCAGTTTAGATTATCGCTTTTTAGTTTAGACAAACTGGCTATTATAGAGACTAGCATATTTGCCATCTAGAGCCATGAGCTCATCATGGTTGCCGACCTCCTTGATATCACCTTTTTCCATGTAGAGAATGACGTGAGCATCCTTAATGGTCGACAAACGGTGGGCGATGACAAAGCTGGTGCGCCCTTCCATGAGTTTGGCCATGGCTTTTTGAATGAGCTGCTCAGTATAGGTATCAACGTTAGATGTCGCCTCGTCCAAAATCAGCATTTTAGGATTGGCAGCAATGGCACGGGCAATTGTCAAAAGCTGACGCTCACCTTGAGAGATGTTCTCTCCGTTATTTTCCAAAACCATATCGTAACTGCCTGGCTGGGTTTTGATAAAGCTGTGTGCTGATGCCATTTTGGCAGCAGAGATAGCTTGGTCATGGGAGATATTCTCTCGACCATACTGGAGATTTTCCATGATAGAGCCTTCAAAGAGCCAAGTATCTTGGAGCACCATGCCAAACTGGCTACGGAGCTGTTCACGACTCATCTGACGTGTGTCTACACCGTCCACTAAAATTTGACCGTCATTGATTTCATAGAAACGCATGAGGAGGTTGATGAGGGTGGTTTTACCTGCCCCAGTAGGTCCCACAATGGCTACTTTTTGACCAGGTTCAACGGTAACATTAACATCTTGCATCAGCAGATTATCAGGTGTGTAGCCAAACTTGACATGCTTGAATTCGACACGTCCTGCTTGTTTGGACAGGTCTTGGCTTGTGGCTTGGTCAGCTACTTCTTCAGTCTCGTCAAGCAGTTCAAAGATACGCTGACTACCTGCCATGGCTGAGCTATAAGCCCCGACCATACCAGCGATAGAGCTAAATGGCTCATTGAACTGCTGGGTGTATTGAAGCATGGCTTGGACATTACCAACTGTCATGGTGCCTTGTAGTGCCATAAAACTTCCCCAGACGGCACTGATGACATAGCCTGCATTATTGACAATCTTAATCAGTGGCATGACATAGCTGGCATAAGTTTCTGCCTTTTCTGCGGTGCTCTGCAATTCTTTATTAAGACTATCGAATTTTGCCTTGGCACGGTCTTGGTAGTTAAAAGCCTGCACGACATTATGACCGTTATAAATTTCTTCAATGTAGCCATTGACCTGCCCAATCAAGTTCTGCTGCTTTTCATACATCTTTTGTCCAAAGCTAGCTGAACTCGCTGCTGTCAGGAGGGAGATAGGAACCATGATGACAGCAACCAAGGTTAACCAACCATTGATAGAGAGCATGATGGAGAAAATGCCCACAATGGTCACAGTCTGAACAATAATTTCCTGCAAGTTCTGGCTGAGGAAGTTATTGAGGATGTCAATATCATTGGTGATGACACTGAGGATTTCACCATTACCACGGGTATCATAATAATTAATAGGTAGACGGTGAATTTTACTACTAACCTCATTTCTCAAACGCTCGACTGACTTAGCGATAACTTTGGCTAAGGTGAAGGAAGCCAAGAAAACCAGACTTTGCCCAACTAGATAGAGACCTGCAACAATAACACTCAATTGGAAAATAGCTTTCCAATCAAAAGAGCCTTGACTAATGCCATTGTAGAGCTGAGTCGTGATTTGCCCCGTGTAGCTTGGCGCTAGGACGGTAAGTCCAGTACCAGCAGCAACAAGGAAAAGTGCTGTGAAGAAACCAAGACGATTGGGTTTGATATAGGTGTATAAACGTTTAAGCATTGTCAAGTTCATAGGCAACCGCCTCCTCTCCCAGTTGTAAAATAGCTAGTTCACGATAGATGTCGTTGTTTTTCAGTAATTCTTTATGGGTGCCTTTACCTGCAATTTTTCCTTCACTAATGAGGATAATTTGCTCAGCGTCCATGATAGAACTGATACGTTGCGCCACCATAATCATGGTGGCTTGGTCAAGGTTGGCACGCAGATTGGTACGAACTTGTTTATCCGTCTTCATATCAAGTGCTGACAGACTATCATCAAGGAGATAAACCTGCGGACGTTTCATCATGGCACGGGCAATGGCCATACGCTGGCGTTGTCCACCTGATAGATTGGTCCCACCTTGGGCAATTTCTGATTGATAATTCCCTGGCTTATCTGCGATAAATTCTGAGGCTGAGGCAATGTCTGCTGCACGTTTCCAGTCCGCCTCTGTTCCGTCTTCCTGACCAAAGTTGAGGTTACTTGCGATATCACCTGAGAAGAGGACGTTTTTCTGAGGGACATAGCCGATAATGTCTCGAAGTTCCTGTAATTTATAATCTTTGACATTACGACCGTTGACCTTGATTTCACCAAAAGTGATGTCGTAAAGACGTGGAATAAGCTTAAGGACTGAAGATTTTCCTGACCCAGTAGCACCGATAATGGCGGTCACTTGACCAGGTTTTGAGGTGAAACTGATGTCTTTTAGGACTGGTTCTGCTGCGTCAGCATAGGAGAAGGTCACATCCTTAAAGGTCACTGTTCCCTGAGCTTCCGTCATAGCTTGCTCATCATCACCGTCAGTAATTTTGACCTCGATCCCCAAAACCTCACCGATACGTGACATACTGGCAAAAGCCGTCGGGAAGAAACTGATGATAAAGGCTGCTATGACGATGGCACCAAGGATGAGAGCAACATACTGACTATTAGCGACAAGGGCACTAACCGTGATTTTCCCCTTAGCCACAGCCTCAGCGCCGACAGCCATGACACCAATCGTAGTCAGACCAAAAATCACTTGGATAAAAGGCATCATCCCACCCATGAGACGGTTGTTTTTAAGAGAAATATCAGCATATTGGCTATTGGTTTGACCAAAACGGGCTTTCTCTGTTTCCTGTTTATTAAAGGCACGGATAACACGGACACCTTGTAATATTTCTAGGAAAATACGGTTAATCTTGTCCAAGGTCAAACGCAGGGCTTTGGAATAGCGAGTAGCTAAAACCAAAACCACAGTCATCGCAATCAAGAGGATAGGCAGAGTGAAAACAAGTACACTACTGGTCTCACCACCAGTAACAGCAACTAGGACTACACCTGCTGCCATCATAAGTGGCGCCAGCATACCAATCTGCAAGCCTGCCGATAAGAATGACTGAAGATTGGTCACATCTGAAGTGGTCCGCGTAATGAGACTGGCTGTCCCAAACTTATCCAACTCCTGTCCAGAAAATGACTGAACCTTGTCAAAGAGTGCCTTGCGCACATCACGAGCAAAGAGTGTCGCAATCCGTGAGGAAATCTTTGCGACTAGCATATTGCCCACAAAGGCCATGAGCACGACCAGTACCATTCCCCCTGCTAAGAGCCAAATACTGTTGGTTGCTTGGTTGACAACGCCCTGCTCAATCATCTCAGCCATAAGGGTAGGTAGGGCTGTCTCACCAGCGATAGCAATAATGAGAAAAGTAAATAGCCAAACAAAGTATTTTTTCTTGAATTTAACCCTTGAAAATATTTGGTTCATTTTTCGTCCTTTCTAGCTTTTAAGCGTTTTTTCCAACGACGGTTTAAAGCTCTAGTCATGAATGTGAGGGTTGCACTTAGAAAACTCTTTTGCCCCCACTTCATCAACCCCTGATAACGCTCTGTTTCGACATAGGCTCTTAGATAAAAAAGTAAGGTATAGAGCCACATGCGTTCTCTGTCATCTTCGGTAATAACTAGGAGTTCTTGACTCACTTGGTTATAGCCCTGAATAAAGTGGGGCTCCTTTTCAACATTATCATATAGAAAGAGAGCTGAGACAAAGGAAGCCATGGGGCCACCGAAAAAGCTGCGTTCAAAATCAATCAAGCCTTAAATCTGCCAATCTGAGCCTTTTTCCAGAAAGACATTACCTGCCCAGAGGTCAAAATTGACCAGTCGAGGTGTCTTGACCTCATCAAGAAGGTCTTTTCTAAGCGCAATCTGATGACGGATTTCTGCAATAGGAAGCGTACTTCCTCTTGCCTCCACCTCTTTCAACAAGGTTTCAATTTTATGCTGAAAGGCCTGTGACCAAGTGTCAAACCGCTCATCTGTCTCATCATTGATGGTTCCAAACCAGCTACCTTTGGTCTTGTGCATCTCAGCCGTTTGCCGTCCTAGTTCATACATGAGCTGGGGCGTCTTCTTAGGGCTAATCTCATACCAGGTCTTTCCTGATATTTTTTCCATGAAGAAAAAATCGTGGGGGATAATGCTATGACTAAAATCATGGGCATAAATTCTAGGTACTTGTATATTCTGATTTTCTAGTAGTTGATAGGTATAAATTTCTGTCTTGAGATTATCCGCCTCATGCTTGGGTACTTCAACATCACGATGAGGTCCGGTCTTTAGCATGATACTGGCATCAGGCAAACCACTACCTTCTAGCAAGTAAACCGTATTAAAGGTCCCACCAACAATCCGTTCAATCTTGCTCAATATGGCTTGGGGAAAGTGAGACTTGACTAGACACCTGATGGTCTGGTCTGAAAAATTATTTTTAGTGGCTGTCTTCATGGGCAACTCCTCTCCTTTCTTTATGGCTGGCTACTGTCTCTTGAACAATACGACTGTAGGTCATCATGTCTCGGATAAAATGAGCTGGCAATTCAGCCTTTACTCGCTTCAACACCTCTCTCTCCACCTCTGACATCAAGGAGAGGACTTCATCGGTGTAAGTTTGACCAGCCTCTGTCAGACTAATCTGCAATTCTCGTTTACGACCTGAAATGGCTATCAGTTCCAAGTAGCCTTGACCTTCTAATTTCTTCACCAAGCTGTTAACAGTTGTCTTGGGCAGACCCCAAGTCTCATGAATTTCTTTCTGGGTGTGAAAACCCTTATCACTCAAACCAGCCAGTAACCAGAAAAGATTTTCAGGCACATCAGATAACTTGGCAATCTTAAAATAAGTTTCGACTATAGCAACTAAGGCATTGATTAATTGGTAGCTTTCTTCTTTAAATGTCATATTGGATACCTCTTTTTCAAAATTCGATTTCGGACATTAAAAGCATTATAGTACGATTTAGGATTTTAGTCAAGAGAAAAGATTTACAGCGATCCAAATTATTTATCAGACATCAGTACAATCGAGTAGAAGATAGTTTCTAACCTCTCTCACCACCGTACGTGCTGTTAGGTATACGGTGGTTCAATTAAACTTTGGCATGTAAAAATTTCCTCCACATCTATCTTTTTCGATTTCGTTCTGTTTGTGTCGTCCTATATTTGTAAATAGCCTCTTTCATCATACGTTAGGCGAGTACTGCTGTTTCAGACCATGTGTTAGGGCAGACAAAACTGCATGGATAGATACTAACTTAATTATTCAGCCCTTAGCTACACTTCCATTACAGAAACGTCATCACTACTATGTCTTCGACTGACTTCTAATGGTCCATTGTTACTACGCTAGTTAACACCCATGAGTCCCCACAGGATAATCCGCACGCAAAAAAAGGGGTGCAAATCTATTCCCAGAGACACTTTTCTGTAAATAGATTTTGCACCCCCACTGCGTATGTGGGATTAGATTTCTAAGATAATCACTAGCAGTGCTACTAGCTCACTTCAGACTATCAAACTGATACTTCTCCCCAAAAAGCAAGAAAGGTTTGATTTCAAGTCTTTTGTAAACCCTGAAACGGTTGGGTTTATCCCTCTTTCACCAGCAGTCCTACAACCTCCACATGATGTGTCTTTGGAAAACAAAGAATTAATCTCATCTAAAAAAATAACGGTATTGTGTCAAATGGTTGAGGTATTTCTTCTACTTCTTCTTTCGTTTCTAACACAACTTCACCCGATTTCACTCCAATTACTTTAGTCGTTTTAATAACTGTATCAGTAATTAGTATCTTTGCATCAATAAATCCCTTATATATCAAGTTTTTCTATTAGTCGTAATATGTACTCAAATCCTTTAAAATTCAATTTCAATTTTATCTCTAGAAATTCGATGTTTATTTATATCAAATTGTTTTAAATAAATTTCCAGTTTTCTAACTGATTTTTCATATAGATCAATTTGCTGAATTAGTTGTTTATTTAATTTTGCAACCTCATATTCTATATTCTTTAAAGTTACATTCTCGGGAATATTTAGTTTTGATAATTCATATCTTACTAACTTCCTACTACTCTTATCTATACTTTTATGATTAATAAACACTTCCGCCATCTTGTTTAAGGTGGCGATTTTTTCATTTATTTGAGTCAGTTTGATGTCTATCTCTGCTATTTCTGCGACCAGTTCGTCTTTGATGACCTGGTATTTTTTGTCTGTCTCTGTTAACTCAATCAAGAGGTTAATCTCAGAAATCTTTTCTTGAAGTCTTTCAACAGTCGGTCGTCTGTATGGTATTGCTCGACTATCGTTGGTTAGCTGTCTAATCAAGGTTCGTCCTTTTATATACTGATTCTTATCCGAATGTTCTTTGTTATAGATAAAGTATGAGGTTGTCTCACGGATATAGACTTTATATTTTGTCTGATTCTCTTCTTCAAGAATATCTAATTGATAGTTAGGAATGAAAATAAAACCGCTCTGCTTTACACCAAAAGACACCTTGATATAAACGCCCTCATCAACTAACTTCTCTATTTGGTGTCCTGCAAGTTCCACTTCAAATTCGTGAACGGCATCTCGCTTCTTCTTAAATTCCTCAAAGGCTTCCTCAATTTCTTCAGTGGCTACCTTCTCCTTATCACGTTCTTCTTGAAAAGCATGGTACTGCTCCTGTAAATTCTCTAAGCCTTCTGAATCACCGACTTCCTTATTTTTAAAATAATCTTGAAAAAAATTGACATCATATAATTTCTTATCACTTATTTTTTTATGACTCAGACTGAATTGCTTTCCATTTTCTTCAAGTATAAAGATTACATTTTTTTGTTTTAAGTCAATGGTTAGATTCAATTCTTTTGCTTTTGTTAGTAACTCTTCTAAAGAATTGACACGGTTCAACAAAAATTCTAAACGACTTTCAATCTCTTGCTTGGCAAAATGTGTACGAAAAAATTCTTCATCATATAAATCTCGTTTGCTGAGTTGGCGTCCTCGAATTGGTTTTGTCATTGCTCTATCCGTCATCATGAATCGACTATGCTTCTGACTAAAATCAATATGAACATGTAACTGCACCGCTTTTTCTAAAAAATCATCAAAGGACTTTGAGTGCTGCATCAAAAAATAAAGGCGTTGCTTCAATTCAAATTTATGACTAGACTGCCTATATTTTTGATAGTCACGGTAGGAGAAACGTTTTTCAATAATTTTCGCTCCAGCCACTTTAGAAATACGATCTGAAATCATACGAAGGTTTCGTTCCAAGGCATAATTCCATATCAACTTTTTATCTGAATTACGGTCAATGGCGTTGATTAGGATGTGATTATGAACATGATCATTGTCTGTATGAGTTGCCACGATGAAACGAAAACGGCCCCCTGTTAATTCCATCATGGTCTCATAACCAATGCGGTTAATTTCTTCAGGTGTCAGATTATCTTCAGGAGAAAATGATTGAATGAGGTGATGGGCATGGATATTTTGTTGATGTTTTTCTTGTCGGTCATTTCTGGATTCGTACAACTTGTCGTTATTGGTAAAGTTGACATTGTACATTTCTACCATTTCTTCATAGCTAGGGAAGTCTAAATAATTGCTCATGCCAAAATCAGATACCAATTTCAAATTGTCCGTTTTATCAGGATTGAGAATATACTTAATTAAACGCCTACGATATTTTTTTCCGTGTGTCGCAAAGTGTTTAGTGACTACCATAGAGCTCCTTCAATCTTTTCACTTCCACTTGAAATTCTTTCTCTACGCCAGTAATTAACTCACTAACTCCCTTACTCAATTCTTGTAACTGTTCCTGAGAAATCAAATGGCTTTGATTGATTGCACGCGCAATTTGATTAATGTTATTTCCAATCCGTCTCAATTCAAATACTAACTGGTCATAGGTATCCGTGTTAATGGTGACAAATGACATATTGGGATTCAACAACACTTTTCTGGCATAGACTGAAAAATTTTGACAGTGACTCTTGTCGATTCGCTCATTCAATTGATGTAACTCTGAATCTGTTAGAAATACTTTTTTGAGATTGGTACGATAACGATAAACCATAGTAGCCTCCTATCTCATGTATTTTTCACGAAATCCACGACTGAGCGGCTGTACTTGATTGACTTCCGCAATCAATTCTTGAACGCATGTCAGTAAGATTGAAACGTGTTCTTGAGTCACTTGGTGATTTTCTCTTGCGACAACTAGAACTTCATGCACATCTCGACTAATTTGTTCAAACTTTTGAGATTGCCAAAGGGAAAACCAACTTTCAAAAATTCTATCCTGATAATTCTTTTTCAACAAATTTTGACGAAGAAATTCTGAGAAACTATCCAGTTTTTGTTCCCTCATCATTTCTTTTATCTGTTTTTCTTCTTGTCTCGTGATCCTAAATTGCTTACGGATTAACTTAATTTCTTGTCCCATCCTACTATCCTTTCAACATTATACTTGTCTGACAGTGTCAGGCTGCCTCACATTGTCAGTACGCTTCCTAAAGACCTCACTCTCTTCTTGTTCGGTCTTTGCGAGCTCAGGCATTGTGGTCACAATACCCAAAAAATCATATCGCCAGCCGACCAAAACCTTTCTGTTTTGACAGCCAACGATAAGATAACTTGGTGGCTTCGCCCCCCAAACCCCCAGTAGAAAATCAAAGTTTGATTTTCTTAGGATTGATATAAGGATAACAAGGATAATTTGGAAAAGTTATCACATTACAAAAAGAATGGTAAAAACTCGATTGTTAAAATTTCTCTAACAAAATTGAATAATATAAAATGACTTAGAAGCAACATTTCTTAACAACGTAACTCTAAGCCATTTCCTAATTCCTCCGTTATGTCTATTCAGAAAGTACAGTCTCGTATATAGACATCTTATGTTTAAATGATTCTTTTCCTCCCTCTAGCTGATTGATGATGTGATTCTTTATAAATCTTTCGCTTACGTATCCTCTCGCTTCAATCCAAGCATGTGTTCCATCTGACTCCATAATTACTACTTGATCTGTCATAGAATTTGTCACAATTGTAGCATTATGCGTTGCTAAAATAATTTGCCTTTGAATTTTAGCTTTTCTAAATTGTTGAACTAGGTGACTGTATATATAACGGTTATCTAAGTTATCCTCAGGCTGATCAATAATTAATGGTCTGAAATCTTTAGAATAATCACTATATGCTAATATAAAATCAAGCATCGCTACTACTTTTTGCCCTAAACTTAGTACACTGACTTCTTTGTAAAGAATATTAAGTTGTTTTGAGCTTTCCTTTGAATTAATGTTAAACTCTAAAAATAATTTTTCATTTGCTACATGTTCGTGTAAAACTCTTTTTAACTCAGATAATAAACGATTATTCTTAATCAAAGAATACATACTTGATTTTAAATATTTGATATTGCTATCATTAATTTCTTTAAAATTTTCCCATTGATTAGTTCTTTGCAAGAAATTATCGTTTGATATCGTTTTTAAAAGATTAAAATATTTTTGACCAAGGCTTTCTTTTATTATACATTCAACAAAATTCTTTATTCCTAATTCTTTATAAGCAAGATAGAAAATATCAACTACATCTTGTTTACTTATTCTAAAATTATTGATGTTATCCTTAAATCTTAGAGTCACTATTGTATAATTTAGACAAAGGACAAAAACATGCAAAAACGCTACTCAAAAGAATTTAAAGAAACCCTTATCGCCTTCTATCATTCTGGTCAATCCGTCACCCAGCTGTCTAAAGAATACGACGTGGCCCCTGCAACAATTTATAAATGGATAGACCTCTACTCTACATCTAATGAAAGCTCCGTCTCTAAAGCTGATTTTCTAGAATTAAAAAGACAACTGGCTAAAGTTAAGGAAGAACGAGACATCTTAAAAAAAGTATTGACCATATTCGCCGAGAAAAAGAAGTGAGTGCTGCGGATATGGCTCAAACCATACAAACTTTAGCACTCAATGTCAGACTAAGCTGTCAACTCCTTGATGTTCCTGAATCAAGTTATTATGAACGGATTAACCGACATCCATCTAAAACTCAATTAAGGAGACAATACCTGTCACTCAAAATTTCTCAACTCTTCAATGCTAACCGAGGAATCTATGGTGCTCCTAAAATTCATCATCTTCTACTTAAACAAGGGGAAAAAGTCGGGTTAAAACTGGTACAGAAGCTAATGAAGCAACTTCAACTCAAGTCTGCAGTCATTAAGAAATTTAAGCCTGGATACTCACTAAGTGATCACATCAATCGAAAAAATCTCATACAGACTGAACCTACAAAGAAAAATAAGGTTTGGTCAACCGACATTACTTATATTCCTACTCAACAAGGATGGGCTTATCTCTCAACCATTATGGATCGTTATACTAAAAAAGTCATTGCTTGGGATTTGGGCAAGCGAATGACTGTAGAATTAGTGCAAAGAACTTTAAATAAGGCCATTAAATCACAAGACTATCCAGAAGCTGTTATTCTTCATTCTGACCAAGGAACCCAGTATACGAGTCTAGAGTATGAAGAGTTGCTTAAGTATTATGGGATGACTCACTCTTTCAGTCGAAGGGGATACCCTTATCATAATGCCAGTCTTGAATCTTGGCATGGACATTTAAAAAGAGAGTGGGTGTATCAATTTAAATATAAGAACTTTGAAGAAGCCTATCAGAGTATTTTCTGGTACATCGAAGCCTTTTATAATTCAAAACGAATCCATCAAAGTTTAGGGTATCTTACACCTAATCAATTTGAAAAGGTAAGTGCTTAAAATAAATAGATTAAAATTCTACGTTAGTTACTCTAAAAACTTGACTTAACGTCATAGAAAACCTAAATGATAGTAAATTGACAAAAAAATATGTGTATCAGCGAACAACAAGCATCAGACAAAAAGATTAGGCCTTCATCACAATGCCTAATCTTTTTTACTCATTTTTAGGTTTCTTTGCCTGCCTAAATTGCTCTATCCGCTTTTCAAGTTGCTCAGTCTTCAATTTATTCTTAGCTTCAGTTATGGTCTCATCTAATATAGGCTCCTTTAGCAATATTTCAGGAGACTTTTTTTCATCTTCGATAGTTTGACGTGTAGCGTCAAAAACGACATCTAATAATTGGTTGACCTTATGTAAGTCAGCTTCAGACATTCCTGATAAGCGATGAATGAGTTGTTTAAAACTATCTTGGTTGTGTCTTTGTTTTTTGAATAACCTCATCTTATCTCCTTATAAAAAGCAGCCCTTGTAAGGACTGCCTCACTTACAAGTCATCAATAGCTGCTGAAATGGCTTGTAATTTCTTATTTTGCTTATTTTTGTCATCAATCAACTGGTGCAACTCTTCGATTTTCTTCTGACTTTGAAGAATGTCTTCATTATTCTGAGCCATCACATCAGCTAGATGTTGCTTGTAGTCGTTTGTAATGTTAGAGGAGGACACCACTTTTGGTGTGGATTGCTCTTGAGTTTTTGGTTGTGAAACGGATTTCTCCTTAGCTTTTTGTTGTTCCATTTCAAAGGCTGCCACATAATCAACGTCTTCAGCGCCCTCTTGGTTTTCTTTATGAAATAGTGCCGCAATCTTCGCACGTTCTTCTGTGGAAGATGTCTGTGTGTTATCATCTAGTGGTTGGTCAAAGGTCCAATCTTTTGTCATATGTTATTCCTCATTTCAATTATCTGATGGTATTGGTTTTTGTTCATCTTGGCCAAAGGCTTGCGTCAATGCTTCATCAAATGTCCAAGGACTGTTTTGTTGGCGTTTGATAAAGGCTTGATACATCGCTGTTTGTAATTGACTGCGATAAGTTTCTAGTTTTTCCGTTTCTTTCGCAACTTTTTCCTCTTGCCTAGCCACTCTTTCAGCTAGGCGTTCAATCACACTCATAGGGTGTCCTCCTTATCACTTTCTAGATTAAACTAAGAAACTTGATTTTGTTATCACAACTCTAAAGCGGTATTTTTTCTAGGCGGAGGATTGCTTCGGATAACTTGTAACTTGGCCGATTGTATCACATCTTTTAGAGAATAATTATTTTGATATTTTACAATATCATTCCAATCTGCTTTAGTTTCCAGTTCCTGTAATGGTGGACAGTCTGTTTCAGTGGGAAGTCCTTTCTCAGATAATTTCTGACAAAAATCTCTCCCTGCTTCATCATTGTCAACAGCCAAGGTTAATAAGCCTGGGTGCGTCTGAAAGAAGGTAGTCGTCTCTTGTATAGCATGAAGGTAATGCGTTAATCGACTTGGTTTGACAGTATCTAAAAACTCAAGTTTGCCTTGTTCCTCAGCTGCTAATCGTAAAGTCTGATACGCAATCACAGAGAGTTTTAAGCCTTCCATAGAAACTAAACGCACATCTGATAACTGCTTCTGATGGAGTTGATAATAACTCATCATATCAATCACCGATTCACAAAAGATAAGGCGTTTCGGTTTTCCAATATCAAAGCTCATCCCTATATAGCCATGAGAGTCTTTCATGATTTTCTTGAGGTAACCTCGATCATGTCTCTGATTATCTTTGACAAGCCCTTGAAGACTTGCTCCCTCTAGTTGGCCAAGATGATTGTAACTCTTAAAGACAAGAACTGATTCCTGAAAGGTCTTTGTCTGGTAATGAGCCTGTGCTAATAGACCTTGTCTGCCAAAAGCATTGATAGTGTCATCACTTAAACCACGAATGTCATTCAGATATATCCGTGCTTGGTCAAATGGTTCTTCTCTTAGATAATAACGAAAGGGTTGGTAAGTCTCTTCGACGATTTTAGCTTGTTCAAAGTCTCCAGTTTCAAGGTAAGACAGGGCTTTTTTAAAAGACACTCCCGTCATTAACTGAACAAAATCAATCACATCTCCCTGTACGTCACGTGAAAACCATTTAAAGGTATTGGTGTCCGCAAAAATCCTAAAGGAATCGTGTTCTGGATGTTCATAGACTTGCCCTGATAGTCGTTTAAAAGAATAACCTAGACTTTCTGCCACCTCTAAAATCGCCTTTTGTTTCACTTTTTCAATTCTTGTCATGCCATCTCCTTATCAAAAAAAGCAGAAGATATACTCCTGCTAGTTGGTCTCACTTGTAGTAGTGCCTTGAATCTTTGGAATGCTTGAATTTACTCCATCAGAAGACTCTTTCAAGTCCCCTAGCTTCCCATTCCAAATGGTTACCTGATTGACAAGGAGTTTATCTGACAATTTGGCATAAGATAGTTTAAGAGAGGTCGTTTCTGTCTGTGTACTTTTCTGAGCCTTATCACTGACATCAGACACATAGATAACTTGATAAGACACTTCCGCAAGGGCTTCATTTGCTTCTGAATTGACATAGATATTGGCAGACTCAAAGCGATAATCCAACATATAGTCTTTATAGACTTGGTTGATAGAATCTTCTTGACGAGCTACTTCTTCCTTAAAGGCAGAATCTGTCATATAGGGCTTGATACGGTTGTTGTTCTCGCCCAGCTTTTCCTTGGTGTAGTATTGCGTGAGAAATTCTTTAACCAACTCATCAGAGAGAACACTCGCCTTTTCCTTTTCTTTCACTTTTGTCAATAATTTATGAGCTTCAGATTGGATTTGTTTCTGCGTGTGACTGGTCACAGACTGAGAACCAATGGTATAACCCATCATCACCATAAAGCTGGTGACTGCTAGACCACCAAAACCAATCAAAAATCTAGCCTTCATTTTATTTAACATCACTAGTGCCATCTCCTTTTTCCATAAGATAGCACTATGATAACAAGATGAACTTGAAAAAGTTATCACAATAAAGAAAAGGACTACCAAACTTAGGTAATCCCATTACGTCATGCCATCCGACTTCTAACAACTTTTCTAACAAGTCCAAAGACAAGTAAAAGATTAAAAATAATATAGAAAGTGGTAAAGCTCAAAATACCATTGGTGGCTAAATCTTCCAAATAGAGGTATCGTTCTGTAAAAAAGAGGTAAATCCCATAGACTTCTGTGAAAGCTAAAAATCCGATTAATCCAATGATAAATAAGCTTCCAAGCATCTTCGCAATCTGGTAAAGGACAAGTAAAATTAGTCCTGTTGCTGCGATAATGAAAAGACTTTGAATAATTTGTTCAATCATATCTGTACATCTTTCTACGCTAATTGCTTACGATAATAATCTGCCTGTCCCTTGTCCAGATTATCAAGTTGTTCAACCAGGTCTAGATACTCTCCTTTAGTCACTTCATCTAAGTCTGGAAAGTCATTCTCACGAGTCGTGATAATCACCTCTAATTGACCAATGATTTCTCGCTTTGAAAAGCTGTAATCAAGGGTTTCATCTTCATATTGTTCCTTTAAGGCTTGATAGTTAGCTCTATCTTCGGAGCTTGTAAAACCTTGTGCTAACCATTCTTCTAATTGGTAACGTATATCTTCTACTGTCTGGGTCATAATCAATTCTCCTTTGATGATTTCTTAATGTCATTTTACCGCGTTCATTATTTTTTGTCAGCCTTTTTCTTAAAAATCAAGCGAAAGTTGTTGGTCCTGTTGTGGTTGGATCGTTTCATTGAACTTAGCTAGGGCTGCATCAATTTCCTCAACCTCTGCTTCTTGTTCAACCAAGGGGGCAAGAAGGTCATACTTAGCTTTAAACAGCTGATAATCCTCTTCTTTAGGAAAGACCTTTTCCACTTCAACCCTTGCGACAGATAGCTTATCTTTCAAATTGTTAGCCATTTCTTCTGTCTTTTCTTGGTCTTCTAAGATATGGTCAATGGCATTGGTAATGCGTTGAATCGTTCCCACGTCTGATTTCAAGTCTAAAGAGACAGAATACTGGTTGCTGCCTGAAATGGTTAAAGACACCATATCTGGCAAGGGCTCACTAAGACTTCTGGTTGCCATTTTAAGCTCAAACCCTCTAAAGGTCGCAAGCGTTCTTACTTCTTTGGTTTCCGAACGGTTGTAGGTAATGAGTTTTCGTAGATAGTCTCCAGCTTCTGCACGGTTATCCATCATTTGATTGTCAAACCGCATGATAAAATCTTGTGACTTAGTTGCCAAAGATTGGGCAATATCACGGTCATATTGGCTAAGGCGTTTCTCTAAGACAGGGAGGTTCTGCTCACAGTAAGAAATGGTATGGCGATACTCATCTTTGGAGCGATTAAAGGCACGCTTTTGATTGTCCAATACCGTCAACTCATTCTCTAGTTCCATTTTTAGTTTGAGATAAGGATTACCTGTCGCTAAAGCCTTAAAGTCTGAAGCAGTCATGGTTTGTTCATCAATGTCTTCTGCCGATCGTACTGGGTCTTTAGAGGTCATGATTTGCGTGATGTATTTGAGTTTATTCTCCTGTGTTTGCCAGAGGTAGTTATCGAAGCTCCCTTTCGTAATGTAATGGTAAATATCTACCTCTTGGTGCATATTGCCTTGACGAATTAACCTGCCATTACGTTGGACAATATCACTTGGTCTCCAGGGAACGTCCAAATGGTGGACTGCTTTCATACGTGACTGGACGTTTAGACCTGTTCCACCTTTTTCCGTAGAAGCCATGAGAATCCGTACTTCTCCACTATTGACCTTGCGTGACAGAGAGTTCTTTTTCTCATCCGTATTAGCGTCATGGACAAAGGCTATTTCTTCTTTGGGAATCCCTCGATCAACAAGTAGATCTTTAAGTTCATTGTAAACATCAAAGCCCACTTCCTTACTTTTAGGTGTTCCAATATCAGAGAAAATCATCTGGGTAGCTTTCAAATTTTCTCCCTCACGGTAAATACGTTCCACATTATCCACCACTTGCATAATCTTCTGATTGTCCGATAGGGTATAGGCTGAGTCAATGAGGCGCATGTCAATGGCTAATTTTCTAGCTTCCCCAGTGATTTTTAACATGTTATCATCACTAGGGTCAACACTGCCTGACTTGATAGCGTCTGAACGGTCAACCAACTCTTCAAGGTAGTATTTCTGAGCTTCTGTGAGTTCACTCTCTACCGCAATGACTTTAGCTTCAGGAACAGGTAAATCAAGCATATCTGAGGTCTGAATATCAGCTGTTTCCTTATAAATCCGCATGAGTTCAGGCAGGTTCACAAATTTCTTAAAGCGTTTCTTGGGTTGGTATTTATCCCCTGTCGGTGCTAGTTCCATAGAATTTTCGATATTCCCAAAAGCCCCTACCCATGAATCAAAATTAGATACCTGGTATCGTTCTAAGACATCTGGTTGGATATAACTCATCATGGTATAGAGTTCACTAATAGAGTTAGAGACTGGTGTTCCTGTCGCAAAGACCACATTACGATAGTCATGTTCTCCTTGAACCTGTCTCACTTTCATCTCCATATCTACGTTCTTCTTAGAAGTCGTGTTGGTAATTCCTGCGACATTACCAAGTCCTGTAATGGGTCTGATATTCTTAAAATGGTGAGCCTCGTCCACAAAGAGAAAGTCAATCCCAAGATTTTCAAATTCAATAAAGGTATCACGTTCCAGTTTTTGGAGTTCTTCTAATTGGTGTTCCAAACCTTTGATGGAACGCTCTGCTTCTTTAACGGTATAATCACTATCACTGCCTTGCTTGATGTCACGAAGTTGTTGTAACTTATCTTGAATATAGGTCACTTGCTTTTCCTGACTCATGGGAATTTTCTCAAACTGGGAATCCCCAATGACAATGGCATCGTAGTCCCCTGTGATGATCCGTGACACAAACTGTTTACGTTTGGCTTTCGCAAAATCTTTCTTGGTCGTCACGTAGACATTCTTGGTTGGGAAGAACTTCATGATTTCTTGTCCAAACTGAGCGGTCAGACTTGATGGCACCACATAAAGAGGTTTATGAACCATTCCCAGTTCTTTCAGTTTGAAACCTGCTCCAAGCATGGTTAAGGTCTTACCTGAACCGACTTCATGAGCTAGAAGCGCTCGTTTTTCTTCCACAATCCGTTGAATAGCATTCTTCTGATGAGGTCGTAAGGAAATATTCTGGGCAAGCCCATCAATGGTTAAATGGCTACCATCATAGACTTTGGAGACCGTACGATTATAGAGACTATTATAAGTCTCTTCAATCATCTGTTGCACCTCAGGGTAACTTGCCACAAAGTCTTGGAAGAGTTCTTGAAGCTCAGTTTCCTTAGCACGAAGAACCGTTGTCTTCTCAACGTCTGTCACATGCTTTTTCTTATCCCCATCTTCCACTTGTTTGGTAATGGTTGGTTGATTGGAATTAAGCAGGTTTTCAAAGATTTTTCGGCCACTATCATAGCGTGAACCAGACACACCTAGACTTCTATCCGTTGCGGTAGAATACCTAAAGGCAAACTTGGATTGGTAGGACATCGTCCCATCAATCGGACTGACTTCAAGGACAGTTGCTACTTCTTGGTCTGTGAGATCAAAGGTTTGTCCCATAAAGGTTTCTTGGGCAAATTTCCCATAAACGGCTAGAGGAATCCAACGTGAGCCAATCCGATAATCAATATCAGCTAAGGTCACACGTGGTGGTTTCACGTCTTCTAAGAGACCTTGATAATAGACCCAAGGAAAATCAGAGTTGTCTGCTTTAATGAGTAAGTCCACAACCTCTAACTTAGTCACCACATCTCCTGATAAGAAGTCCTGCCGAGACACATAGACCACTTCCCTATCGTTTAGATAGCGTTCTGGGTCTGGAATAATAGCGTCTCCTAATTCCTCAATCAAAGTCGCTTTAGAATCCGTCTGATAAATAGACATCATGTAATCCAAATCTACACCACGACCATCTGCTAGACTAGAATTGAGAGCGTCAAGGGCAGAAGAAACTGCCGTCACTTCCTTTTCAGGACGAACCAAGGCTTTTTCAAAGGCAAGCGACTTGGTATAACTAACAGTCTTACCACTTGAGTCAAGACTTTCATCTTCCAAACTCGCAAGGAGCGAATACTTATCATCACTATCAAAGAGGTTACGGTTCACAGCACTATTGACATAGCCAAAGCGTTTCACAAAACTATCATAGGTCCGATTGAGATGTCCTAACAAGTGATTAAACTCATCTCTGTCGTAATCATAGTAGCGTTGAATGGCAATCACCTCTTGGTAAGCATTACGAATATCGACCATCCCTTTAATCCGTGCAACTTCTTTCTCAGACAAAGGTGCTTCATAGAAAACCGTCTTTTTGAAATAGCCCTTAAATTGCCCACGTTTAGCGGCTTCTTCTGTCACATACACATCAAGAGCGGTGCTATCGGTCACTTCTAAAGCATTAAAACGGTCAATCTGTTTTTGAGAATGCTTGGTATCCCAATCCTTAAAGTTACCCTCTTCGTCCACATAGTAGCTAATCTCCTCAGTTTTTGTCCCTACACGAATGCCCTTATGATCACGGTAGTAAACCGTAGAATCTTTATAGCCAAAGCTATACTGGTCTAAGCTTTCTCTGATGTCAGAAGGAATCGAGGTATCAATGACTTGTCTTCTCATCACATCAGGAGTGATAAGAATGTCAGAAGGGTCAACACTTCTAGGCGCTTTAACCTGTTTAATAGCTGTCTGTACAGCTTCTATTAGGTTATCAGAAGTGCCTTTCACAGAAAGTGTCCCACCGTTAAAGTTTCTAACCTCATAGGTCCCAAGAACCTGACTGTTGTAATCCCCGTCAAAATATGGATTGAGCCAAATACGGTCATCCTTGTCATAGCGAATAGAACCTGAAAAAGCTAAATCATCTGCCACATATCCCTTATCCATATGTTTTTGGAAGAACAACATATCTGTTGTGACATTGGTACCTGCAATGGCCTTAAAGGCGCTATCTGGTAAACGCACACCACCTAGAAAATCAGTCGTCTCACGAATATCCTGGAGAATGTTTTCTGTCCGTTTATCCATGGTTCCTGTGGAGGAAATAATGGCTACTTGCCCACCGTCATGCACCAAGTCAAGAGATTTTTTAACAAAGTAATCATGAATCATATAGGGCTTGTCATAGCGACTATCCACAATCCTGATATTAGCAAACGGCACATTTGAGAGAATCAAATCAAAGCTATTGTCATTAAAGGCAATGGTCTCAAAGCCCTTTACTTCAATGTGACTATTCGGATGAAGGTATTTGGCAATAACCCCTGTAATCGTGTCTAGCTCTACACCATACAACTCACTATTTTCTCTCAGATGTTTAGGCATTGCCGCAAAGAAATTTCCCGTTCCCATAGACGGGTCTAGGATTTTACCACCAGTAAAGCCATCACGTTCTAACTTCTCCCACATCTGACGAATCAAGTGAGGGTCTGTGTAGTAAGCGGTCAGAGAGGACTGTTTCATGTCTGTATACTCTTTATCGGTGACTAACGTTTTTAATGCCTCACGTTCCTTAGAAAATTTGGGATTATACTCGTCAAAGAACTCGTTAGCTAAGCCTCCCCAGCCCACGTATTTGGCAAGCAGTTCTTGTTCACTTGGTGTGGCTTGACGGTATTCAGATTCAAGCCTTTTCACCAAACGAATAGCAGCCACATTCATTTCAACCTTATCCCTTGTTGTCTTAGGGTAGAAGTCTGTCAGATCTTCTGGGAAGTGAAAATCTGTGACTGGGAGCGTCTCAGTGACTTCTGGTTCCAACTCATCTTCTGACAATGCTTCTTCTTGTTTAGCCTCTTTCTTATTTGATGATAGAGATGTTGTCACTTGAGAAACCGGCTCTTGAGATTCTTCCATATCCATAAAAGAAAAGAGGTCTAATTCTAGGCTAGGTTCTTCCACTTCCTCTTTTTCTTCGACTGAAGGAACATGAAGAGCTTGAGTGATGTCTTCTAATGTCCGTAAGAAAAGAACTGGATTTTGTTCAATCATATCTGTGAAATCATTTTGTAATTCAATCCGAATCAGGTTATTAACGCCTGAGTCCTCAATGGCCATTACCTGAAACTCTTGCCCCTTATAAGTCACAATCGAAGCAATCGGATAGCGTTTAAGGGCTTCCTCTACGATAGGATTTTGAGGGAGTGACTGAGTCATGATTTCAGGTTTTGTTTGTGAGATGTGTTCTCGCCATTCCCTAAAGGATAGGTCAGGTTGGGACAGTTTGTCCCTTTCAAAGGTTCTAGCTTCTTCAAGAGTAAGGTCTTCATGCAAGAAGGCGTAGGCAATGGGTCTTGCTTCTTCTAAGTCTAGCTGACTGGTCAAGAAAAATTCTGCCTTGTCATGCGTTAATCCCATCTGAAGCAATTCTGTCACAAGGGCTAATTGAGTGACGGTTGCCTTAGGATAGCCCCCTAATATGGCTAGGTCGGCATTAATCAAATGAAAACGCCCTGCAGCATCTATCAGTATCCCACGTTGCTGCTCATCAACGTCAGCTAAGTCTATCCCTAAACGAGTCAGTTTTTCGGTATTTTCAGCCAAAATGGTTTGACCCATTTCAGCTAAGATTACTTCTTCTTGAGGTGTTAGAGGACGTTGTAAGTCATAGGCTGTCCCATCTGCTTCTAAATAGGTTAATAGCTCATTGTCCTCATAGATTGGCGTCATTTCCATTTCATGGTCAAACTCCCCACGTCTCAGGTTTGGTAGCTTTGGACGGCTATTTCGCACTTGGTCAAAGTGACTTAATATCTCAAATTTTTGAGACAAGTTTAGATGTTCATAAGCTGGTAAATGTTCTGTTTGCCCTGTTCGTAAATCTAGTTGTGATAACTCTTCCTCATCAAGACTTGCGATTATGACAAGTCCTTCTTCACGAAAGGTGATGTCCTGAGAAGGTTCTGGAACTACTTTTTCTTCAACTACCTCTTCTCTTTCCTTTACCGTTTCCTGGGTGCTTATTAGTTCAGGTTCATAAGTGAGAAGAAACTGTTCAATATCACGGCTAATACGGTCAGACAAATTATTGGCCACTCGATAGACATTGACCAAATTAGCAGCTTTGCCTTTATCCAAAAGAGAAGCTACCGAAATGGACTGATAGGCGCCTTCTTGATCTAAGAGATGAAAGCGAGTGGCTAGGTTAAAGAGGGCTACCTCAATCACCAAGGCTTTCTCATCACTGTTTAACTGAGGTAACTTCTTTAAGCCAGCCTGACCAAAGGTCTGTGTGTAGCTGCTTAGGTCTGTTGCCTCGTCAAAGGGGCTCGCCTCTACAAAAGCAGAAACTTCTGTTTCAAAGCGAACCACTTGAACAGGTGAGGTGACTACTCCTCTTTGGGTTGTAAAATTTTGGATAAGGCTATCCCAATCCTCATCAAAATGGACTGCTTGATAGCGTAAAAAGGATTCCAAAAGAATCTGGTCACGTGGCAATCTTGCCCGCAACATTTCAAGTAATTGTTCTTGAGTCATATGTTCCTCCAATTAAAAAGGGGCTGAGAGGTATTCTCAGCCCATTGCTTTAGTCTAGGACCAAGGCGCTTTGGTCTTTTTCTTGTGGTAACTTATCCATTAAAGTTGTCACATACTGTTGTAAGAAATGGCTTTTCTGGTCTAACAAATCTTTCTGCAGGGCGAGATAGGTCACATCTCCAAAATAATCTTGACTCGTTAAAGACAACTCCTTTTGGATAATGTCCTGCAAGGTCTCTAAGGTGAGAGGCGAATAATCCTCCTCATTCAAAACCTCATACTGAGCAAGGGACTCAGAAATATTGTTGGACACAATCACTTCCATAATGAAACTAGCTCCCTCACCTGTTCGATAGAGTTTATCCAAGAGGTCCGTCACTTCTTCTTGAAGCTGTTCCTGATAACCGTCTGCTCTTAGGCGCAGGTCATCACTAACTAAAGACAAGTCATCAATGCCCATAAAGTCTTGATAGAGCGTATCAAGAAGTGACTTGTTTTTGATACTCAATTCCATGGCTAAAAAGGCTTTAACCATGTCTTTATAGTTTTCTCGTGCCATCTCAGAAAGAGTTCTAGAAATTGTGTCATAATTCCAAGCCATAGCTTCTCTCCTTACGCTGTTGAATTGGATTCAAGCCTTGTTGGACTTCTTCAAGGTCTGTCAGTCCGTCACTATCCGTATCACTGCTAAAAGGATTAGTCCCTAAAGCTAACTCTTGAGCATCCGTTAGGCCATCTTGGTCTGAATCCATTGTGTAAATGCTTTTAGGTTCCATCTAGTTGTCCTCCATTTTGCGTTTAGAAAGTCCGTAAGCTAGGCCAAAAAGAAGTCCTCCACCGACAAGCGCTAAGAGTGATTGACTCTCTCCTGTATTTGGTAAGACACTTGCTGGAACTGGTGCTTCTTGTGTTGGAATAGGTGGTTGAGGTGGTGTTGGTTGATTCGGAGTTGGTGGCCCTGGTTCAGGAGTAGTTGTTTTAACCGTGTTTGAACTGATGGTGTAGCCATTGACAGTATGTAATACGGTATTTTCTACTACACCTGAAGCGATTCGTTTCATTTGCACGTAAACATCTGCCTGAAACTCGGATTCTTCTGCTAGTTTTTCAAGGAATTCCTGATCAAAACTGATGGTAACCGTTCCTTTTGACGTGTCGACCTGTTGTAGCGTGTACTTGGTCACTTCTGTCCCTTTTGGTAAAACCGTTCCATCTTTAAGAGTGACATCCACCACAGTGTAAGCCTTGTAAACACCATTATAGTCGTCATGGATTTCATCGTAATCATCGTCAAAGCGGTATTCGATGAGTGGTGTCGCACGATTGCCTGGAATGAGTGCTCCCACCAAACGGTAGTTAAAGACCTGATTCAAGGCAACTTCTTTTCCATCAAGGCTTTTCTCCTTTTGTGATAAATCAATCACCACATCTTTTTGTGGGTCTAGTTTTGGCACATTATTGACCACTGTCTCTGTCACATAAGCCAAACCAAAGTCAATCTGATAAGCGGTGTTTTCATACTTCCCACCAGTCTTTGTCAGCTCATTCTTAATGGTCATTGGAAGGGTCACCACTAAGGTTTGACCAGTTTTAACATAAGCCTCGTAGAACGCTTTGGGATCTTCAGCACTTAAAACTTGAATGGCTCCTTTTGGTGTGAACTGACGTTTGGCCATAGCATCTTGAACCACTTTAGGCGCTTCTGACAATGAGGCATAGGCTTTCACCGAAATCCCTTTGACAAGATTTCCTGCCTTATCCATCACTTGAACACCATCTGCGTTTAGGATAAGCGCTTCTTCAGGGTAATCATCCACCATGTAAAAACCTTTGGCAAGAACATCATCGGTTACGACCAAGTCCTTGTACTGACTGTAATCAAGAACAATCTTATAATAATTGACGGTATTTGGAAGAACGGTCTTGCCATCAATAGACACGCCTTCTTTATTGGTATTAGTTTTATGTGGTGTTACTTTTGGCACGTGATTCGTTACCGTATTGGTTTCATAGGCTTGCCCAAAGTCTACTTGATAAGCCACATTGGCATAAGACTTGCCTGTATTTGCCATCTCCTCACGGACAGTCATAGGGGTGATGATGGTGATGTTTTGACCTTTCGTTACATAAGAATCATAGAAGGCTTGTGGATTTTCTGCCATAAAGACTTGGAAGGCTCCTTTAGGCGCAATCTTGCGTTTTGAAAGAGCTACTTGTAGTTTTTTAGGAGCTTCTGATAAGCTCGTATAAGTTTTTACCGTCACGCCTGTGACAGCTTTGCCATCAGTTGTCACAAGTTGAATAGCTGTGTCATCTGGTAATAGAGCTTCTTCGGGATAATCATCCACAAAGTAGAACCCTTGTGTAATCTGAGCCTTATCAGCCTTAATGCCACGGTATTGGTCCAAGTCCCATGACAGGGTATAGTGGTTTTGTGAACCGACTACCATCGGTTTGCCATTGATATCCACCTTATCCTTATTAAGGTTTTGTTTTTTAGGTGTTGGGCTAACAAGGGTATTCGTCACCTCATCGGTTTCATAGCCATTCCCAAAATCCACTTGGTAAGCCTTGTTTCGATAGGTTGCCGTTTTCCCATAGAAGTCATCTTTCACTGTCATTTTAGTGACAAGGTTCAAGGAAGTGCCTGTTTTGACATACTGGTCATAAAAAGCCTGATTGTCATTAGGCATAAAGACTTGGAAAGCCCCTTTAGGAGAAATCTTAGCATGAGCGAGTTTATCTTGAAGGTCTTTTGGAGCTTCTGACAGCGACGCATAATCCTTGACAGTAATCCCTGATACGGCTTTGCCATCAGGAGTGGTGATACTTGTTCCCTGGTCTACTAAGTCCAACACTTCTTCTGGGTAGTCATCTACAAAGAAAAAACCACGAGCAATTGTCTCTTTAGAAGACCTATCGCCTTTATATTGATCTAAATCCCAGGTCAAACGGTAATGATTAGTTGTTCCTAAAGCCACTACTGTATCGTTAATGACCATACCATCTTCATTTTCATTTTTCTTCTGCGGATTAATACGGCTAGTGGTCGTTCCATCACCAGGCGTACGCACTGTCACAACATTAGAAGTCACTGTATAGGCATTTGGGGTTCCCTTATTGATGAGGAGCTTATAACTGTTGGAATAGGTTGCTCCATCATTTTGAAGGCTACCGTAAAGTTTCGGAGCCACCAGTTGGTAAGACTTGGTGAGGTCTTTGTTGACCTCTTGGAGCAAGGCTTCCTTGGCGGTCAAGGTCACAAAGTTCTTAGCAGCATCAAAGCTGAGGGTATAATTTCCGTTTTCTGCCTGCGTTTTTTCCTTGTCAAAAGCATAGCCTGCTGGAAGGTAATCTTCAAAGGTGAGGCTAGTGATTTGGGCTCGATTTGGAGAAAAAGCGTCTACGGTTAAAGGGTAAATGACCGTTGAATCTTTTGCGACCGTTTTGTCATGAAGGTTCACTTGGTCGGTATTGATAACTTCCTTAACAATTTCAGGAGTCGTTGTCAGACGATAGTCGTGGTAATGAACCGTTGGCACGTGTGGTGCTTTTGGTAACGGCTCTGGCGTAGGGTATTTAGGCAAGGTGACCTTGGTAAGTGTTAGACTAGGCTGAGTAACTTTCTCTAGTGGTTTTTCCTTAAAGCTCACAGGTGGCTCTGGCGTAAAGGTCTTTGGGGTAAAGGTTTTTGGCACAACCTTAATCGGTTCTGGAATTGGCTCTAACTTTGGTGTCACATGAGGTTTTAGACTATAAGGTTTGACCGTCCGTGCAACTGGAAGGGTATTTAAGGCAAACCAATAAGAGAGACCAACATTTTGGGGCATATCCCCTTGACCAAAGGTCACTGTATAGGTGTTGCCTGATGTAACCGTTGAGACAATCGCTCCCTTATAGGCATACTTACTATATGACGTATCCCATTCTTCAGGAAGCTGCAAATCACTGGCACGGTTTGACCCAAGTGAACGAGCTAGACCTTCGTTAGTCACTTGAATGGTTGAGCCATTGATAGGAACGAACTTACCTGATGTGTCTTTTACATACTCTAAACCGATATCATTGTGGTTGAGTGAGGAATGAGTAAAGACACCTGGTTTTTCCTTGGTGAAGCTGACTTGTGAGCCATCTGCTAAGAAGTACTTGGCTTTGACACGAAACTCCATCTTGTCTGTTCGCCAATTGCCTGTCCCATCATTACGGTAGGCAATAAAGCCTTCTGTTGGGTCATTTGGTACAACCAACTGAACGGCATTAGTTCCAGCTGGAGAAACAAGGTTTGTAATGTCATAGGCTACTTTTGTGATTTTCTTGCCATCAAAGCGAGCATTTTGAAGATTTTGATAGGTAAAGGAAAGGGTTTCTCCCGTTTTGAAAGTATCATAGACAAAGAAACCAGTAGAATCTAGGATTTTAGAATACCCACCAAGCATAGCGTCACCCTTAGCAACGATACGATTAGGATTTCTGGTATCAGCTGAATGACGTGCTTGCGGTTCTCCATTATTCAAGTTGAGTGCCTGAGCAAGAGCTTGAGAGATATAGCCTTCTTCTCCTTTTGAAATCTCAGCTAAATCACGTTTATAGCGCTCCATTTCCTTGGCGTTGTAGGTATCAATCGCTTCATTTTCTTTCTTGGCAGCTTCTTCTTTTTCCTTATTGCTTTTCGTGATTTCCGTAATCTCAGCTTCACGGTCTGTGACTAATTTCTGTTGGTCTTTATTGTGGGCATCCACAGCAGCTTGAGAGGCCTTGTTTTCATCATCCACTGCTTTTTGTCCAGCTTGATTGCGTTTGTCAATTGCTTCATTATCAGCCTTTGCCTTAGCAAGACCTGCTTCATTTTCCTTTTGAGTCACTAAGTTCTTTGCGACAATGGCGTCTGCGACTTTCTTCTTTGATTCGTATTCAGATAGATTGTCCTTATTTTGCTTATCAATAGCAGCTACCGCAGAAGTATAATCCTGATAGCCTGAAACCGTTGAGCCATCTCCTGCCGGAACGGTTTGAGTGGTAACCGTCACATTAGCTGACTGATCTTGTCCTCTGATTTTTGAAACTGTGCTATCCACTGAATGATTCAAGGCCTTTCCTGCTTGAGTGGCTTCTTTATGACTAGCAGCCAACGCAGCATTCCCTTGTTCAACACGAGTTTTATCTTGTTCATAGGTGGCTTTATCTGCTTTATAGGTATTGGTCACCTGAGTGATGGCTTCAGCCTGCTTAGCAGCATCCACTTCCGCCTTATCTAATTGCTTACTGGTATCACTCGCAGAGGTTGTGTTCCCTAAATCCATAGGTTTATCCTGAATGGTCGTAACCCCTTCAGCAGTTGCTTGATTGACAGCCTGTGTCACAACATCGTGAGGAACGGTGACTGTAATAGCCCCATCTGATTGACCAGTTGACGCAAGGCTATCCGTCTGTTCAGCAACTGGTGTAGGTTGCGCTTCTGGTAAGTTGGTCGCAGGATTTTCTGTCAACTGAACGGTTTTATCTTGCGAGGGTGTTACCACTTCGTCAGCTTGTGCTACTTGGCCACCCCAAGCGACAACAGCTGTCACCATAGTTCCAAGAGCTACCGAACAAAGCGTACGGTACTTCTTACTTTTACGGAAGACGTGTTTTTCTGCTTTTTCCTGATTGACTAAAAAGTGATGATGACATTGTTTGGTCATAAAAAGTCCTTCTTTTCTTTTGATAAGTAGCAACAATCTGTCACTCTCTCCCCATCATAAAAAAGACGACTTGATTTTGGTATCACATCAAAGAAGGATAAAGAAAAAAGCTATCGTAGCACTACCGATAACCTCTGAAAATTGCTTATAAAAAAAAGGGGGACCTGACGCATCAGATCCTCCCAGACGTGACTAGCACGCCCCAATTCGATAACAACATGATATTATATATAACTAAGAGAACTACATTCTAGTGAAAAGAACCTCTACATTTCCTGACACGATATTTGTTTCATAAACTGAAAGTATTGTAAACTTTGTTTGATTCACAGTATAATCTTTTTCAGATTTTTCAAAAATACTGACACCAATAAATTCATTAGAATGACCACTTCGATAGTTATCAATAAAAAACTCACCTAGACGGATGTCATCAATGTAAAATTCCACCAAATAACTCCATCTTAATTTACTACCTTTGATGGGGAAATTCTTTGCTTTTCTAACGACAAGATTAGGCTTTGTAAAGCCATCATATAAATACGACAAAATTTCTAAACGTGACCTAACCCCTTTTTTATCATAATACAACGAAGATTCTAATAAGTCAGAGTTAATCCGGTCGTCTAAAATATCATCAAAAACTAGAGAAGATTTTTTATGGCTAAAATGTATATCATTTAGTTTATGAAGTCCAGCTAAGTGAAAGAAATGGTCTTTTGAAAACAGAATGTCTAAAACCGTTTTCTGTCCTTTTCTACCAAGTTCAATTGTAATTTTCTTATTTAATAAAGGTTCAAAATTTTTTGCTGCTAATTTTAATAAGTCACCATTCATAGTAATCTTTCTACGAAAAAAGGATTCATACGAATCCTTTCATCGAGTGTTTTCATTGTTGGCTCGAGGTGTTCACACACAACCCTACTAAAGCAAACACTACCAGTCAAACCAACCGACCAATAATGCTTAACGCTTAGTAAATACTCTTGTTATCTACACATATAGTATAACCTAACTACTTCCTAATGTCAATTAAAACATCATATAAAGATTTATCTAAAGATGTATTCTTCCAAAAAATTTATTTCGTTGTATAAGCAAAGCTAATCGTACTATCGACTCCTGATAACTTACGGAAGGTATAGTTAGGATTGCCATTATAGTTGGTTTCTGAGATAAGGAAAGATCCATCTGGGTAAACTTTCTCGACAAAGGCGACATGCCCGTATTCTGTCGGCGATCCATGACCTCCTCCCGCAAAGGAAATAATCGCTCCTGCTTTTGGTAGCTTACCTGTTTCTCCACCAAGACGTGCTGCTGTCGCCACCCAATCTTGACCATTCCCCATGGTACTGATAATTGGGATTTTCTCACCGTTTCGGCCTTTGAGTTTCAAGCCCAATTGGTTAATCCGAGCGGCAACTCCCCACGTACATTGCCCATAGGCATAATCCATACCGTCACCTCCACCTGGAACGGAGTTGTCATAAAGGTCTCCTCGAACCGCTTCTAGCGCTTTTGGATCACTTTGGGCGGTCCCACCATTTGGTTGGCTAAAGCCTTTCTCAATTTGGTAATACCACTCCGTTGCTCTCGTTTGACGTTCTAGGAGTTTGTCACCACTATTTCCCTCCCAATAAATGAGAAAGAGTTGGGCAAGACTGGCTGGACTTCCTGAGTTTTTGAAGAAATCTTTTAACCAGTTGGTATAGTAAGGATTATCCCCATGGAGCATAAAATCCAATTGTAAGCCTAAGTCATACCACTTCTGATTTTTCCCTTTGGCATACTCTAATAATAAAGTATGTCTGCGTGACCCATCAGCTGTATCTGTCCACTGCCCTAAGCCTAAGCCACGTCTTAGAATATTGGGGTACCTGCCATTATAGATAGCTGGACCATTTAGAGACAACCAGCCCTCATCGTCCCAAGAACTATCCGTTGCACCAACAGGAGGCGATAAGTAATCACCTTCAGCTCGTTTAGGATTGATAGAGGATTCTACTGACCAGTTTCCTAAAATAGCCGCAATCGCTTGATTAGTCGCTCCTTGACTCTTCAAATACTCATAGATAGCTTTGGCTCTCGCAAACTCATCGCCTCCAAATTGACCAATGGTAGGTAGAATGGTCGTTTGGAGTTGAATGACTTTAGGAAAGTAAAAGGCTGGATTGACGTAAACCAGTTTCTCTGAATCATCGTCAACCTTTTGATAGGTCACTTTAAGACCAGCACCATCCTTAGTTTTACCAATCACCTCTCCTGCTTGTACCTTTTGGCCATCGCTCACTCGACCAGTATGGATATTAAACAAGGTCAATTGAGACTTGTTTAGTCCCTTACCTGACGTGATGATAATGTTCTCGCCATCTAGGGAAACCTTACCATCCATGGGAGCCACAATCACTTGATTTTCTTTTGCTTCTAGAATGATATGATGATGAAGCGTTGGCTTGTCATCAATCACCTCATAACCATAACGAACTGTCATGGTAAGCGCATCATCTTCAGTCTGTCCCTGAAATGGATTATCCAATTCTTGGAGGGCAAGGTATGTGCCTTCCTCACTTAATTCCTTTAAGTCTTCTCTATCGTCATCAGAGAGTTTGTAGGCAGGCTCCTTGGTCAACTCAAGCATGGATTTTAAAGAATCCCCACCGTTTAAGTCCTGCCAAAGTTGACTGAGATAGGCGTGATAAGTCTTATCACCATTTTCCATGATTTCTTCTAAAGCATAATCTTGATACTTGAGATTCATAAAGCCCATAACGTCATCAATCTTGGTGTAGTAGGTAATGCCAGTGGGATTGGTTCGGGTGTTTTCCGCATCTTCCCACGTCATGTGAGTATAGGCTTTTGTCAGTTCACTCTCATCCTGTTGAATGAGAGTAGTTCCTGAAATTCCTATAACAAAACTCATCATCAAAAGCAAGAAAAACAAGAGGCCTGACACGACCCAAGTCATAGGATTAAGGGCAATCGATGAAAAGAAGGTCAGGCTATTCTTAATCGCTTGAATAACCTTTGTTATTCCTGACACACTCTGTTTTCTAGCTTGTTTGAGAAAAGTCTGGTAACGTCTTCTTGGTTTTAAGGGCTTCTGACGGGTGAACCCTTTCCCCTTTTTAAAGTTCTGATACCGCTCCTTACTATGAGCAGCTTTCGTCTTAGTAAACCGAAGACCAGTCTGCCCACTTTTGACAAGGAGTTTTCCTGACTGATAAGTAAATCTCCCATAGCGTCTTCCTTTGATCACAGACTCTTTTAGGGTTCTGATTCCCTCTAAGTCATCATCTTGAGCGACTAGATCAAGTGATTCTGAAGCGACATAGCGTAACCCTCGTTTGACCTTAGTCGAGGGGGTCTTAAACTGATGTGCTTTTTTCAGTTGTTTCACGTCCCGCTTCGCTGATTTCACCCCATTTTCTGCCTGAAGGCGTTCAAGAGGTTTCTCTTTTTGAAACTGAAACCGTGACGTTTTTGATTCTGTTGGCTTTTTCTGATAGGTAAACTTAGAAGTGGCTTTCTCCTCTTTTTCGGCCATCTTGACCTCTGCCAAGTGTTTTCTCGCTACTGCTAGGCGCTGTCTGGCTTGAGGAAGCCGATACTTCTTAATTTCCTTACGCTTTAGCCATCTGGGTGACACATAGGCAATCGCTTCCTTAAAGGTATCTGTCGCTAGGTCTTTTTCCTCTTGATAGGTTTGCTTCAGAGCCTGACGTTGTTCCCTTGTTTCAGCTTTCTCAGCTCGGCGCATGATAAAGCGTCGCTTAGGAAGTGAGCGTTTTAACCCCTTCTTCTCCCTACGGTAATGGATACGGCTGGCCTTTAAACTACTCTGAAAGGTTTTACGGGCTACCTTGACCTTCTGTTGCTCTCTTGTCATGATTCACTCCTCATCTTTTCTGGATCGGTACTCATGATGTCAAAGAGTTGGGTTTGAAGTGGGATTTTATTTCTAAAGGGAACAACCGTTGAACCAGCCTTAATCAATCCAGCTCCCTTATCTGGGTTAACCAAGTATTTCTCAAGCTCCTTAGATAGGCCCAAAAGATGAACCAACTCTTCTCTGTCATTTTTAGCTTGTTTTAGAAGTATCATGAACTCGCTATTAGCGATAATACGTCTCCCGTTGGCATCAAGTAGTAAGGTTTCTACGTTTTGAGTAATGCCTGTTGGAATGGCTCCATACTTACGGACACGGCTCCATAATTTAAAGAAGAAATCTGAAGCGTACTTATCCAGCAACAACAGCTGCATTTCATCAAAGTAAATCCAGGTCTTCTTGCCAAGTTTTTGGTTTTTAACCACACGATTCCAAATCTGGTCAAAAATCACCATGAGGGCAATCTGCTTCAACTCATCCCCTAACTTTTTAACATTGTAAATGAGGAAATGGCTATCCGTTTTAATATTAGTGCGGTGTGAGAAAATATCGAGTGACCCTTCCACATAAAGCTCCATATCAAGGGCTAAGTCTTTGGCTTCTTGTTCAGGTTGTTTAGAGAGGACAAAGACCCATTCCACGAGAGATGGTGTGGCAAAATGCTTGTAGGTCAACCGTGTCACACGGTCAATCAAGGACTTTTCTCGACCATCCATTTTTCGGTCCAAGAGCTTCCCAATCCAAGAGAGAAGAAATTCAGATTTGACCTTAATAGGGTCTTCATCCATATTATCATCGGATAAGTCTAAAACATTTAAGAAAGTGGTAGAGTCAGGCGCAATATCAATGCTCTCCCCACCAAAGGCTTGACCAATGATACTGTACTCATTTTCTGGGTCTACAATGATGATTTCGGTATCACTCTCTTCTTCTTTTAACTTGGTTGAGATGATTTCATGCTTAGTCGCCATCCCTTTACCAGCACCTGATGTCCCTAGAATCAATCCTGATGGGGTATTGAGTTTCCCACGGTCAATGGTGATGATATTACTTGAAATCTGGTTTATCCCATAAAATTTCCCTCCCTTATCTTGTAGGTCAACAGAGGTCCATGGGGAATTCACGGCAATGTTTGAGGTCAAAAGAGACCGAGACACACCCTCAAGGTAGTTCATGCCAAATGGCAATAAGCTATTAAAGGCAGCTTCCTGCATATAGGTCAGATTATCAATCACAAGGTCATTAGAACCTGCAACTTGTTTGATAGTATCAAGGGAGTGTTTCAACTGGTCTTCGTTATCCGCAAAGACCCCAATCACAAAAAGGGTGTCAAAGAGCTTGTCGCCTGTTTGCGTCATGGTTTTAATCAGCTCATCGGCTTCATCGATGTTACTTTCTAGAACCTGACTAACCTTTTCAAGATAAACGCCAGATCGTGCCATCTTTTGTTGTTCCCCAATTTTTTGCGATTCCATCAAAGTCTTCTTGGTGCGGAGCTTGGTCATGGCTTCTGACTTGGCTGACCCTTTGGCATGAAGACTAATCATCACTTCTAAATCCGACTGCATGAGTTCTCGTAAGAACTTATCCCCCAACTCCATCCCATAGTCACGAACATAGACAATCTGAAGCACTCTATCGTCAATCTCTACATAATTCTTATGTTTGAAAGATATACTGGTTGGGGCAATAAAGTGCTTGGTTGTTTGACCTGAACGCACCAGGTCTTGATAAGTAAAGGGCAAATGATTTTCCCCTCGCAACATATCAGCCAAGTGGTTCACACGGCTTTCTCCACTGAGGAGAGTAAAATTCGCATCTATTTCAGAAAAACCACTCTTAAAGTATTCCCCAATCTGAGACAGGGAGCGATAAGCGAGTTTCGGATTTTGGTCTGACTTCCCAAAAGAAATGAGCTTAACCGCTGAAAAGTTATTTTCTCCAGCTTCTAAGTTATTCTCCATGATACGATTGAGTTCTTCACGATAGGTATCATACCCATCCTCATGAAGAGGATACAAGACACCCTTTCTAAATTTATCCAAGTTGACCCTCTGGTTAAAAATAGTAAGTTGGAAATTGGTCTTGTCATCCAAACTGTTAATCAAGTCTGAATAGGTTTCCATAATCGCTCCCTTATCCTCCAAACCAACCGTTTGGTAATTGACATCTCCTAAAAGATAGGACTGAGAAAAATAATCTGGGGTGACTTGCAAGAGACCATTAGGAAAAAGGCCTTGGTAAAGAAGCGTATTAACAGTTGTTGGTAGCACTTCTTCTTTTGGTTTACGTGTCTTCTTGTGCTTAGAAGAGGTCTTTGGTTTCATTGAGTGGTTTGTTTTTTTCATTGCGTATTCCTTTCTGTCCAGTTAGTGTACGATCTGGTATGGTCATTTCATAATGCCATCTATAATTAAGATACGTTTCAAATGGTAAGTCATTAGGGCGATAAACCCCAAATAACATGAGGGGAATGGTAAAGGTAAAGATAAGACCATAGACAAACCAATCCCCAAATTGCCAATAAAAGAGGTTTAACCCTAAAATCAGGATGGTAATGGCAATGGCTGGCAAGACAAAGATAACTTGTCGTGTGGTAAAGCCTAGCCAAGCCCTATGTTGGACTTTTGTGATGTCCTTAAAAACACGTGTATTCATAAGACTCCAATCTAAGATGAATATGAAAAAAGATTGGGAGGAACGTCCTTCCCAATCCTCCTTACATGCCTAGGATACTTCTGGCAGTCCGTTGACTGCCCACCAAGGCAATGATCAATAAAATAGCCTGAACTAAACCACCAAAGGCAGTCGCTAGCGTCTCCGTCACTCCTGCACCATTTGAGAGAGCCAATTTCCCAGCTGATTCAAAGAGGGGAACAAGGGAGATGATTAAGAAAATCAAGACCCCTTGAAGGGCATAGACCATGATGTTTTTCAGGTAGCCAATCCCAATACTTCGCCAGTCATCACTGAGGAAGGTCGGAATCGTTAGAGGCGCAAATGGAATCATGAGATAAAGTTGGATAAAGCGAATAGTAATAAGGAGATTCACCACCATCACGCTAACCAATCGCACTAACCATATCAGAATGGCAAAGAAACCAACAATCAGTTTTCCAATAATTCCTGACCCTTTAAGTCCTGAAATGGTCTCATAAGTCGTTCCCCCATGAGAAACGACACCAGCTACGCCTTCAATGATGTGAGAAGCAACGGCTAAAATGGCTTCTACAATAACAGTGGTGTTTGTAATGACCACAGCCACCATAATATAAGAGACAATCATAGGAGCAATAGCTTCAAAGGTCATGGCACCACCTGAGTTGGCGATTTTCTTAGCCATCTTAGAAAACTCAAGGACTAACACAACGGCTAAAATAGCCACTCCCAAGGGCTGCATCACTCCTTTTGTGATAGCTGACAGATAAGACCACACGGTTGGGTTATAATCCGCAAGGGATTTTACCAAGTTGGCCGTCGATTCCAAGTCCACGTTAAAGCCTTCAAAAAGGCTATCGCTTGAAATTTTCTCCGAGGCTAGAAAGACAAAAGCTGAAGGTAATGTGTTGTTCATGTCATATCTTGCCCTCCTAAATGGTAATTTGGGTGATGAAGGCACCTGCGGCACCTACCATAACACCACCCACAATTTCTAAGATGGCATTGCGGACACCAGGTCCACCATCTTTGATATTGGTTGATAGGTTTATAATACCCATGACGACAAGAAAGGCACCTGTCGCAACCATTCCTTTTTGTAAGAGCGCCATGGCTTGGGCAAACATGGAACTAGCGTCCACGCCATAAACAAAGCCTGTTAATTTTTGGTTCATACGATTCCTCTTTTCTATTAGTGTAGTGTGGTTTCTTTGCTTAAATCCCTAACCTTGTGGTCTGAGGGTTCAAACGGAACTTCCTCTGTTTTGAGGGGGTCAATGTGGAAATGCCACCAACGTTCATCTGACTCCTTATCCGCCAGGTATTGCCAGTTCTTGTGTTTCAAGGGGAAGAACTTTTTCTCCTTAAAAACAGGAACCCCTGCTATTCTCACCAAGCATTCATCACGTTTCATGTTTCCGACTTCATCAGGGGTCATGAGATCCCTTGCGATTTTTTGATGAGACGTTGACCCAGACCCTGTTTGGCCATACGACCGACTGGTACTTCTCACATCAATGGTTTGTTTGCCTAAGAGACCACTCATAAACTTAAAGGTCTCTTCATCATTGCCTCCAAGATAAAGCAAGCTATCACAGTTTCCTAGAATAGTTTTCCAAGCCTCCTTCTCCTTATAGAGCCCTTGAAGTTGGGCAATGTTTTGAAGAATGGGTACGAGACTCATGTTCCGTGAGCGAACTGTTGAGGTTTGTTCCGCAAAGTCTGGAATCTCGCCGACATTGGCAAATTCATCTAAATAACTTCTCACGTGGATAGGTAGTTGTCCCTTAAAGTCCACATCAGCTTGTCTCGTTAAAGTTGAAAAGACGGTGGAGAAAAAGAGGGCTGAGAGAAAGCGAAAGGTGGTGTCATTATCTGGAATAACGAGATAAACCATGGTTTTCTGCGTTCCCCATGTTTTTAAGTCCAAGGTGTCACGTTTGGTTAAATCAATGACAGATTGGATATTAAAGAGGGCAAACTTAGCTGTTGTGACGGCAATCACCGAATCTAAGGTCTTATCCTTGTAGTTTTGGAAGTCTGCCCAGTTACGCATGGTGAAGTTTTCTGTCCCATATGTCTTGGCATAGGTCTCAAACATCACTTCTAAGACACTCTTATCTTGATTATCTCCTTTGGATAAGAGCTTGATGAGTTTTCCAATTTCAGAAAAAGAGGGGTAACGCCCACGCTTACGACGACTATCGGCTTCTTCCTTTTTACTACCTGGAGGATTGTAAAAATCCATCAAGTAAGAGGAAATGGCTCTGACTAAGGTCATGGAAGCTTCATCCCAAAAGGGATCACTGCGACTGCCATTGCCTTTGGTATTATTGAAATAGACCGTAAGCATACGGTTCAAATCATTCTCCGTTTCCACATAGCGAAAAGGATTAAAACCATCTGAGTTGGTCATATTTACAAGATCTAAGATCTTAATCTGATAGCCATGCTCTAAAAAAAGCTTACCTGTCTTTTCAGCTAAGTGATCCTTAGGGTCAACGACAATATTGGAACAGTTTAGCTGAATCAGATTGGGTTTCACAAACCGAAAGGTCTTCCCGCTACCAGACCCACCAATGACCACAAGGTTCTTATTTCGGTCAAATTGTGGGGCTTTCTTTTCTAACAGGGTTAGCCTAACATTTCGTGACAAGATGGTGTCATTAAAGGGATTCTTACTGAGAAAGGCTTTACGCTCACGATTGTTTCCAAAGCGAGCAGAACCATACTCCGCCCCTTCTCGGTAAACCTTTTGACCAGTTGAGACATAAAGATAGACTAGGCCCATCGTCACAAATCCAAAGCAAAAGCCCAAAATTGATTTACCTGTAAAGTTGCCATTCCACAAGGGATTTAAGACCTGATTCTGTCCTTCGCCTAAGAGATAGGCAAGGCGTTCCAAGGGCGGTTGATTAGGTAGGCTATCGTAAAGCAAGACTAGCCTATGGCAGAAATAGCCAAGAGCAAGCCCTAAAATACCAAAGAAAAAAACTTTTTTCCCTGAGACCATTAGAGAATGACCTCCTTTGTTTTCACAGCAGAGGGTTCTGACATCACAATCTGTTCCTTGGCTTGTGCGATTTCCTCATCAAGAGTTTTATCCATAGTTAGCCCTTTCAGTTTTTCTGGATTGGAAACCAACTTCTGAAGCAACTCATCTAAGTGCTTGTCTAAGAGCGACTTATCCTTAGCATAGAAATGCAGGTAGTCTCCTTGCCAACTAATGGCAATAGGAAGGTTTTCTGATTCCACCAATTCCTTGAATTTCTCGACATCAACTGGTTTATCCAAAATGTCTTTTGAGATATTCAGCGACTCAATGGCATATGGACTTTGAAGGAGTTCTTCTAACTTTTGAACCCCAACTTTATAAGCCGAGTCTTGTGCTAGGGCGTGTCTGGCTGACCACTCTAAGAGTTTGAGAAGGACCTTCACCGTAAACATAGCACTCCGTTCCGCATATTGAATCGCTTGGCGTTCCTGTTGTTCGGATGACATCATTTCCTCCTTTATATGATTCCCCATCAAAACAATAGGGTGCTTTCATGATACGAAAGCACCCTTGATTTTGGTATCACAATAAAGATAGGAAAAAGACGATTCCATTCCAAGACAGGTGAACGAGAGTTGAGCTCAAGCAGTCTGTTTGCCCTCTAACCACACCAAGTGTGAGACCTAAACTCCCATAAAGCACCCAAGTGAATAGACTGGATGGGTGATGAGCTAAAGCAAAAAGGAAACTCGTTAACAAAACTTGAACCACTGGTTGAGACAAGACTCCCCACAACACCTCTCTATAAAAGACTTCTTCCACAACACTGGCATTAAGGAGAAAAAGAATAAAGGACAGAACAGGAATCCGGTCTTGAACAGTCACTAACGTTTCTTGGTTTGGTTCGCTTCCTGAAAATAGAGCACTCATAATAAGAGCCATACTTACCATGACACCTAGACTACCACACACCCAAAGCCCTCTCTCCTTCAAGGATAGGTTTCTTTTCGGTATCTTAAACCTTTTCCAACCCCACAATAGCAGGGCTAAAAATGTCACTTGTAAAACAGGTAACCATGTCCCATTTAGCCAACCAATCAGGTACAAACTCACTAGGAGTACATTGACATGAATGGCTCCGTACATGACTAATAAACGTTTCATCTCTACCTCCTAAACAAATCTTCATAGTCAATCTCTAAGACAGTCACTATTTTCTCCACCCATTTACCTTGTGGCATGAGACGATGAGATTTGTAGTGGCGAAAGGTTTGGTAGAGGCGGTTAAACTCACTAGGGTAGACGTATTGTCCCTTAAACATCTGTCGAGCAAGGTCAGCCCATGACAGCTCTCTTTCCATAACGATAATTTCCAAATTTTCCCAAAAACGGTCGTTCATAGCTCCTCCTTATGTCGTCATATCCTTAAAAAGATGTTCACGAAAGGAAACCACTTTTTGACTTCTCGGAAGAAAGGTTCTCGCTTCTTCTAAACTCATATCGGGATACACGTTATCCTCACAAACCACAATTGGGAGACGAAGATTCTGGTCAGGTTTCCGTAGAACCACCGTCACTAACTCACTCAATTTCATCTCTCTATGACCTTTAAATCGTTGTAGCGAAGGGGATAAGAGCGTAAAACAATCACTGCTTTTGGTAAACAACCTCAGTAATTCCTCACGTGATAGATAACTCACTTCTTTACAGGAGTAAGAAATACCATGCGAGTCACAAAAAGACAGGAGTTTTTGATTCCGACTGGTATTTCGACTTAAATAGATTTCTAACATCGCTTCCTCCTACACAGATAGCTCCTTCTCTAATGCTTGAGTTGGTGGCGTAAACACCTTACTCATATCGATGGGTGACCTGCCTTCACCAAAGCACTTCACTGTTATTAATGTGGTGACGACATCATTCTTATCATTCCAAGAATAGCCTTGCCCATATGCCCTAAAGGCGAGATCGTTCTCATCCGTTAGATAAGTATCAACACCATTTTTGATGTCTTGGGTTTCAATAAACTCAAAAATACGGTGTAAGTTGGACTCATAAGCTAACGGATAATTCATTTCTTTGTGGTAGTCATCTTCAAAAGTGACATCAATGTCACAATCATAATTGGGTAAAGAAGCAATCATTTCCGAAAATCTCTCCACTTCTGCTTGATGTATGGCTTCTTCTAGCTCCGTGCAGTTCCTAATACTTTTACTATGTAATAATTTCATGTTCTTCTTCCTCTTCAATCTTTCTAAATTCTCTAGCAATGGCCTCGATAACGGTGACGGTCACGCTATTGCCTGCTTGTTTATACAACTGACTTTTACTTGAAACACTTTCTGCCCTCTCAAAAGCCCAGTCAGGAAATCCTTGTAACCTAAAACACTCTCTTGGGGTTAGGCGTCTGATTCTCAAACGATACAGTTTTCCATCTAGGATTATTCCAGTCACTTCATACCACTTGTCCTTACGGTATTCCAAAGCAGCAACTACCACTCCCATATTGTCAGAAGTGGTTAGGGTATTTGAAATCCCCTTTCCCACTCGACCTCTGCGTTTGGTAGACTCTGGGTAAGCAAGGTTGACAGAATCTCCCACTATTGCCTTGGCATAGCCTAGTTTGGTCGCTTCCCTAATTTTCAAATGTGGCGCTTCTTCACGACAAAGAATCTTAGGAACTTTATCCCCTCCTTGCATCGTGGTCAGTGTTGGAGAAAGCCCTGAAAGGTCATAAACTCGCCCAGTTTGGATAAAAGAAGTTGGTAAAGTTCCTGCGACAACTACACCATGCCGATCTTGGCTAGTTAAAGTAAACATCGGATCATCGTTCCCTTTAAAGCGTCTCCCATGTTGGCGTTTTTCTAGCCTATCAGGAGTTAAAACAGGAATGGCAATTTTAGTTCCCTCACCTTTTCCTCTGGTTAAGGTTGGTGCTATGCCACGTGATAAATAGACTTCTCCATTCATCCCTTTGCCTGACGGATTAACATTACCTAATCGTTCAAGACTAACTGAGCTGATTTCTCCTCTGAGAGGAAATAGGAATCGGGGACGGTATCTTCTAGAATGTCCGATAATAAAAATTCTTTCACGGTTTTGCGGCACTTGGAAATCTTTACTGTTAAGCACCTGCCATTCAACATCATACCCCAACTCATCCAATGAGGTGAGGATTGTTCGAAATGTCTCTCCCTTGCCGTGACTGAGTAAGCCCTTGACATTTTCGAGAAATAAAAAACGTGGTTGGATCTGTTTGGCCGCTCGAGCAATTTCGAAGAACAAAGTTCCCCTAGTATCCTCAAATCCCAATCGTCTGCCTGCGAGTGAAAATGCCTGGCAAGGGAATCCCCCACAGATGATGTCCACTTGCCCTCTAAGTTGTCTAAAGTCTTGGTCTGTGACTTGTCTAATATCATGTAATTCTATTTCTCCTTCCGTGACGTAGATGGCTTGGTAGGATTTTCTTGCGAACTTGTCAATTTCACAATAACCAATGCACTCATGGCCTTGGCTTTCTAATCCCATCCTAAAGCCTCCAATTCCTGCAAACAAATCTAAAAACTTCATGTCTCTCATTCCTTTCTGACAAAATAAAAAAGGACCTTACTTCTTGCGTAACGTCCTTTCTTAACAATGATCTTCCATTTCTGGGGCAGTGATAAGTTCAAAAATGAACCAAATCATTCCTAATCCCCAAATACCTAATAATATCCACCAAAACATCTTACTCACCCCCTTTTAGTTCTTTTAAGCGTTGGACCTTGGTCCATTCGGATAAGACGCCATTAAAGACATATTCCGCTATCGTTTCTGCCCTATCTGCAAACCTCATATACTCTAAAGCGTACTGATACCGATGATCAAAATAAATCATGGCATAATCACTAGCAGCCTGTGATAGACCAACTTGTCTCAACTGATCATGTACCAAGCCCCAAATGTAATCTCTGTCGTATCTTGTGACTCGGTCTACTTTACGTTGAAAATTGTCATTGTCACATTTCTTACTTGTTAGACTTTCTTTCTCCTCCTCGTCTTCAATGACTGACTCACTCTCTTTAGTTTCACTCATATCAGTCTCACTAACTTCAGTCTCACTAGTGGCTGAATTTAAGACTGGCCCCGGCTGATTTTGATACCCCCCTAGTGTTTTTTTAACACCACCCCCGTCTGAATTTGAGACAGGGGTAGGTTCATGTTCCAACTCCCCCAAATAAATCTTATTGGCCAAACGTCCTTTTTCACTGGAAGATTGTTGGACTTCATCTATCAAACCATACTCTCGTAAGGTTTTCTTAATCGACAATAATTTTGACTTGGAACAGCCAAGTAGTGCCATGAGCTTGGAGTTGGAATAGACCAAATAAATAGCTCCATCTTCATCTATCCATCCTCTACTTAATGACAATTCCAAACGGTCTTTTAGAACAGCATAAGCAACCTTAACCTCAAGTTTCATGTCCTTGTAGCGCTCACTCTCAAATAAGAGTTTTGGGAGTTTATAGTAACGCTCTGACGTTAGATAGTGATTTGCGGTGATACGTTTCATGATTGTCCCTCCAACACTAACAAACCAACATTCCCCATATCATCAAACTGGATTAAGCCAAACTCTTCCATTTCAACAACAATCCTCTTTGCTTTCTCGATATCAATTCTCATGATAGCCATGAGATGACACATCACAATTTGTCGTGATGACTGTTCATTCTTTTGCATGATTTTCCTCCTGAAAATAGAAAAAAGCGAGAACACTTATTGAAATGTTCTCGCTCACATAAAAATATATTTTTACAAATACAAATGTTGAAGAATAGCAATTCTGCACAGTATATTTATATAAAAACAAAAATCCTGCCAAAGATTTTTTGGCAGGATTTTTGGCAGGAAACCAAATCAAATTATCAGTTTCTTTAAATCGCTATAAGCTCTAAAAGACTGGTAAATCGGGCTTCCGCTCTCAAATTGCTATGTGCTTCTTATTTAAGAGTAACTGAAGCTCCAGCTTCTTCCAATTTAGCTTTAAGTTCTTCAGCTTCTGCTGCTGCAACACCTTCTTTAACAAGTGCTGGTGCACCATCAACAAGTTCTTTAGCTTCTTTAAGACCAAGACCAGTGATTTCACGTACAACTTTGATAACACCGACTTTCTTGTCGCCTGCAGCTGTCAATTCAACGTCAAATGAATCTTTAGCAGCTTCTTCAGCGCCACCAGCAGCAGCTACAGCTACAGGAGCAGCTGCAGTTACACCAAATTCTTCTTCGATAGCTTTTACAAGGTCGTTCAATTCAAGGATTGAAGCTTCTTTAATTTCAGCAATAATGTTTTCAATGTTCAATGCCATTGTTATTTCCTCCAAATAAGTTTTAAAATTAGTTTTTATTTTTTTCGTAGCTAGGCTACGCTGCGTAGCTTAAGATTAAGCTGCGTCTTCTTTGCTTTCTGCAACCGCTTTGACTGCAAGAGCAACGTTGCGCACTGGCGCTTGAAGTACAGAAAGGAGCATAGAAAGAAGTCCTTCGCGGTTTGGAAGAGTTGCAAGAGCAACGATTTCTTCTTTTGATGCGACAGCGCCTTCGATTGCACCACCCTTGATTTCAAGTGCGTCAGCAGTTTTAGCAAAATCGTTCAAGATTTTCGCTGGTGCAATAACATCTTCGTTAGAAAATGCTACAGCAGATGGTCCAACAAAAACAGATGCCAATTCTCCAAGTCCAGCTTGTTCAGCTGCACGACGTAAGATTGAGTTTTTGATAACTTTATACTCAACTTCGCTTCCACGAAGCTCACGACGAAGAACTGTATCTTGTTCAACTGTCAAACCACGAGCGTCTACAACGACGATTGATGCAGCAGCTTTCATTTTCTCAGCTACTACGTCAACTAGTTCTGCTTTTTTAGCAATAATTGCTTCACTCATTAGTGTGTTCACCTCCGTAATTATTTTGCTTGGGGAATTTTTCAAAAAGAAAAACGCGCCCAAACCTAGACACGAAAGTACAATACGCTTCTTTTACATGATACGTTTTGTCCTCGGTAGGATATTTATGAGTCAAGCTCCCCTACTGTCTTAGGCAGTTTTTTCAAACCATTTATAAGTATAGCACATTGTAAATGAAAAAGCAAGAGTTTTTTGCTTATTTTTTTAAAATTTCTTTTCTTTTTATTTCCTTATATAGAAAATTCTAGGTGTTTTAATCTAGATTCCATAGAGTTGACACCTCATTTTTTAAAATCATGTATAAAATGAACCACAGATGGATCTCAATCTCAAAGCTAGAGCTCAAGAAAATAACTACTTTTAGTCAAATGAATACCTATCCAAAATTTTGTTAAGATTTCCTAGAAGACTAAACCTTACAGACTTCTCATAGATTCTTTACCATACTTTAACTGAAATTTTCTTTTAATGTAATTTTACCCCTTGACTTGATCAAAAATTTATTGTACTATACAACTGTATATACAGATAAAAAGGAGTTATTATGAATCCACAAAAGAAAACACAATTTATGACATTTACAGCTATACTGACCGCTATCGCTATTTTGATTCCTTTGGTCATGCCCTTTAAAATTGTCATTCCTCCCGCTTCCTACACTTTAGGAAGTCACGTTGCTATTTTTATCGCTATGTTTCTCTCTCCCTGGATGGCTATCTTTGTTATTATAGCTTCTAGTTTAGGATTTCTCATGGCTGGGTATCCGATTGTTATCGTACTTCGTGCCTTTTCCCATATCTTTTTTGGAAGTCTGGGTGCTTTCTATCTTCAAAAACATCCTCAAACCTTGGACAATAAGAAATCTTCATTGATTTTTAACTTTATCCTAGGTTTGGTTCATGCTATTGCTGAGGTCTTGGCTTGTATGATTTTTTATGCTAGCACCGGAACCGACCTAAAAAATATGTTCTATGTCTTGTTTGTCTTGGTTGGATTTGGTACTATTATCCATAGTATGGTAGACTATTATCTAGCCTTGGCTGTTTATAAAGCATTGAGAAAACGCCGTTAAGCGTTAAGAAAGAAGAATATGACAAAAAATCGAAAAGAAGCACTTCTACAACTCTTAAAAGAAGCTCAAAAACCTCTAAACGGAAAAAGCTTAGCAGAACATTTTCATGTCACTCGCCAGATTATCGTTCAGGACATTGCTGTTCTTCGTGCAGATGGTGCTCCTATCTTATCAACCAATCGTGGCTATATTTATAAAGAAAGCAAAACCAGTCCGTATGTTCACAAGCTGTTTAAAGTAAAGCACGAGATGGAAGAAATCGGTCAAGAACTTCTAGCTATCGTCGATAATGGAGGACGTGTTCAGAATACCTTGATTGATCATCCTGTCTACGGTGAAATTGAAACCTTGCTCAAACTCTCTTGTCGTCGGGACGTTCAGCATTTTTTAGAGCAAGTCGAAAGGTCTGACTTTAGACCACTTTCTGAATTAACAGATGGCGTCCATTATCACCTAGTCGAAGCTGAAAATGAACAAGACCTCCTCTATATCGAGAAGGCCTTGGATAAGTTAGGTTATTTAGTAAAGGATTAGAAGATTTTCTTTTCCCAATCGTCTTCTGTACGGCGAGGGTAGAAAAATTCAGATTTGTCCGGAGCTTCCATCATCTCCATTAAAGGTAACATATCATAGGCCAGATCCAAGTTTGGAATCTGGTCTTTTTGCACCCAAGAAACTTCCCCTTCATCTGAAGAGCGAAGGGTCCCAGAGAACTCTGTTGCCTTATAACAAATGACTATATAGCGCCCACCTGTATCTAGGGGCCAATTTTTAATGCCGACAAGTTGAGGATTTTGAATCGTCAGACCTGTTTCCTCGTAAATTTCACGAATAACAGATTCTGCAAAAGCTTCTCCATTTTCAACATGACCTCCTGGAAAGGCATAGCCAGACCAGCGGTTGCTTTCAGGCGATCGATACTGCATAACTACGCGCTGATTTTCAAGATCTTCAATCAGACAAATATTAGTTAGAATTGTTAATTGTGCTCGAGACATACATAGACTCACTTTCTAATGTTTAATTTTCTACATACTTAACTTTAGACTTCATAATCAAAGGATTAATCAAGTCATGATATTCATGAATTTCATGGAGCAAAGATCCTCTAATGATTCTAATTTCCTTTTCTTTACTATTCACCTGATAGTCTATATTAATAGGCATAGATGAATCTGGGACCATGGAAAAGAAGAAAAATGTCATAAACCAGATCAAGAGTGCAATGAAGCCGCTGAGAGTCTGAAAAATTAGATGATGCCACTGAAAAATTCTCGTTTTATAAAAGATGGTCCAGGGATGAATAAATAAAGTTAAGCAAAGACCAAAGAACCAGATATCCCACAAGACTGGGGTAAAGGCCAAACCATACTGTCCTAAAATAACATGAGCAAACATAAAGGCTAATAAGAATAAGTAAATTATTCTAAAAACGTTTAGATATTTCATCATAATTTAAACTCTATTTCAGTATTATTTAGAGGCGAAAGGGAAATTTCACTTATTTTCCTGAGATTAAAACTCTCTATTTATCGTATATTTAATTTCCGTCTTCATAATTAATGGAGCTACCAAATCATGGTATTCATAATAGCGATGAATAAAGAATCCTTTATCAATGAGAATTTCATTATTTTCAACTTTATAATCTAAATTTATCGGAATAATAGGATGATCATCCACGGAGCAGAAAAAGAAAGTAAGTATAAAAATTTGAAAAGCAACATATGTGCTCAATAACTGAAAGATTATGTGGTACCATTCAAATCCTCTCTTTTTATAGTAAAGAACCCAGGGGTGAATCAATAAAATAAGACACAAACAAAGGAACCAAAAATTCCATGGACCAGGAGTAAAAGATAAACCAAACAATCCAAGACAACAATGAACAAGAACAAAGGTCAGAAGGATAAGATAGACAATTCTAAACACATTCAGGTATTTGAACATTATTTACTCCTTTTCTTTTCTACATATTTGATCATGAGAGTGGCTAAGGTTGCTAGACAGAAAAAGACTAGATAGGTTGCAATAGGAAACCAGATGTAGCGGTGGTCTAGAGATAAGAGAGAAGGCAAAATTCCTTTACTATTTTTCCCACCAATCCCAATAAAGAGATGGACTACTAAACCGATACTATTAAGATAGATAAATAAATCTGCATATCTTTTTATTGTCATCCTTGTCCTTGACAAGTCTAAGAACCAATAGTCAAATAATCTATAGACCAGACAGAAAAGATTTATATATATTGGAAAACTATAGTTGATATCTCTGTATGGCTCAGGAATAGGAAGGCTTTTGAAAATTAGAGTCACACCTAAGCCTATTCCTAAAAAAAGACCAAGGACCAAGAAGAAACCTAATAATTTATGAGAATCCATCCAAAGCCGAAAACTTTCTTTACTTGATAGATTCTTTTTTGTATTTGACTTTCTTTTGTTACTTTTATTTGATTGTATTTTTCCCATTTTCTTCTATTCTCTTTTTCTTTTCAATATACTTGGAAATTATAATTGTCACAATAGGCACTAGAAAGAAAATAAAATAAGTAACGAGGGGAAACCAGATATAGCGATAGTCTAATGCCCATATCGGAAGTAATCTTGTTCCTCTTTTAGAGGTCATCCCAATCGTTAACTGTAATGCACAAGCAATTCCGTTAGGATATAAAAACACTTCTGCAAAATTTCGCAAGGAAATCCAGTCTTTCCTAAAGGTACGAAGGAAAGTATGATAAGATGCATTCACCAAAAGAACGATATTTAAATAAAGTGGAAAACTATAATGCAGTTCCCGATAGGGACTTGGAATAAGGGTTGTCCCGTACAATAGACATAATATTCCTAGAGCAGAAAAGAACAGAACGCTTGCATCAAGGATCCAGGCAATTGTTGAATGTTGCACAAACCACAGATTCATGCGATCTAGTAAACCAATCTTTCGCTTTGATTTCTGGTTTTTTTTAATGTTTTCTGCCTCTTACTTTTTTGTTTCATGATAGTTTCTTCACTTCTGCTGCTACTTTTTGGAGATGCTCTTCACGCATACTTGCTGTATTCACATCCCGTCCAACTTCACCTAGTACGCACACGCGCTTAGTTTTAATCCCACAGTGATTCAAGACCGCATTTTTCAAAACAGAGATGCCATAGCTATCTGGAATGTTGATAGGACCCGAAAAGATTTTGTACCACCAAGTGGACGCCATGGAGGTTGCGTAAATACTGGCTGTTTTCCCTTTTAACAACTTTTTAAACTGCTTGCCTCTTAGATAATTCCAGATAAAACTTCCCTGGTCATTGGCAGAGTAGGCAATTCCAGGTGTGAAGACACGATCAATCCAGCCTTTCATGAGGCTAGGCATACTACTCCACCAAATAGGATAAATAAAGATGAAATGATCTGCCCATTGGATTAATTCCTGAGAACGAAGGATAAAAAAATCTTCTTCCATACGTTTTCGATAACCATAACGTAGAACAGGATCAAAGTCTTCTTCATTGAGTTTGATCACTTCAAGTTCATGGCGGCCTGAGTCAATGTTTTCTTCAATGGTTTGAAAAATAGCCTGACAGTAACTTTCCTTATCAGGGTGTCCATTGATGACTAGAATTTTCATTCATCTTCTCCTTCATCTCTTTGTTTCATTCTATCTATTTCACTTTTTATACTTGATTAGTTGATAATGGTTCAAAGATTGATAGATACGTCCTTTAGGAATTTTTATTTGAAGAACACATCATCCTCAATTCCTTAACAGGTTTTCCAAGTTTAAGTATTTTTTCTTGGCCATCAAAAGTAAAACCCATTTTTTGATAGAAAGCAATGGCACGCTTATTATCTTTCAATACCCATAAATAAATTTCAGAGAAATGATCGAGAGCAACAAATGCAGCATGCATTAACTGTTCACTCACACCTTTTCCATAGTAATCTTTTAAAACATATAAGGCAATGATTTCACCAGCTTGAATAGCCTCATCACGAAAATTTCCATAGCTGATAAATCCAACGACCATCTTTCCATCCATCGCAATCAAGGTATTTTCTGGATACTTTTGACTAAAGAAACGACATCTATCTAATGTCATCGTCTCCTGAAATTCCGCGGGTAAAAGATCGTCATAAGCCTCTCTCCACGTTTGCCAATGAACGAGAGATTTTCCTTCTATCTCTTCAGAAGTTTCCATCTGTTTGACAGTGATGACCATTTGATTCCTTCCATTCTTCTCTCAAAATGCCGTATTTAATACTATCATAATAAACACCTTGATAATAACGAACTTTTGGAATATGAGCTTCTTTTTTCATTCCTAATTTTTCAGCCAATTTCATCATACCAAAATTTCCTGACCAAGTTGTCAAACCAAGATGCTCCAACTCCAAGTAATCCTGAAATGTCCGATTTATCCACTGTAGCATAGCAGCTTTTCCAATTCCAGAGTTCCAAAATTTGTTGTCATAAATACAAATTCCCAATTCCATCCATCTTGTTTCTTTACATACCCAGTAGCGCGAAACAGTCCCAACTAGTTTATCATCAACAAAAATACCAAGGCGATTTGAGTTGTTTAGAGTGGATTCTAATTTTTGTAGTTTAAATTCTTTAAAATTAGGAAAATACTGATAATCGTCATAATAGGGAGCGTCATACTGTTTCCAAATTGGATTAGATTGTGAATAAGCAATTTCCCATAAAGACATCAAATCTTCTTTCTTTAACTTTCTTAAATAAATCATACTATTCCCCTAATCCAAAGCCTTGACTTCCAGCATCATATCACGAATCTGGGCTGCGAGTTCAAAATCAAGCACTTCGACGGCTTCTTGCATTTGTTTTTCCAGTTTCTTGACCAATTCTTTGCGTTCTTGTTTGTTAAGGCTATTGATGTCGACTTCTTTGTCCTCTTCTTTAGCCACAGTTTTGGTAACAGAAATAAGATCACGAATTTCCTTTTTAATAGTTTGTGGTACGATGCCATGCTCTTCATTATAAGCCATCTGAATTTTACGCCGGCGAGCCGTTTCATCAATGGCGCGTTGCATAGACTGTGTCATTGTGTCAGCATACATGATGACATGCCCTTCACTATTACGGGCCGCACGACCGATGGTTTGGATCAGACCACGTTCGTTTCGGAGGAAGCCTTCCTTATCGGCATCGAGAATGGCAACTAAACTCACTTCAGGAACGTCAATCCCTTCACGAAGGAGGTTAATCCCGACTAAGACATCAAAGACACCCAGACGCAAGTCACGGATAATCTCTGTCCGCTCCAAAGTCTTGATATCTGAGTGCATGTATTTGACCTTAATCCCCATTTCTTTGAAGTAGTCAGTCAAGTCTTCAGCCATTTTCTTGGTCAAGGTTGTAATAAAGGTCCGTTCGTTCTTTTCAACACGGGCATTGATTTCACCCAAAAGATCATCAATTTGCCCCATAGTTGGGCGGACTTCAACTTCTGGATCCAAAAGACCTGTTGGACGGATGATTTGCTCAATCACGGTGTCCGTTTGTTCCATCTCATAATCTCCAGGTGTCGCTGATACATAGACAATCTGGTGAACATGACTTTCAAACTCTTCCCGACGAAGAGGACGGTTATCTAGGGCAGAAGGTAAACGGAAACCATAATTAACCAACATTTCCTTACGAGAACGGTCTCCATTATACATCCCCTTGATTTGTCCCATGGTCATGTGGCTCTCATCTATCATAATCAGAAAATCATCAGGGAAAAAGTCAAGAAGGGTGTACGGAGGCTCCCCTTCGCTTCGTCCATCCATATGACGTGAGTAGTTTTCGACACCATTGGTATAACCCATCTCACGTAGCATCTCGATATCGTACTCTGTCCGTTGTTTCAAGCGTTGAGCTTCGAGGAGTTTGCCTTCTTTTTCAAAGATAGCTAACTGCTCCTCCAATTCGGCCTGAATCTTGGCAATAGCCACTTCCATGTGGTCATCATTGGTCACAAAGTGAGTGGCTGGGAAAATCGCCAAATGGTCTACTTCACCTAATACTTGACCTGTCAGAGCTTCGACTTCACGAATACGATCAATCTCATCTCCGAAGAACTCAACACGAAAAGCATGCTCGTCACGAGATGCTGGGAAAATCTCTACCACATCCCCACGAACGCGAAATCTTCCACGCTGGAAATCAATGTCATTACGCTCAAATTGAATATCGACCAATTCATTAAGCAGTTTATCACGAGAAATCTCAAGACCTGGGCGCAGACTTACTACACTATCAGCATATTCTTTAGGGGAACCCAAACCATAAATACAAGATACAGATGCTACAACGATGACATCGTTACGCTCCAACAAAGCTGATGTTGCTGAGTGACGAAGTTTATCAATCTCATCGTTGACTGAACTATCTTTTTCGATATAAGTATCACTAGAGGGAACATAAGCTTCAGGTTGATAGTAATCATAGTAGGATACGAAGTACTCGACCGCATTCTCTGGGAAAAATTCCTTAAACTCCCCATAGAGCTGGCCTGCTAGAGTCTTATTGTGGGCGATGACTAGGGTTGGTTTATTAACTTTGGAAATCACCTGGCTCATGGTATAGGTTTTCCCTGTACCAGTCGCCCCCATCAGTATTTGAGCCTTTTCTCCACCCTCGATATTATCTACCAACTGTTCGATAGCCTGCGGTTGGTCCCCAGAAGGTTGGTATTTGGATACAAGTTTAAATTTGTTGTCTGTAATTCTATTGATCATCTCTTTGTCCTCACATATATAGACCTTATTTTACCATAAATCGCCAGAATTCTCTGAGTTGGGGAATAAAAGGGAAATACAAGATGTAACAAAATAATCCCGTAAATCAGTACATGTTTAAATTACAATATAATTAAATGGACTCATATTAGAAGTGAAGACTAAACAAGACTCTCGATATTACTTCGAAAGTCTTGTCTTTTATTTGAAACAATGCAATACGTAATAAACATCAACGTCATTGATTTACAAAATTAGCATGGTTTGCTCATTAGTATCATTTTTATTTACTACTGAACTTCTTGATTTCTTATCAAAAGGTAAAGAGTGGCTCCAAGTAAAAACACCAATTCCATAGGGTAAACACAGAGTTGCAAGTAGGATGCTCTCCCTAGTATTGTATCCGTAATAATATTATAAAATAGATAACTAGTCATTGGTTCCGCTACTCTTTCTATGAACGGTTGTAACAAAATAGGAAATAGCAACAAAATAGCTAAACTCCCCATGGGACTTTTGAAAAAATAACTTAAAAAATAAGAAACTAAAAAGTATTGGATGGAGCCAATCAAATAGAAACTGAAAACTGCTAAACTGACACCATTTTCGCTACTTAAAAAATAGAACCATATATGCAGTACAATGAAATATAAAGTTGATTGTAGTACTACATCACATAACTCTACGAACAGGATACTCATTGAACTTAAGGTCCTTTTTCCACTAACCAAATAAACTAGTTTTGTTTCGTGTGATTGTAAGTCTACAAATGTATTAACACACCCAATAGCAACAGAGAGCATTGATGTAAAAACAAGAGCCTGCTTTAAAGATAAATTTAAAATTGTACCATTGATTGCAACTGGTAACACACTGAGTAGGCACACAAAGCCTACCAAAATTGATTGTATGGCTATTTGATACTTTACGGGTTTTAAACTATATTTTTTGACGATAAGACTTATAAATAGACTAGCCATTCTTCCTCCTCATTCGAATCTTTTCTAAAATAATTATCAATACTAAGAATACAACTCCTTCCACTACTAAAAGAGCAAATCCATAGAATTGACTTGTTTGATTCCCTTCAACTCGGCCAAATGCAAATGACTTTGCTCCAATCAAAGGCAATAGATTTTCTATTTTAGAAGAAATTCCTCTTAGAATACCTGATAAGCTGATTACCAATAATAAAACGTCTGCAATTAATGCAGTCATTGATTTTTTCGTTACGATTACGAAAAGTAAAGCTAATAAAGTAAGAACGATTGCAAATATCATAACTCTTACCGTAACATCTAAGAACAAAATCAATTCTAAATAATTCTTTAAAGTTGAATCTAGAAAAATGAGTAAGATAACAGCATTTACTATCGAAAATATTACAGTAGAAAGTAGTGATAAGACTATCGAACTTGCAATAAAACCAGTAAGGCGAACTTTCCAGCTAGGAATCAATAATTGGCTAAAATAATCATCTCCAAATTGGTAATGGGTTGAATAAACAAGTGAAACCAAGATTGGCAAGAAAATAACACTTGCTTGGTAGGGTGAAGATAAGAGAGCATCCCTGACTGTATAGACTGGATTCGATGATAACATAGATGGATCAAGGTTAACTGCTTGGCTATTTCCTTCTACTAAGGCATTTATCACCTGGATATTTTGAATTGTAAAAAATATGCTGACACCCAAAATAAGAAAAAAAGTAAATTTAAAAGTAGGTAAACTACTATATTTATAAAGGTCACTAAAAAAGGAACGCTTCAACATATTATTCACCTTCTTTCCCTTCGAGTGCCTTAAAATATGCTTCCTCAAAAGAGCCAAACTGTTTCAAAATGTCTTTGGTAGGAGCATCAATAACGATCTTCCCATTAGAAATACCAACCAAATGATCTACAGTTAATTCTAACTCACTCATATAATGACTTGTCATTAATACAGTTTTACCTTCACTGACAAAAGATTGTAAAAAATTACGTACCCAGCGTATACCTTCTGGATCTAGTCCATTGATTGGCTCATCTAAAATTAAAATATCAGGATTTGCTAATAAGGCTGTTGCTAAACCAAGACGTTGCTTCATCCCTAATGAATAGTCCTTTACTTTTTTATTTCTAGCTTCACTTAACCCCACCAAGTCTAAACATTCGTTGCACCTATTTCTGTTAACACCACAAGCCAAGCCAATCCACCGAAGATGCTGAAATCCTGTTCTTGTTGGATAAGGTTGGCAACTGTCGAGGAATGATCCAACAACACAAAAAGGATTATCTCCCAATTGAGAGTATTTTTTGCCATTGATCAATGCCATTCCTGTTTCACTATTTTCTAGACCGAGTAAAATTCTGATTAGAGTTGATTTCCCAGAACCATTTGGTCCAATCAATCCAGTTACCTCACCTTTCTTAGCTTTGAAAGTTACATTTTGTAGGACAATTTTATTATTATATTCCTTATGTAGATTTTGAATTGTTATCATTCATTCTTTTTCCCTTCGGACTTTTTGTGAAATTTCACCTTCACTTGGAGCAAGTATATCAGGAGAATATCAGGAAAAAATCAGAATAAACATTTTTATAATTATTTTTTCATTTCTAACAAATTACTTTCTATGTTTGCTATAATATACACAAGTAATTGGAGGGATTATGAAGTATAAAATTTTAGCAATTGACGATGATAAAAAAATCTTACGATTAATTGGAAATGCATTAGAAGCAAACAACTTTAACGTAGAAACTCGGTCAAATATAGAAGAGATCGATATTTGTGACTTTACTGGATTCGATCTGATTTTACTTGATGTCATGATGCCTATTTCTGGTTTAGAGATTTGTCGCTCCATTCGTTCACAAATTACTACTCCAATTCTGTTTCTAACTGCTAAAGATTTTGAAGAAGATTTACTAGAGGGAATACAAGCTGGAGCAGATGATTACATCACAAAACCTTTTAGCATAAAGGAATTGATTGCAAGAATTCAAATGCATCTTCGTAGAGAGGAAAGATTGTGCCAAACCTCTAAAGAAGAATTGATTTCAGATATAACTTTTTATCGAGATAGTCAAGAAGTTTATTATCAATCAAAGAGCATTTCTCTAACTAAGCGAGAATTTGATTTACTTTACCTTTTAGCTAAAAATGAGAACCGAATATTTAGCGCAGAGGAACTTTACGATTACCTCTATCCTGTAAGCTCTGATGTACAGCTACGTTCAATCACCGAATACATCTATCAAATCAGACAAAAATTTAAGGCTCATCAAATTGATCCTATCAAAACGGTTTGGGGAGGAGGATACAAATGGCAAAAGAAATGACAATCAAACAACTCATTCAGCATACATACCTTAAAATCATTAGGCAATTTCTTCTATGTCTTATACTTTTCTACATAGTTCCAGCTCTTCTATCTTCTGTATCTGGAATCAATGAGAAAAATGCCAATCTCTTTGCTTTATTTTTTAGCGTTAGTTCTTGGATTTATCTTTGCATCATTTTAATTCTTATCATTGTGACAAATATTAGACAATTATTAACCAAGATTCAAAAAGAAATGAACATGGTTTATCATAGTGGTTTATATTTCACAAAAAATGAAAATCACCATTTGCAGATTAAAGAATTTATTGAAACAAATGATCTAATAGAAAAAATGCAATCCGATATAAAAAATAGGATTGAAAATGAAAAAGAACAAAAAAAAGAACTCATGTTTCAAGTATCTAGCGCTGCCCATGATCTTCGAACTCCTCTAACTGTCATAAGAGGAAATGCTGAATTCCTACAATCTACCAAACAAACACCCCAAGTAATGGAATGTCTAAAAGATCTGGAGCAAGCAAGTATTCAGTTAAACGATTATTTTAATCACTTCATCCAATACTCCAAAACTTTTTATGACCAAGATATTCAACTTGAAAAGATATCAATTCAACAATTAACTCGTCAATTAAAGGAACATATCACACCTTTAGTTCCTAAAAATACACACTTTATTTTTACAAACACAATAAATCCATCGACACAAATTGCAATTCATTCCAATCTATTTTTCCGAGCAATTACAAATATTATTAACAATGCTATACAACATCAAAAAGAAGATGATGCACAAATCCACCTAACAATTTCACAAGTAAATAGTCAATTAGTTCTAACTATATGGAATAACCAATCTAGTTTTTCAAAAAATATATTACAAAATGCTGGAAATCTTTTCTATAAAGATGACCAAGCAAGAACCCCCTCTCAAGAAAGCCACTATGGACTTGGTTTATCTTTCGTCAAACGCGTCATGAAACTTCATAATGGAACTATGCACTTAGAAAATAGTAATAATGGTGCACAAGTCAAACTAATCATTCCCATTATATAGAACAAGCCGAACTCTTCAATATGCGTTCGGCTTCTTTTAATTTTTACATCAAAAAAATCAGTATTACAAGAAACTTCATGTCACATTTTCTTACATCAAAACACTAAATATTTGCCAACTTTTTTATTTTCTGCTATAATGGGTAAATATTCTAAAAAGGAGACTAAACATGAAGAAAAAAATCCTTGCATTTTTATTATTTTTATTTCCCTTATTCTCTTTAGGCTATGCTAATGCGGACACTATCAAGATTGTTAGTGATACAGCTTATGCACCCTTTGAGTTTAAAGATACAGACCAGACTTATAAAGGAATTGATGTCGACATCATCAATAAAGTCGCTGAGATAAAAGGATGGAATATCCAAATGTCTTATCCAGGCTTTGATGCTGCTGTCAATGCGGTCCAAGCAGGGCAAGCAGATGCAATCATGGCTGGTATGACAAAAACCAAAGAACGTGAAAACGTCTTTACCATGTCTGATACATACTATGATACAAAAGTTGTCATCGCAACGACTAAGTCTAACAAAATCACTAAGTATGAAGAACTCAGTGGTAAAACTGTAGGTGTTAAAAACGGTACTGCCGCACAACGTTTCCTAGAAAGCATCAAAGATAAATATGGTTTCACTATCAAAACCTTTGATACTGGTGATTTGATGAATAACAGTCTAAGTACAGGTGCTGTAAATGCCATCATGGATGACAAACCAGTCATCGAGTACGCTATTAACCAAGGGCAAGATCTCAGTATCAACATGGACGGAGAAGCCGTTGGAAGCTTTGCTTTTGGAGTTAAAAAAGGTAGCAAGTACGAATACCTGGTTACAGAATTTAACGAAGCTTTAGCTCAGATGAAAAAAGATGGTAGCTTGGGCAAAATTATCAATAAATGGACAAGTTCTTCTAAAACTAGTTCACAAGTAACTTCTCTCACTTCTACTACAAGCGCAGGTCAAAAAGCTACTCCAGTCAAATCTAAATACGTTATCGCAAGTGATTCTTCATTTGCACCATTCGTTTTCCAAAACTCAAGCAACCAGTACACTGGTATTGATATGGACTTGATCAAGGCTATTGCCGAAGACCAAGGTTTCGAGATTGAAATCACCAACCCAGGTTTTGATGCTGCTATTAACGCGGTTCAATCTGGTCAAGCTGATGGTATGATTGCTGGTATGTCTGTTACAGATGCTCGTAAAGAAACCTTTGATTTCTCTGATTCTTACTATACAGCTAATACTATTCTTGGAGTTAAGGAATCAAGTACCATTTCTTCTTATGAAGATTTGAAGGGTAAAACCGTTGGTGTTAAAAACGGTACTGCTTCTCAAACCTTCCTAACTGAAAATCAAAGCAAATATGGTTATAAAATTAAAACCTTTGCAGACGGTTCATCTATGTATGACAGCTTGAACACTGGTTCAATTGACGCTGTGATGGATGACGAACCAGTTCTTAAATACTCTATCAGTCAAGGGCAAAAATTAAAAACACCAATCGAAGGTACTCCAATCGGTGAAACTGCTTTTGCAGTTAAAAAGGGAAGCAATCCTGAATTGATTGAAATGTTCAACAACGGTCTTGCAAATCTTAAAGCAAGTGGTGAATTCCAAAAGATTCTTGATAAATACCTTGCAACTGATTCAACAAGTGAATCATCAACTGTTGACGAGACTACTATCTGGGGCTTGTTGAAAAACAACTACAAACAACTTCTAAGTGGACTTGGAATTACCCTTTCTCTAGCTTTGATTTCCTTTGCAATTGCGATTGTTATCGGTATTATCTTTGGTATGTTTAGCGTTAGTCCTTATAAATCACTTCGTCTTATTTCAGAAATCTTTGTCGATGTAATTCGTGGTATTCCATTGATGATTCTTGCTGCCTTTATTTTCTGGGGAGTTCCTAACTTTATCGAATCCCTTACAGGCCAACAGAGTCCAATCAATGACTTTGTCGCTGGTACAATCGCCCTCTCCCTAAACTCAGCTGCCTACATCGCTGAAATTGTTCGTGGTGGTATTAAGGCTGTTCCTATCGGACAAATGGAAGCTAGTCGAAGCCTTGGTATCTCATACAGTAAAACCATGCGTAAGATTGTCTTGCCACAAGCAACCAAACTCATGCTTCCAAACTTCGTCAACCAATTTGTCATCGCTTTAAAAGATACAACTATCGTATCTGCAATCGGTTTGGTCGAACTCTTCCAGACTGGTAAGATTATCATTGCTCGTAACTACCAAAGTTTCAAAATGTATGCAATTCTCGCAGTCTTCTATCTTGTGATTATCACACTTCTTACTAGACTTGCAAAACGCTTAGAAAAGAGGATTCAATAATGGCTAAATTAAAAATCGATGTTGATAATTTACATAAACAATATGGTAAAAACAAAGTCCTTAAAGGAATCTCAGCAAAATTCTACGAAGGAGATGTTGTTTGTATCATTGGACCTTCTGGTTCAGGTAAATCAACTTTCTTGCGTAGCTTGAATCTCCTTGAGGAAGGTACAAAAGGTCATATCACGGTTAATGGTTATGATTTGACAGATAAAGCAACCAACGTGGACCATGTTCGTGAAAATATCGGTATGGTGTTCCAGCACTTCAATCTTTTCCCCCATATGACGGTATTGGAAAATATTACTTTCGCTCCTGTAGAACATAAGTTGATGACCAAGGCTGAAGCTGAACAATTGGGTATGGAACTCCTTGAAAAAGTTGGACTTGCTGATAAGGCTAATGCTATTCCTGAAAGCCTATCAGGTGGTCAAAAACAGCGTGTAGCTATCGCTCGCGGTCTAGCCATGAACCCTGATATCATGCTCTTTGACGAGCCAACTTCTGCCCTTGACCCTGAGATGGTCGGAGACGTTCTTAACGTTATGAAGGAATTGGCAGAGCAAGGCATGACCATGATTATCGTAACTCACGAGATGGGATTTGCTCGTAAGGTTGCCAATCGTGTTATCTTTACTGCAGACGGTGAATTTCTAGAAGATGGTACCCCTGACCAAATCTTTGACAACCCTCAACATCCACGTCTTAAAGAATTTTTAGACAAGGTTCTAAACGCCTAGAAGAACTTGGCAAAAAGTCTTTATAATCAAAAAAACGCATTGTATCAGGTATAAATGTACTGACCCCAAAAAGTTAGACAATTAATTTAAGCAAAGGATTTAGTTCTGTATTGTACAGGACTAAGTCCTTTTAGTTTTACCTTAATTCGTTTGTTGTTGTAGTAATCAATATAGTCTACAAT